>JAUIFY010000394.1 GCA_030430245.1 bacterium | reverse complement strand
GCTTCGTCTCGGTGGCCGTCGTCGATGCGTGGCGCACGACGCCCGTCGTGTTTCTCGTGGTGCTCGGAGCGTTGGTCGCCATTCCGTCGGAGATCGGTCACGCCGCGCGGGTCGACGGTGCGTCGGGGTGGAGACGGTTCTGGCACGTGACGTTGCCGCTTCTGCGTCCCGCGATCGTCGCGGCCGTGCTGCTGCGCGGCCTCGACGCACTTCGGATCTTCGCGGCGCCTCTCGTTCTGACCGGGGTCGAGGGGGTGCCGGTGCTCTCCACGTATGCGTACCATCAGTGGTCGGATTATGGCGACGACGGCGCGGCGGCGTCGGTCGTCTTGGCCCTGGTGTGCGTCCTCGCGAGCCTTCCGCTCTTGCGTCGGAGGGTTGCCGGATGAGCCGGCGGATCCTCGTCGCCCTCGCCTGCGCCATCGCCGGAGTCAACGCGATCCCGCTCTGGCTCGTCGCGAAGCAAGCGGTCACTCCGGAGCGCGAAAGCTTCGCCTGGCCGCCGACCTGGCTTCCACACGAGATCACGCTCGAGAACTTCGCGGCCGCGGCGGATGCCGTGCCGCTCGGGCAAGGGTTGGTCCTGAGCATCGGGGTCGCGCTCGCGACCGTCGGGTCCACGCTCCTCCTGGCGCTTCCCGCCGCGTGGCTCGCGGCGCGTCGCGAGAGGGTCGGAGTGCGGCTCGACGGCGTGATGGTCGTCGCCCGGCTCTTTCCGACGATCGCGATCGCCGTGCCGTTGGCGGTGATCTTCGTGCGCTTCGGGCTCTACAACGACCCGGGGGGAGTCGGACTCTGGCTCGCCCACACGCTTCTCGGGCTGCCGTTCGCGTTTCTCATTCTACGATCGGCGTTTCGGGGGGTGCCGACCGAACTGGAGGAGGCCGCCCTCTTGGACGGAGCGAGCCCCGGGACGACCTTCGTCCGCGTCAGCCTGCCGCTCGTGCGGCCCGCCCTCGGCGCGGCCGCGATGCTCGTTTTCCTGGTCTCGTGGGACGAGTTCGCGTACGCGCTTCTCCTGCAAGTGACGAATCGCACTCTGCCTCCACTTCTCTTCTACCTCTCGGCGTTCGGGCACCCCGGGCTCTCGAGCGCGGTCGCGGTTCTCATGTTGGTGCCGGCCATCGTGATTCTTCTGGTTCTGGAGCCCGCGCTGCGCTCCGGCGTGCTCGCGGGGAGTGGGCGCTGATGGCGGACGTTCGTCTCGCTGGGTTGACGCGACGCTACGAGGACGGCGCCGCGCTGGAGGACTTCACGCTCGACCTGGACGACGGAGAGCTCGTCGTCGTCGTCGGTCCATCGGGTTGCGGGAAGTCGACCCTTCTTCGGCTGATTGCGGGCCTCGACGAGATGAGCGGGGGGCAGATCCACATCGGCGGACGGCGCGTCGACGGGTTGGCCCCGCAGGATCGTGACGTCGCGATGGTTTTCCAGAGCTATGCGCTCTACCCTCACATGACGGTGCGCCGGAACGTCGAGTTTCCGCTGCGGATGAGAGGCGTCGCGAAGGCGGCCCGGAGAGGGCGGGTCGAGGAGGTCGCGACGCTGCTGGAGATCGAGGCGCTCCTCGAGCGGAAACCCGGGGCGCTCTCGGGAGGGCAGCGCCAGCGCGTCGCACTCGCGCGAGCGCTCGTGCGCGAGCCCGCTCTGTTCCTCCTGGACGAGCCCCTCTCGAATCTGGATGCACGGCTGCGCACGAGCGTCCGACGACACATCCGCGACGTGCAGCGACGTCTCGGCGTGACGACGCTCTACGTGACGCACGACCAGACGGAGGCGATGACGCTGGGCCATCGCATCGTCGTCCTCGACCGGGGGAGGACGCAGATGGTCGCACCGCCGCTGGAGGCGTATGCGCGTCCCGCGAACACGTTCGTCGCAACGTTCCTCGGCTCGCCCGGCATGAATCTCCTCCCCGCTCGCAGGCAGGGCGGAGCGATCGCGATCGGCGACCAGCGGATCGAGCTCGGAGACCACATGCCGGCCCGGTGCGCCGATGGCGGCGCCTTGACGGTCGGAGTCCGCCCCGAGGCGTTCGTCCCCTCGAACGACACCGTTGCGGTGGGGCTGCGGGTCGACGCCGATCCGGCGAGTGCCGAGCCCCTCGGCGCCGAGACGATGCTCACCGGGAACGTCGGTCGCGAGACGGTGGTGATTCGCGCGGCAGGGACCCCGGCCGCCGAGACCTCGTTCGTCGCCCCGCGCGAGATCCTGCACTTCTTCGACGCTGGTGGGCGGCGCTTCTCCCCGTGACGTCCCCCGTCGAGGACGCGGACCAGCACGAGTTCCATCGCCACCCCCACCGGGCGTTCGTGCGGCTCGCGCTGCCGGTTCTCCTGTCGCTCGTCGCGGAGCCGCTGACGGGTGTCGCGGACACGGCTTTCGTCGCGCGTCTGGGTGCGACGCCCCTGGCCGCTCTCGGCGTGGCGGTGACCCTTCTCGGTAGCCTGTTCTGGGTCTTCAACTTCCTCGGCATCGGTACCCAGACGGCGGTGGCCCAGGCGATGGGGCGCGACGACACGCTCGGCGCGCGCGAGGCGGCGACGTCGGCGGCGGGGACCGCGGTCCTTCTGGGCGTGGTCGTCGGGGCCATGGCGTTTCCCGCCCTGGAGGAGCTGGTCGCGTTCATGGGCGCGGACGGTTCGATGCGGGACGACGCCGTCACGTACCTCGCGATCCGCTTGATCGGAGCGCCCGCGATCCTGGCGACCATGGCCGCGTTCGGTGCCTTGCGCGGCCTCCAGGACATGCGCACGCCGTTCTGGATCGCGGTGTCCCTGAACGGGATGAACATCGCGCTCGACGGCGTTCTCATCTTCGGCGCCGGGCCGATCCCCGCGTTCGGTCTCCGCGGTGCCGCATGGGCGACGGTGGTGAGCCAGTGGTTCGGCGCGACGTGGGCGCTTCTCGCGGCACGACGGGTTCTCGGGGGCGTGGCGCGTGTCCGCCTCGGGAACGTGCGGACCTTGCTCGTCGTCGGGCGCGACCTCGTCGCGCGCACCGGGCTCCTTCTCCTCTTCCTCATGTTGGCGACGCGGGAGGCGACCCAGATCGGACCGGAGGAGGGCGCGGCGCAGCAGGCGGTCCGTCAGGTGTGGATGCTCGCGGCCTTCCTCCTCGACGCGTTCGCCGCGAGTGCGCAGAGCCTCGTCGGGTTCTTCGTCGGAGCTGGGGCCTTCCGAGCGGCACGACGGGTCGCCGGCGTTGCGTGCCTCTGGGCCGTCGCGGCCGGCTTCGGCCTGGTCGCCGTTCTCGCCGTGGCCCGCGACGGCATCGCGTGGCTTCTCTTGCCGAGGGAGGTCCATCCGATATTCGTCGACGTTTGGATGGCGGCGATTCTCGCGCAGCCGCTGAACGCACTCGCGTTCGTGACGGACGGGATCCACTGGGGAACGGGCGACTATCGATACCTGCGCAACGTGATGGTGCTCGCGACGTCGGCGGGAGCCCTTTCCCTTCGCGCGATCGACCTGGCGACGCCGGAGGCGTTCGTCGCCATCTGGGTCGTGACCGCGGGTTGGATCGGCATCCGCGCCCTGTTCGGGGTCCTGCGGGTCTGGCCCGCGATCGGAGCCGCGCCTCTGGCGCCTCCTGGCGTCACTTCCGGCCCGCGCTGACCCGAGACACGATCGACCCCACCCCGAGTTCGGACCGGGTGCCCCGCGAGCCGCCCGGTCCCGCGCGAGCGACTAACCCTCGCCCTTCTCCTCCTCCTCGTCTTCGTCCTCCACCGGCATGCCGCTCGTGAGGACCTCGGCGAGCCGGCTCTCGGTACCGGCCGGTCGTGCGCACCACAGTCGGTCGTCGACCGCGAGATCCTCGGAGGCGGTGGCGAGCAGAACGGAGTCGCCGCGTCCGAGCGCGAGGGCGAACTCCCCTTCGGTGTAGGGAAGCTCGGACAGGTCCCGGCCTTTCCACTCGGGCGCCTTCACCTCCAGCTCGACCGTCTCCAGGCGACCGAGGCGGACCAGGCGGTTGGCCTCTTCGACGCCGGGGAAGCGCCCGGGGAACAGGGGGGAGCCGTTGCCGGCCTCTCGCGGCTCCGAGATGGCGAGAACGCGCTCGACCAGAAGATTCTCGCGGACGTGCTTCGCGGCGAGCTCGTTCAGCGACGCATTCGTCGTGACGGCCAGAACGGTGTCGGCGTATCGTCCCCCGGCTCGCTCGAGATCGTCGAGAGAGAGGGCGTCGCCCGCCATCGCGACCAGCCCTTCGCTCTGCGCGGCCCGCACCAGAGACGGGTTGCGGTCGAGAAGGACGACGTTTCGGCCGAGATCCTTCAGTACGCGCGCGACGACCCGAGAGAACCGACCCGCGCCGATGATCAGCGTCCCCTGG
>JAUIFY010000393.1 GCA_030430245.1 bacterium | reverse complement strand
CGAAACGCGCCTCACCGTCGGCAGCGAGCAGTTCTGCGGGCGCTTCGAGGTCCCGCCTTCGCTCGTCAAGAAGAACCAGGCGAACTCCGTCAAGTTCAAGGGGCCGACGACGGTCTGCCAGGAGATCTGTGGCAACGGCGTCCTCGAAACCGGGGAGGACTGTGACGACGGCAACGGCGTCGACGGCGACGGCTGCGACAGCAACTGCACCGTGACCGCGTGCGGCAACGGCATCGTGACGGCCGGTGAGGAATGCGACGACGGCAATACCGTCGGCGGCGACAGCTGCAGCGCGGCCTGCCTGAACGAGGTCTGCGGCAATGGAGTCGTCGACGTCGGCGAGGACTGCGACGACGGCAATACCGTCGGCGGGGATTGCTGCGACGCCCTGTGCGGCTTCGAGTCGAACGGCAGCGCGTGCCCGACCGACGGCAACCTCTGCACCGACGACGTCTGTGACGGTGCCGGGACCTGCACGCATCCGAACAACAACGCCCCGTGCAACGACAACAACGGATGCACGGCCAACGACAGCTGCATGGGTGGCACGTGCGGCGGCGACTACCTCCTCCCGTGGGTCAACGAGTTCGACTACGACTCGAACGACGGCGGCTTGAACGACGACCGCGACGAGTTCGTCGAGATCGCCGGCCCGGCCGGACTCGATCTTTCGGGCTACCAGGTCGTGTCCGTCGAAGGCGCCGGGGGTCAGTGCATCACGCCGATCGGCGTCAACGCGGGTGACGCCCACTTCGTCGCGACGATTCCCCCGGGCAGCGTCCTCGCGGACGACACCGGGACCGGGATCGGATTCTTCGTCGTATGCTTCACGAACACGTCGACCCACGTCTCGGACTGCGACGTCACCCTGCCCGGTGCGGCGACCGACTCGAACCTGAAGAACGGCGACCTCGCCAACGGCGGCTTCGGCTGTCCGGACGGCATCCTCCTGCTCGACGACACGAGCGGCTACGTCGACGCCGTGAGCTACGAGGGCGTCGTCGCGAACGCCGGAGCGTACGGCGCGTTCTTCCACATCGACGCGCCGTACAGCGCGGAGCGCGACGAGGGCTGGCTCGAGCAGGTCTCGATCTACAAGAACTCGAGCAGCCTCGCCCGGGCGAGCAGCGCGAGCGAGTGGACGGACCCGTCCGAGCTCGGCGCCCTCGTGTGCTCGGGCCAGGTCGGACTCTTCTGCCCGTCGAACACCGACACGCCGGGCGCGATCAACCCAGGCCAATCGATGGCCTGTGGGTCGCCGTGCATGGCGTTCCTCGACGAGTCCGAGGGACTTCTGGACTGAGGTCGACGGCGCGATCGCGCCTACCCGCGCACGCAAGGGGGACGGCTTCGGCCGTCCCCCTTCATCGTTTCGGGGCACCGAGCCGAACGCCCGGTTGCCGCTCGACCACGCAGTCCGATAGAGAGGCCGCATGGCCCGCGTCATCAAGCTCGGCGTCAAGCGCCCCGCCACGAAGCCCCTGCTGCCCGATCCGGAGCCCCGAGAGACGAAGTACACCTTCATCTCCGTCGACGACCACCTCCTCGAGCCACCCCATACGTTCGAGGGGCGGATGCCGAGGAAGTTCGAGGCCCAGGCGCCCCGTGTCGTGGAGACCGAGGAAGGCCACGAGGTCTGGGTGTACGAAGACACTCCCTACTTCCAGGTGGGCTTCATGTGCGTCGCGGGACGCCCGCGCGAGGATCACCGCGTGGAGCCGGCCCGGTTCGACGAGGTACGCCGGGGCTGCTGGGACATCCATGCCCGGATCGAGGACATGGACCTCGCGGGCACGTGGGCCTCGGTGAACTTCCCGTCGGGCGTGACGGGTTTCGGAGGCACCCTCTTCAGCGAGTCCAAGGATCAGGATTTGGGATACGCCTGCGTGCAGGCCTGGAACGACTGGCTCTTCGAGGAGTGGCACGGATCGTACCCCGAGCGGATCGTCCCTCTCGGCATCACGTTCCTCTCCGACCCGGAGCGGGGCGCGGCCGAGATCCGGCGCAACGCGGAACGCGGCTTCACCGCCGTCACGGTCCCGGAGCAGCCGCACCAGCAGGGGCTTCCCTCCTGCTTCCAACCGCACTGGGAGCCCATCGTGCGAGCGTGCGCCGAGACCGGCACCGTCCTGAACCTCCACGTCGGCTCGTCGGGCTTCCCCCAGATGCCCGACGGCGCACCGATGCTCGAGCTGGGCGCGACCCAGTTCGGACCGATGGCGCTGGGCTCGTGCGCCGAGTGGCTCTGGAGCGGATGGCCGGCGAAGTATCCCGAGCTCAAGATCGCGATGTCCGAGGGCGGCATCGGCTGGGTCGCGACCTTGATGGACCGGCTCGACAACATCATGAGCCGGTCGGGCTACGGGAGTGGCTGGCCGGATCCCAAGATCTCGCCGACCGAGTGCCTCCAGCGGAACTTCTGGTTCTGCATGATCGAGGACAAATCGACGATCTGCACCCGCTACCGCATCGGAGTGGAGAACATCCTCTTCGAGAGCGACTATCCGCATGGCGACGGGACCTGGCCCGATACGCAGGCCGTGATCGAAGACGTCCTGGGCGACCTTCCGGTGGCGGAGATCCACGCGATCACGCACGGGAACGCGGCGAAGCTGTACCGGCATCCCCTCCCCGAGAAGATCGTTCCCTGAGCCCCGCCGGTGTCACTTCTGCCGAGACGGAACCCACGCGGTGGTGCGGCCCGCGACGGTGAGATGCTCGACCGGCGTTCCGTCGGCCAGCGCCGCGCCGTCGTTCCGTCCCCAGCGCGCGTGGAACAGCCACGAGCGCGGGAACCGCTCCTTGCGCGCGTCGACCGAGACGGCCCTGCGGATCACGCCGCGAAGCGCTCGGTGGAGCGCCTTGACCTCGTCGGGCGAGAGCGAACGGACCCGCCGCCGCGGATCGATTCCGGCCTGAAAGAGCACTTCGTCGGCGATCCAGTTTCCGACACCCGCGGCGAACCCCTGGTCGAGCAGGAGTCCCTTCACGACCGCTCCGCCGCGCTCCCCGAGCCGTCGCCGGAAGTCGGGGAGCGGGGGCATCCCCGTCAGGGGGTCGAACCCGAGCCTCACGAGGGGCTCCTCGTTCCACGGATCGTGTTGTAGGCGGATTCGCCCGAGTCGCCGAGCGTTCGTCATCACGAGCTCACCCCCGTCGTCGAGCCACAGATGGATCTTGGTAAACCGCGGCGGCCAGACCCGATCGGGCTCGCGGGGGGCCGACTCGAGCGGCAGCGGGTCGTCACCCCGGGCCCGGAACGCGCCGGTCATACCGAAGTGGAAGAGCGGCCACGGACGCCTGTCGAGCTCGAGCCACAGGTGCTTTCCGTGCCGACGAGCGGCCTCGACCCGCCGGCCGCGAAGGGCGCGGGCGACCGTCCGGGGCGCGACGCCGGCGAACACGAGTCGATCGTCGGCGCACCGGACGCGCTCGATGCGCCGCCCCACCGCCACGCGCGCGAGCAGCTTCCTCCCGAACTCGACCTCGGGGAGCTCCGGCACGTCCGTGAAGCCGCCGGCGGTCAGCCGGCCTTCGCCCCCTCGAGGGCGAACGGCGGAAGCCGCCGGAAGCTCCGCTGAAGCTGGACGAAGATCTCGTCTGCGATCGCCGCCGTGTCCGGCTCACCGGAGCGATCGAGGGCGGCGGCGAGGAGGACCTGCATCGTCGAGAGCGCGACGGCAGCCATGACCTCGGGCTCGCCTTCGTAGAAGACGCCGTCGTCGATGCCCTCGCGCATCAGGTCGACCTGCAACCGGAGTCCCGCGCCCCAGCCTCCCGAACCGGCGCCGTCCGGGAGGAGGCCCCAGGCGCGCGACTCCCGCATCATGATGCGGAAGAAGGCCCGATGCTCCACGAGGAAACCGACGAGGGCGCGCGTGGACCGGCGCATGCGCTCGAGCACCGTGCCGTCGCCCGAGAGAGCCGCCCGCGTCGTTTCGATCAGAGCCATGCTGCGGCGACGCGCCACCTCTGCGTAGACGTCCTCCTTCCCCGGGAAGACGGAATAGAGGGTCTTGGGCGAGATCCCGGCTTCGCCGGCAATGTCGCGCATCGTCACCTGCGGGAAGCCGCGCTCGGAAAAGAGACGCTCGGCACACTCCAGCACGAGGTCCTGGTACATCTGCGTCTTGGCCTGCTCGAGGCGGCTCTTCGCCTCGGCACGCTTCTTTTGCTCGGCCCGACTCATTGCGGGAACGCCCTCACTTCATTGTGGCACAATCGAGCACTCAAGGGGAACACCGTGTTCCACCAGGTTTCCGCGGACCCGCCACGGCCCTGGATCCCCACGCCTTCTTCTCCACGAAATTAGAAGAATTCCCCGAAAAGGTAGGGGCGAAGCCATTGCCC
>JAUIFY010000392.1 GCA_030430245.1 bacterium | reverse complement strand
CGCGGAGGAGATGAGGTATACGGAGAAAGTATTTACACCAACCGCTGGGAATTTTTTGGGATATACCAGCTGCCGACTACGGAACTGATCAATTTTCAATTTAGCGCCAATGGCCACGATCAGAATGCCGAGCGCCAGTCCCGCCTTCTCGTGTCGGCGCGTCTCGCTCTCCCGCACTTCGCTCGTCAGGAAGAAGTCGGGGCTGTGTCGGTGCGCCCGCATGAAGCCGCGTGCGGCCTGGAGGAGCAGCGTATCGCCGGGGCGGAGCTCGATGTCCCCGATCTTCCCCGGGACGCGCTCCCCGTTGCGGTGAACGGCGATGACGGCCGCATCGTAGGCGGTGCGAAACGCCGCGCCACGTACGCTCCGTCCGACCAGGGGGGACGAGCGAGAGATCACCGCTTCCACCATGCGTGCGTTGCGGCGCGCGGCGACCGGCTGATCTTCTTCGCCGAGAAGCCGGAGGTCGCGGATCTTCGCGAGCTCGACGATCGTGGTGACGACGCCCGCGAAGACGAGCCGATCGCCCTCGAAGAGCACCTCGTCGGGGCCGACCGGCGTCATCGTCCGGCCGCCGCGGTTGATCTCGACGAGATAGAGCCCCGGAAGGTTGCGGAGGCCAGCCTCGCTGATGCTCTGACCGGCGAGAGGGCACTCGGCGCCGATCAGCATCGCCGCGGTGTACTCTCGAAAGTGGTCCCCGACGTACTCGTCGGTATCGGCTCGGTTCGGGAGGAGGCGGGGGGCGACGACGAGAAGATAGGCGAGTCCGAAGAGCGCGATGGGGATGCCGGCGGGTGCCAGCTCGAAGAAGCCCAGCTCGGGCATCCCCGCTTGCTGCACGAGACCGGATACGGTGAGGATGGTGCTGGTGCCGATCACGGTCGCGAGGCTGCCGAGGATCGACGAGTAGGACAGGGGAATCAGAAAGCGGCTCGGGGTCAGGCGGTGCCGGCTCGCCCACGCCGAGACCGTCGGCGTCATCATGGCGACGATGGGGGCGTTGTTGAGAAACGCCGAGAAGAAGGCGACCGGAGCGCAGAGGCGCACGAGACCGCTGCGCTCGTCTCTCGCGCCTCGAAAGAGCCGACCCGCCACGAGATCGAGTGCGCCCGTCTCGCGCAGGGCCGCCGACACGACGAAGAGGGCGCCGACCGCGGCCATCGCGGGGTTCGAGAAGCCCGAGAACGTCTCGACGGGCGACAGGACGCCCGTCACTGCCAGGGTGAGAAGCCCGCCCATCATGATCACGTCGGGCGGTCCCATCTCACGCACCATGGCGAGAAGGCACAGGGCCACCACGAGCAGAGTGATCCAGCCGTCGAGGCCCATGGCTACTTCGATGCCTTCGCGGAAGCCGGACTGCAAGCGGTGCAGCGGGAGACGACCGGGACAGGCATGGCGGTCGTCGGAGCGGGGGGACTCCTTCGTGGCCTCGGGTGGACCCCATCGGGGCGTTTTGGGGACGACGGGGGGCGCTTGGGAGGCGGCCCGGCGGCGGGATCGTCGCGTTGCGGGCGAACCCACGGGGCTGGTAGGAGCCCGACGTGTACGAGCCGACGATCGCGACGCGCGCGCGCATCATCTCCGCCGCGGAGCGTGCCCTCGCGAACGACGGGCTCGAAGTGCCGCTCGCGCGGATCAACTCGGCCGCGGGCCAGAGGAACAAGTCGTCCCTTCAGTACCACTTCAAGAATCGGGCGGGGCTGCTGACCGCGATCGTGGAGAAGCACCGGCCGGGGATCGAGGAGGAGCGCCAGCGGATGCTCGACGCGGCCGAGGGACGAGGCATGGATCTGCAGGCCGTCGTCGAGGCTCTCGTCGTTCCGCTCGCCAACAAGCTCGACGATCCGGATGGCGGGGTCTACTACCTGCGCATCATGGCTCAGGATCGCGGGCGCGCGAAGCGCGCCTTGCCGAACGAGGTGCCGCTCCGCGAGGGCACGCGCCGCGCCCTGGATCTCCTGGGCGCGCTGGGGCCGCGCCTTCCCGACGAGGAAGCGCGCGCCCGGCTGATTCTCGTGTTCGGGCTGCTCTTCCACTCTCTCTCGGACTTCTCGTGGCGGTTCCCGGTGGCGAGGCGACCGCGAGAGTACGCGCGGGAGCGTCGGGTGTTCGTGCGGACTCTCGTTCGGGCGATCGTCGCGATCATCGATGGTCCGCCGGACGAGGCTTGACGTCTCCGGGCGGGCGCGTCCTCAGCTCCCCTGGCCGAGAGCCTCTCGCGTGAGCGCGATCTGCTGGCGGAGGTAGTCCTTCTCGTAGTTGTTGCCCACCCCGTCGATGGCGGTCTGGAGCATCGCCTCGAGAGTCGTGAGGCGCAGGCGCAGGGCGGGCGCGTTGTCGGGATCTCCGGCGACGGCGACCTCGAGGAGGTGGAGGGCGCGGACGGGCTCGCCCGCGTCCGCGTGCTCCTTGGCCTTCGCGACGAGCGCCTCGGGGCCGGCCAGCTCGGCGAGCTCGGCGTACATCGATCGCGCCGGCACCGGGTAGAGCTCCGTGATGCTGTCGAAGTGGAACCAGGTCGCGTAGTACTCCCAGATGCTTCGCACGGCCCAGGAGACGCGGCCGTGCTCCTGCGTGAGCTCGAGCTCCGGCGGCAGCTGGATCTCTTCCATCAGCTCGTGGACGGACCTGCCCTCGTTCATGCCGCGGACCGTCTCGTCGTGGACGTACTTCGTCGCATCGCGAATCTTCGTGAGCGCCGCGCGGATGTTCTCCACGCCGGTCACCGGGGTATGGTGGCTCGGCACGAGCATCTCGATGTCGAGCTCGATCAGGCGGTTCAGGGTCGCGATGTACTCGACGGGCTTCCGGACCTTCTCGCCGCGCATCGTGAAGATGTTGGGGAACTGGGGGAAGAGGGGGCCGAGCGTGTCTCCCGTGAACAGGATCTTCTTCTGGGGAAGCCAGAGGGAGATGTTGTCGGCACCCTCGGCGCCCGGCGTGTTCAGGACCTCGAAGCGAACGCCCCCTTGCTCGAAGATCAAGTCGTCGTCGCCCACGGTGATGGTGGGCTCGACACCTCCGTACGCGATCAGGCCGATCTGGGGCGGCTCCTCCGGCATCCACGGAAAGAGCGTGCGGTTGCGGTGGTGGAGGTACGGCTCGAGCTCTTTGAGGTATCGTTGCTCTTCGGTGTACTCGCGATGGGCGACGATCTCGGTCCCGTCCTCCTTCCAGAACTTCGTGCCGCCCATGTGGTCGGCATGGGAGTGGCTGACGATGATGTGCGTGAGCGGGCCGTCGGACACTTCCTTCAGGAGCTCCATCTGCTGGGGGACCTGGAGTGCAAGGCCGGTGTCGAACAGCACGTCGCCGTCGTCGGTGGTGATCAGATGCGTGTTCGCCACGCCGGTCGCCTGATAGACCCCTGGGGCGAGCTCCTTGCGCTCGATCGGGATCTTGTGGAAGCCACCTGCCACGTCGTCGGGGATCGTCCGCATCGCGAGGTTGCCGATCACCTCGACGGCCTTGAGCCGGGCGGTCTTCTTGACGCCGTCCCCGCCGAGCCACAGCCAGAGCACGAGGGTCGCCAGAATGGCGACGACGACTCCACCGATCTTCAGGCTCTTCGACATCGCTCTCCTCGTCGCGGGCGTGGCGTGACGCAGACGTCGCGGGCCTCGCGCGATCGGTCCACGAGGACCGTCGATCGTCTCCGAGGAGCCCCGCCCGGTCGCTCCGCGCGTGGATCTCCCGATTCGCCGTCGGCGAGTCTGTCAGGGCTCGGGCATGAAATCAAGGTGCAGTCCTTAAATTGAGCGCCCGGCCAGGGCGCGGCTCCCCGCGCGGCATGGCTCGCTAGAACACCGAGCCGGTGAGCTTCACGTCGGCCCGCGACCAGCTCTGGTCGAACTGGGTTGCGACTCCGGACGCGTCCTTGCCTTGCGCCTCGAGGCTCTGGGCGAGGCCGAACAGCGTCCAGCCGCTCTTCGGAGTCTCCCGGAGTTGGTGCTCGTAGGTCCGTTCGGCGTCGGCAGGCTTGCCGGCGCGGAGCTGGGCCCGCCCGAGTGCGTCGCGTACGGGAAGGTACCAGGGCGGGGGCTCCGAGTAGGTGAGCTCGTCCTGTCGCTGCGCGGCCCGTCGCAGCGATTCGATGGCGCGATCGTGATCGCCGGCGGCGGACGCGATCTCCCCGTCGAGTATGGACGAGGCGACGGCCAGGAGGTCCGCTCCCGACGAGCCGACCGAGACCATTGCGAGCTCCGTCATGTCGGGGCTCTTCGCGATGGCGTCGAGCGCGGCCTGCTCGCGGCGGGCGCTCGCGAGGTCGCCCTTCGCGGCGAAGGCGAGCCCGCGCGCGTAGTGGCGGTTTGCCGTCGCGTATCGGAAGTCGGGTTCGAACGCCGGCGCGGCCAGGATCTC
>JAUIFY010000055.1 GCA_030430245.1 bacterium | reverse complement strand
CAACCGCCCGTGGTCTTCCGCGCCCGGGGATGTTAGCGCACGGTCGCCATGAGCGATTCGATCGAAGATCAGGTCTCCGCCCTCGCCAAACGACTCGAGCGGGTCGAGGACGAGCTGGCCATCCACCGTCTCATCGTGCGCTACGGGCTCGCCGTGGACGCCGGCGAGGCGGAAGCGGCCATGGAGCTGTTCACGAAGGACACCCTCTACGAAGTACGCGCCGTGGGCACGGGGACCGGCGGCGACGCCACCCAATCTCTGGTGATGCGCGGCCGCGCGGCCGTGGGCGAGATGGTGCGCTCCGAAGACCACCAGAAGCTGCTGCCGAACGCCGCGCACACGATCGGCCCCGCCGTCGTCCACGTCGACGGCGACACCGCCACGGCCACCGGATACACGCGGATCTACCACCGCGAAGACGACGACTTCCGCATGTTCCGGATGGCCGTCAATCACTGGGAGCTGGTGAAGCAAGACGGCCGCTGGTGGGTCCATCGGCGCTACTCTCAGGTCCTCGGAGGAACGGACGTGCAGGACCTGATGCGAAAGGCGCTCGACAAGCCCTTCGTCTAGGCGCCGTCCCGTCCGCCGATCTCGTCGCGCAGGTCGACGTAGCGATCGAGGACCGGAAGCACCTCGTCCCGCGGGGCCGGCGGCAGCGCAAAGATGGCGCGAGAGACCCCGGCATCGCGGCATCGCGCGAGCGATGACGCCTTCGCCGGCGCGGCGAAGAGCGACACCGGGAGAGGCTCGCGACCCGCATCGCCACACATGCGGTGGAAGTCCGCGACCTGCTCCGCGAGAACCTTGCCCGGGTTGAGAGGTACCCAGCCATCGCCGTAGCGAACGGCGCGCTTCGGACCGTGGGGATGGACTCCCGCGACATGGATGGGCGGATGGGGCTTCTGCACGGGCTTCGGCCACGCGTAGAGGGGATCGAAGTCGACGAGCTCTCCGTGGTACTCGGCCTCGGTCTTCGTCCATATCTCCTTCATCGCCTCGATGCGCTCACGCATGAGCTTCCAGCGACCCTTGAAGTCGGTCGTGCCGTGGCTCGCGGCCTCCTCGGCGTTCCAGCCGCCGCCGACGCCGAACGAGAAGCGCCCGCCCGAGACCTGATCCAGGCTCGCGACGCTCTTCGCCGTCTGGATCGGATCGCGCTGGGCGACCAGGCAGATGCCGGTCCCGACACGGAGCGACGTCGTCGCGGCGGCGGCGGCGGCGAGCGTCACGAACGGATCCATCACTTCGTAGTACATCTCGGGCAGGCCCCCCCCGCCCGGGAACGGCGTGGCCCGGCTCGTCGGGATGTGCGAGTGCTCGGCGACCCAGAGCGATTCGAAGCCGCGCTCCTCCGCCGCGACCGCGAGCTCGGCCGGGCCGATCGACCGCTCCGTGAAGAAGATCGTGACGCCGTAGTCCATGCCCCCGCCGTACCACCGAGGCCAGGGCCCGCCAACCGGTCACATCTCGTAGACGAACTGTCCCTTCGTGTTCGAGCGCCGCTCGGCGTCGCCGAGGAGACGAATGTGTTCGAGGTGCGCGTACGTCTCGCTCTCGGCCATCGCTCCCCAGCTGCGCTTGCGGAAGAGCTTCTCGCTGAACGCCTGCACCGTCGCGGGCCCCAGCTCCCGGGCGATCCTCTTCACTTTCTCGAGGCGCTCGTCGTGGTGCTGCTTGATCGCCTCGCAGCGCGAGGCGAGGTCCGCGAACGGATGGCCGTGCGCCGGCAGCGCGAGATCCACGTGCGGCAGGGCCGCGGCGCGATCGAGCGAGTCGAAGAAGGCCGCGAGGGGATCCCGCTCCAGAGACAGTCCGGAGATATGCGGTGTGATCGTCGGGAGGACGTGGTCTCCGGCCAGAAACATCCCGTCTTCCGCGTTGTGCAGGCAGAAGTGATCGTTGGTGTGCCCCGGCGTATGGAGCACGAACCACTCGCGGCCCGCGAGACGCAGGACGTCTCCCTGCACGACCGGGTGGCTGACCGGCGGAAACGACATCGCCTTCCCCAGCAGCCGCATCGCACGCCAGCGGATCCGCATCTTGAGCGGCGGCTTCGGGCGCTCGCCTCCCCATGGCGTCTTTCCGGTCCAGCCCCGGGCCGTCGCCTGAACGTCGATCGGAGGCCGCTCCCCGAAGGTGCCAGGATCCTCCTCGGCCGCGGAGTGGTGATGGGCGTGGAGATCGTCGACCGACACCTCCGGCTCGGGCGGAGCGCCGCCGAAGCTGAAGGCGCGGTGCGCGACGAGGCGCGCGCCGGATTCGCGAACGATGCGCGTCGCACCGCCGAAATGGTCGGCATGGGAATGGGTCACGAGAACCGTGTGGATGTTCGCGACGGAGAGGCCGGCCTGCTTCAAGCGGTCCTCGAGCGCGGCATATGACCGGGGCGTGGGCAGCCCGGGGTCGACGACGGCCGCGCCGTCGCCATCGATCAGCGCATAGCAGTTGACGTGGCCCAACCCCGGCATCGAGATCGGCAGCTGCATCCGGAGAACGTCTTTCGCGACCTCCGTGACCTCGGTACTCGCGTCTTCCTGCTCCTGTCGCTTGGCCATGAAGGAATCGATCCGGTTCGGGGGAAGCGAACGGCCCGTGAAGTCCGGGAGCGCGGACGCGGTTACAGCTGGTAACCTTCGCGAGCCTCCGGCTCAAGCCGCGTGACCTCCGCCGGGCGTCGCGATACTGTCCCGTCGATCCCCCGACCGCTCGAATGCACGGAACCGAACACTCCGGAGACCACCTCCTCCTCGCCGTCGCCGAGAGCGCCTCGGCACTGCTCGGCGCCCGGCGGGTCGTGGAGGCACTTCCCGAGGTTCTCGCGATCGTCGGCGCGGCCGCCGAGGCCGATCGCACCTACGTCCATCAGGTGCGGCCGCACCCGGCGACGGGCGTGCCCGCGATCACCGAGATCGCGGGCTGGATCTCGCCGGAGGTGCTGCCGCAGCGCCATCGCCCCCCCGTCACCGACGCGCCTCTCTCGCAGCTCCCGAGCTGGCTCGAGCCGCTCTCGCGCAACGAGGTCGTTCAGGGTGTCGCACGCGAGTTTCCCACGCTGGAGCGCGCCGTGATGGAGCACTTCGGCACGGTGTCGGTCCTCGCCGTTCCGGTGTTCGTGAACGGCGAGCTCGGGGGCACGATCGGACTGGACGACTGCCGCCGGGAACGGCGCTGGGAGTCACGCCAGATCTCGGCGCTGAAGGCACTCGCGGCGACCCTCGGAGCGCTCTGGGAGCGCGAACGGGCCAGCGACCGCGCAACCGCGAGCGAGGCGAAGCTCCGCGCCACGATCGAGCAAGACGCCCACGTGACCGCCGCCCTGGCCCAGTTCGGCAGGGAGTCCATCCGCGCCCAACACGATCCGGACCTCCCCGACGTGTTGTGCGGACACGCAGCCTCCCTGCTCCACTGCGACTCGGTCTACGGCCTGCTGTGGCGGGAAGACGAGCAGAGCTACGTGCTGAGCGGAACCTACGGCCTCGAGGCCGCGGTCACCGACGTCGGGCGCACGGTCCGGATTCCGCGCGACCGCGTCGACCTGGACTCGATGTTCGGAGACGACGACGTGATCGAGGTGGCGCCGAGCCTCCTCCCGCTCGCCCGTGCGCCGAGGACCGGTGGCGGACGGGCGCTTCTCGTGGCCCTTCGTCACGGACGAGAGCTCCTCGGCGTCCTCTCTGCCTCCCGCGCGGCAACGGACGCGACCTTCTCGGAGAGCGACCGCCGCGTGGCGCGCGGCATCGCCCACCTCACGTCTCTGTCGCTCGAGAACGCACGCCTCCTCTACGAGCAGGCGAGCGCGAATCGACTCAAGTCCGAGTTCGTGGCGACGATGTCCCACGAGCTCCGCACGCCGCTCGGCGTGATCCTTGGCTACACCGACATGCTCGAAGCGGGGGAGCTGGGCTCACTCACGGGAGAGCAACGCGACGCGCTCGCCCGCGTCAAGCGGAGCGCACGGACGCTGGTCGACATCATCGGCGCGACCCTCGACCTGGGGCGGATCGAGGCTGGCCGCGAGCAGGTGAGACCCGGCTCCGTCGACGTCGGCGAGTTGCTCGCCCGAATTCGTGGAGCGCTCGATCTCGACGAGCGAGCCCGCGTCGAGGTCGACCCGATGCTCGGCACCGTACGCACCGACGAGGCGAAGCTCGAGGTGATCCTGCGAAACCTGGTGGGGAACGCCGCGAAGTTCTGTCCGGACGGCTGCATCCGCCTCTCGGCCCACGCCGCCGGAGACGGCGTCGAGATCGTCGTCCGAGACGATGGGATCGGCATCCGGGAAGCGGAGCGCGGCGCGATCTTCGAAGCGTTTCGCCAAGGAGGCGGACACGCGCTCGGGGGCGTCGGGCTCGGTCTCCACATCGTCCTGCGGCTCACGCAGCTCTTGGAGGGAGAAGTCGACGTCGAGAGCGAGGTGGGGCGCGGCTCGACGTTCGTCGTGCGGCTTCCGAACCTGCCCGGCTCCTAGCTTCGACGAAAAGGGGCCGCCCCCGGCGGGAGGCGACCCCTGACCTCGGCGTCTCGTTGCCGAGGACTACGCGTTCGGCTTGTCGCCTGAGGCCGCCGCCTTGGCGTAGGCCTCGAGGCGATCGATCAGGCTCATCTTCTCGACGCCGATCTGGTCGTCGAGCTGGTTCGCGATCTCCTCGGGCGTCCAACGACCATCCTTGAACATCGCGCGGACTTCCGCGGGCTGGTTCCAGACGGCGATCTTTCCGCCCGAGACCGTGTAGATCTGCCCCGTGATGTGCTTCGACGCATCGCCCAGGAGATAGACGACCATCGGCGCGACGTCTTCGGCGTCGCCCATGCCCTTGATCTCCATCGGAACGTTGGCGCTCATGCGCGTGCGCGCGACCGGCGCGATCACGTTGGAACGAACGCCGTACTTGTAGAGCCCGGCGGCAGCGCTCCGCGCGAGCGACACGATGCCGCCCTTGGCCGCCGCGTAGTTCGCCTGCGCGACGGACCCGGCGAACGCTCCCGACGTGAAGGCGACGAGGCTTCCGCTCTTCTGCTTCCGCATGACGGCCGACGCGGCACGGAATACCGTGAAGTGCCCTTTCAGGTGGGTCTCGACGACCGGATCCCAGTCCTCCTCGGTCATGTTGAACAGCATGCGCTCGCGGAGGATCCCCGCCACGCAGACGACTCCGTCGATCGTGCCGAAGTTGTCGACCGCCGACTGGACGATGCTGGCGCCGCCCTCCATCGTGGCGACGGAGTTCGCATTCGCGACGGCCTCGCCGCCCGCAGCCTTGATCTCTTCGACGACCTCGTTCGCGACCTCGCTGGTCGGCTCCTGGCCGTCCATCGAGACGCCGTAGTCGTTGACGACGACTTTCGCGCCTTCGGCGGCGCAGGCCAATGCGACCGCACGTCCGATGCCACGGCCGGAGCCGGTGATGGCGATCGCCTTGCCCTCGAGAAAACCACCCATGTCCCTGGAACCTCCTTCGTGAGTTGTCCCGGAACCATACGGAAGCAGGGCGCCGACCGAAAGTCGGGCGAGCCGCGCGGCTGAGACGACCGTTCAAACGGCGACGACGATGTTCGCGGTACCGCTCTCCGGATCGAACACGACCCGGGCTTCACCACGCGCGAGAAGTCCACGCACCTGAGAGATCTTCGAGTCCAGGCTGCGCTCCGTGACGCCGTAGTCGGTACCGTCTCGCGTCACGAACTCCTCGATCAGGCCCTGCAACGCCTCGGGCGAGAGCTGCTCGTACGGGATCTCGACGGGCTCTGGGGTTTCGTCGGCCAAGGCGCACCACGGTAGCCCGCGCGCGGCCAGACGTCACGCCCTCTCTGGCCAAGGGGGCCCCGCTACGCCAAGATGACGCGGCTCGATCGGCCATGCGACTCCCGTTGCTCAGCGCGATTCTCCTCGGACTCTGCGTGTCGGCCTGTGCGCCGGCCGACACCGACCGGGTCGAGACGGTGAAGACGGGCACGTTCCGCTACCCGGGCGACGAAGCGGCTCGTCCCGTCGAGCTCCCCGAGTACTGGTGGCCCGAGCGCCGCATGCGCCACCACGAAGCGACCTACACGTTTCCACTGCATCTGGACCGTACGCCGAACGAGCTCTGGAGCGTGTTCCTTCCCCGCCTCTCCATGAACGCGGCGGTGTGGGTCAACGGCCACTTCGTCGGAGACGGCGGGCGGCTCGAGCCACCGCTGAGCCGCAACGCGAACCGCCCTCTCTACTTTCCCATCCCGACTGGCATGCTCCATGCGGGCGACAACGTGATTCGACTGCGGCTCGTGATCGAGCCGACGTTCCCCGGGCTTCTCGACCCCTTCCTCGTGGGACCCGCGGCGGCGCTGCGTCCCACGTTCGAGAACCGATACCGGTTCCAGGTGGTCGCCCTGCAGGGAGTGGCCATGACGTCGGTCGCCGTCGCGTTGCTGATCTTCGCCGTGTTCGCCCGCCGCGACGAGCAGGGAGCCAATGCCTGGTTCGCGACCGCACTGGTCCTCTGGGCCGTCGTTCTCGCGGCCGGGTTCGTGCGCGACCCGCCGATCGGTGGCCGAGCGTGGGAGTTCCTCGGGCCCGCCGCGCAAGCGGGCCTCGTCTATTGCCTGATCCGAGCCTTCCACCTCCGCATCTTCGGACACCGTCTCGCGGCGCGGGAGCGCATCGCGCTCGTGGTGTTCGGCGTCCCCGGCATCGTCACGGTTCTCGCCCCCACGCAGTACGCGTTCACCGCCTGGATCTCGTGGCAGGTGATCACGGGATCGGCCGTCGTCTACGTCATGATCCTCATCTTCCACACGATGAAGCGCGGACTGATCACCCACCCGAAGACGCTCGCCGTCGCCGCGTTTCTCGGGACGATCTTCGTCGTCCACGATCTCGCCTCCGTGTTCTACGGCAGGCCGATCTCGGGCTTCTGGCTCTCCGCCTACGCCGCTTCCGTGGCGCTCCTGTTCTCGGGCTGGACCATCCTCGCGAGCCTCGCCGACAGCCTCACCGAAGCCGAGACGTTGAACCGGGAGCTGGAGGGACGCGTGCGACAGAAGCATCGCGAGCTCGAGTCGAACTACCGAAAGCTCCGAACCCTCGAGCGCGAGCGCGCGATCGCCGCCGAACGCGAGCGGATCATGCAGGACGTCCACGACGGCATCGGCGGACAGCTCGTATCCACCCTCGCCCTGGTCGAGAGCGGACGCGGCGAGCCAGACGCCGTGGCCGACTCCCTCCACGAGGCGCTCGACGACCTGCGGCTCATCATCGACTCCCTCGACCCCGACGAGGGTGATCTCGCCGCAGTGCTCGGCACCATGCGGTTGCGCGTCCAACCACGGCTCGAGCGGGGCGGCATCGCGATCGACTGGCAGGTCCGCGACGTACCGCCGATCGAGGGGTTCGGCCCCGAGCAGGCCCTCCAGGTCCTGCGCGTCGTCCAGGAATCGATCGCGAACGTGCTGAAGCACGCCGGTGCGACGCGCGTACGGATCCGGACCGGCACGGTGCAGGGGTCCCTGGGAGACGAGGCCTACGTGGAGGTCTGCGACGACGGATCCGGGATGAGCGAGCAGGCCCCGCCCGGGCGGGGCCTCGCGAACATGCGCCGGCGCGCGGAGAATCTGGGCGGGGCACTCGACATCGAGTCGACCGCCGCCGGCACCCGGATTCGACTGCGGATGCCGCTCCGCGTCGGCGCGGCGACCGCGCCCTGAGCGCGGCGCTCCTACGCGACGTCGAGCTCGGCGTCGTCCGGCAGGATCTTCAGCTTGGTGATCAGAAGGGGCGGACCGGCCTCCCAACGCACCTCGAACGTGAAGGCCACCTTCGAACCGACCTTCACCCCGGCCGTCGACACGCCGCCGGCCACTTCGAACGGCATCGACATCGACTCCATCGTCGACGCCTTGCCGTCGATCCCCACGAAGTCCGGGATCGCCTCGTGGAGAATCAGCATCGTCGGGTCGTTGCGTGCCGCAAGGCGCTCGACCACGCCGCGGGTTTCGTACGTCGCCGCAGCGGGCGGCATCGGGGGCTCCGGGCTCGAGCAACCAAACGCCAGGCAGGCGAGAACGACGATCGACCAGAAACGCATGAGTCTTCCCTACCAGAAGCCGACCGCGGCACCATGCGTTGAACGCGGTTCCCGCGTGCCCTAGCGTTCGAGGGTGACCCGACCCCACGTGTTCGCTGGAAGCCCGCTGGACCGCCTGGACTACCGCCGTCGCGATGCCGAGTGGATCGCCGAGCGCCTGGCCGACCCGGCCACCCGATACCTTCCCGTCTCGAAGCTGGCGCCGGCGGTGCAGCGGGCCGACGGGCCGACGCTCGCATGGTGCCGTTCCCACGCACTCGAGCTCGCGGCCGACGGCAGCGATCCGATCTTCCTGGGAGCGCGTGGCGACGAGATTCTCTTCGCCCTCGACGTGACCGGCCTCGAGAACCCGAGTGAGCGCCTGGGCCTGAGGAATGCGGAGTTCCCCGACCTCCGCGCGATCGCGAGCCGCCTGTCCGTCGAGGATGCCTCCATCGCGGCGCAAGCGCGCCACCTCGTCGACTGGCACTCGCGCCATCGGTTCTGTCCCGGCTGCGGTCAACCGACGCACACGAAAGACGGCGGTTGGTCCCGGCTCTGCCGCGCCTGCTCGACGGAGCACTTCCCCCGCACCGACCCCGTCGCGATCATGCTCGTGACGAGCGGCGAGCGCTGCTTGCTCGGACGCCAACCCTCGTGGCCCCGCCCCTTCTTCTCCGCGCTGGCCGGCTTCGTGGAGCCCGGCGAGTCTCTCGAAGAGACGGTGCGGCGCGAGGTGAAGGAGGAAGCGGGCATCGACGTCGGTGCCGTCCGGTACCACTCGTCCCAGCCCTGGCCCTTCCCCGCCTCGCTCATGATCGGATGCATGGCGGAAGCCACGAGCGAGGAGATCCGCGTCGACGAGTCGGAGCTCGAAGAAGCCCAGTGGTTCACTCGCGACGACGTCGGCCGCTCCCTTCGGCGCCCCTCGGACGTGCTCGCCGTCCCGCCCCGCATGGCGATCGCCCACGCGCTTCTCCGAGTCTGGGTCGGCGAATAGCGGAGCTGGGGCCGCCTGCCGCCCACGGGCGTCTACGGCGCCCCGTCGAGGCGCTCGAGGAGGTCTTCGACACGCACCGGCCGCGGGTCGAACTCGGCATCCTCCGGCGGGGCGACGTACGGCGTCTCCGCCTCCGCGTCGTCCCCACCGTCCATCGGTCGGCAGAAGGCGCTCATCGACCCGTTTCCGCGCAGGTCGTCGGAGTATCCGCTGAGCACGCACAGCTCCTCGCCGCGACAGTCGTGCCGCGTGCGACACTCGACATTCCGCTCGGGCACGCAATGATCGAGCACGCAGGCTTCCCCCGCCCCACACTCGTCGTCCGTCACGCAGGCGCCGCACGCCCCCTCGACGCAGGCCATCGCCAGGCCGCAGCGCGCCGTCGTGTCGCACGCGGCTCGGATCGACTGATCGACGAGCATGCCCTGCCACTCTCCCTCGTCGCGCGGCAGGGGGTCGGATGCACCGATGGTCCTCCGCTCGAAGCCCCTCTCGGCCAGCGCCGCGGGAGCCGCCCGCTCCGCGGGCGCGGGCGCAGGCGCCGGGACGGCGGGCTCCTGGTCCCCGCGCCCCTCGCGCTCGGGCACCATCGCCGCGTGGCCGGGCCGGGCCGGCGTCGCCGGGACGGGAGCCGGCGGCGTGGACGGTGCCGCGCCCCCCACGGCACTCAGGGCGAACAGCACCAGGCCCGCGACGGCGCCCAATCCGGCGCCGATCGTGGGGGCCACGATCTTCGAGATGGCTTCGTTCTTCATCGGACTCTCCCGGAGGGGCCGGCGGCGCGCGTGGCCGCCGACCCCGGGGTCGTCGATCGGCGTCAGTCGCCGGTCGGGCTGCAGTTGTTGGTGTAGTTCGAGCTCGTGCTCGAGCCGGTCAGCCCCTCGATGTGCGCGCGGAAGTCGCGCGCCGAGCGGCCGTCGCGATCGTCGAGCGACGTCCCCCACCAGTTCCACGGCTCGTCCGCGGCCCGGTTCCCGCTTCCGTTGTCGAAGCGGGCGAGCGCGTCGAAGAACCGCGAGTAGCCGAACCGATTGCCGTCGTTCGTCTCGTCGACCGAGTCGTACAGGTCGCGGAGGTAGCGAACCGCGGTGATCGGCTGCCGGGCCTCACCCGCCGCGCAGCTGCCGGATCCGGTGCTCGTCTCGACGTTCGACGAGTTCGGGCACACGCCGCTCGAGAGGCACGACGTCGGCTGGGGACTCGCCTGCCAGTAGATCGCGCGATCGCCGAAGAACGTCGCGATCGCCTCCTCGAAGCCCGCGCACGCCCACTCCTGCGAGGTCATGCTCCAGCCGTTGTTTCCACCGAAGGTGTAGTCGACACACGCCCGCCGGGCCTTGCTGAGGTAGGACGCAATGTGCCCCATCTCGTGCATGACGCGCGCCTGCGGACGGTAGGCCGACGTCGACGAATCGATGATGATGCGCTTGTTCGCGCCGTTCGCGCAGCTGGTCGGGCAGGTCGTACCGTCGTACGCGCGGATCTCGACCCCCGTGAAGCTGTTGCGCATTCGATTCGACGAGTTCAACGCGTCTCGCCACATGCGTACGGCACCATCGTAGAGGTTCGCGAGCGCGTTGGGCGACGACGAGCTTCCCCAGGTCCGCGTGCCCAGGTTCTGACGATTGCTCGCAGTCGTACCGTCCGTGAGGGTCGAGTACGGGGTCCAGAAGACCCAGCGCCCGCCGGCGGACGTCTTCAGCGCAAAGCGCCCATCGCGGTGCTCTCCGTACCACTCGATGCGTGCGCGGCCCGGCGACCCACCCCACCAGGTGAACTTGTACCAGCTGATCTGATAGTCGCCGTTGGCGTTCGTGGTGCCCTGCCCGAGGACGCCGCCCCCCTCCGCGACCAGGTAGACCTTCACGTCGCGAACGGGGGAGTTGATGTTGTAGTCCGCTTGCCGGTAGCGCGCGGCGGTGCAGGTGCGGCTACTCGGACAATAGTTCCCCTGGTTCTGATAGAAGCGAAGCCGTCCGCGGACGACCCCACTCGCGGCCTCGGCGGCCGTCGATAGCGTGAAGAACGCGAGCGCTCCGAGGAGGAGCGCTCGCACGGCCTCTTTCGTTCGGGTCTTCATCGTCAGAATCCTCCGTTGGCGTTGGACCATTCGAGCCACTCCTCGTCGGTGAGAAGCAGCGCCTCTCCGTCGACGACACCGAGCCCTTGCTCGATCATGTCGTCCGCGGACTCGTCGCCCGATCGCGCCGCCACCGTGATCCGCGCGAGGTAGAAGCCCTCCTCCAGCGCGGGCGGTAGCTCGATCTCGACCGGCGCCGAGTCCCTCGCCGGGACGACGAACACGTCGGACATGGCCGGTCGATCGACCTCGAAGCCGAACTCGTCGACGAACTCGACCGCGTACGTGACGCGCGCCTCGGCATCGAACCGGTTCTTCACCGAAAGCCGAAGCTCGGCACCCGCACCGATGGCGATCGAATCGCGCTCGTCGCGCTCCAGAACGATCTTGGCTTCGAGTTCGTGACCGAACTCGGCCGCGGGCAACGCCACCACGGCTTCTCCGCGCACGACCGGCACGACCTCGGTCGTCGGAGCGGTCGAGAATGCGGCTGCCCCCGTGAAGCTGAGCGCCATTGCCACTGTGAACGATGGGATGCCCCTCCGGAGCATCCGAGACACGGACGTCATGGTTCTCCCCCTGGCTTGCAGGCACGCCGGCATGGCGCGCGAAACCGGGAGAACGAGCAACGGGCGTGCCCGTCGATTTCCGACGGGGGGAGTGCGCGACTGCTTCGCCTACTTTACCGTCCATGCAAAGTTTGCTTGACGCCTCGCCGAGCGACCTTTGCACCCCCTTTCCAACGAAAACGGGGGTGCCGCCTCTCGAGCGCCCTCCGCCCCCCGCACCTCCCAACGTCCGACGACTCAACGAGTCGACGTGCCGGCCTGCGGCGCGTCGCGGCGTCCGTCCTTCTCGTCCGTCGCCGACGACGCCCGGTCCTTCCGACCGGCGAGGTCGATCACCTTGCCGGCAACGGTCTTCATCGACGCCTCGAGCGTCTTCTCGGACTGGCTCCAGCGCACGAGGGCCGCGTCTGCGACACCCGCCGAGCACGGGACGGCGACCACGACCGCGAGCGCGGCCCCGCAGATCGAACTCTTGATCGGATTCATCGGTCACTCCTCTCCTCCGCGCGGACGGTCGTCACACCACGCCGGGGGCACGCTTCGATGCACGGCGCGTGCCAGGAGGAGACGTGCGGAAACAACGGCCGTTTCCCCGGGAGCCGCCAAGAGCCTTTGGCGGTCCCCGCCACGCGAGTTGGCACCCGGAGGACCGCCTTCAGTCGGGCTCCGGGAGAGGCGAGAGACCGTCTTCGAGGGGCACCCCCGTGGCGTTCGCCACCATGGAAAGCATCGTGTACTGGCCGACCACGAAGGGGATCTCGACGAGCTGGGCGTCGGTGAATCGGGAACGCAGGCGCGCCCACGTCCCGGCCGACAGGTCCTTGGCGACGTGAAGCTCGTCGGCGGCACGAAGCAGATCTGCGTCTTCGACCGACCAGCCGGGCGCCGCCGGCCCCCGGGCGACGCGCTCGATCTCCTCGTCGGAGAGCCCGGCGGCGCGCGCGTAGAGCACGTGATGCCCCCATTCGAACGCGGAGCGGCAGTTCCAGGCCGCGCGAAGCGCGAGGATCTCCGAGTCGCGGCGCGAGAGCTCCCCTTGAAGAGCCAGAGCCGCGGACCACCCGAGGAAGGGCTCGAGCAGTGCCGGGTGGCGAGCGATCGTCGCGAGGATCGCGAGCGGCTTACCGGCGGGCGCGGCGGACCTTCCTTCGAGCCGCGCGACGCGCTCCCGGGTTCCCTCGAGCGCTTGCCCCGTACGCTCGCTCCACTCCCTCGGCGTCAGAGGAACGAGGCGAGCCCGGTCCGGAGAATCGCTCACGGCAGGGACGCAGCCCCGGCGTACACCGGGCCGTCCGCCGGAGGCTGGGGGAAGCCTTCGGCGATGTACCACTGCCCCGTCAGAAGAAACATCTCGTTCTCGGTGCTCTCGCCGCCCGTGATCGCACAGGCGTCGCACCAGCCGTCGCCCGCGCCGGGGCTCGAGTCGCACGCCGCGTCGTCGTCGACGCCGTCGCACGGGGCGCCGACGTTCCCCGCGACACAGGCGACCGGCGAGCACGCGCCGACGGTCGCGAGAGCACTCGCCGGGATGCGAGACGCGCGGGTCACGGTCTCCGGATCCGGCTCGCCGTTCGGGCCGATGCCGTTCACGTAGTGCGCGCAGTAGTGAATCGCGCGCTCGGCCGGATCCTCGGAATCGAACGCGAGGGGTGGGTCGAACAGGACGCGGGTGGGATCGTTGTAGACGAAGTTCTCGTAGACCAGCGTCCCGTCGGGCAGCTCCGCCCAGAAATGCGTTCCGCGCTTGTGGGTGTGCGAGGCCATCTGGAAGAACCGGGTCCCCTGCGGCACCACGTAGTCCGCACAGATCGTCTCCTCCCCGTACGGCGGCGCGTTCGGGCGAAAGATGTTCACGAGATCGACCGGCACGTTCCGGATCGGAATGTCCTGCCGCTCGGCGAAGTAGAAGTTGATCCGGCCGTTCAGGCCCGCGTCCTTCGAGGTGAGGTTGAATGCGTGGGAGTTCCAGTACGCGACGCCTCGCAGCGGGTACTGAGCGTAGACGCCGTCGGGGAACTCGTTCCACGCCTGCGGCTCCTGCGCGCCGCCCATCCCCTGCTGGACGATGTCCGCGCTGCTCGAGAGCCCGTAGCCCACACAGCCCGCGACGTCGTCGCGGATCGCGCTTCGGCAGAGGCTGCCCGGACAGGAATCGAGGTCCATCGGGTCGCAGTCGTCTCCGGCCCGCGATCCGCCGTGGCACCGCCACCGGCCGAAGCTCGGATCGTCGATCCGCGACGGGTCGATGCCCGAGTCGAGGAGAAGGATGTGGTGACTCTGGGGATCCTGACGGATCTCCTGCGCGCGGATGCGGAACATCTCGCCGGTGGGATCGAGCGCTTCGGCCGGGACCCCGTCGCTCACGTCGTAGTAGAACGCGAAGCAGATCTCCTGCTCGCTCGACGCCGGCACGTCGATCGTCGGCAACACGAACTGCAGACCCTCCCCCGGCGCGGGAGGCGTGAGCGGCTCGATCTCGATCGGCTCCGGATCGGGCAGGCAGGCGTCGAGCAACGGCTCGGTTCCGATCACCACGCCGGTCTCCGGAGCGCCCGCGTAGATCCACAACCGAAGAGCTTCGAGCTCGTCTTCGCCGATCGCGGGCCGGCCGCTCGGCATGGCCTGGCCGTTCACCGGTGTCCCGCCGGGTCGCGTCTTCGCCGCGAGCTTCAGGTAGAGATAGCTTCGATCGCGGTCACCCGGCTCGACGCGAAGGAGCGAGCTTCCCGCCGACGGCACGGCGAACAAGTTCTCGTAGGCGAGACCTCCCGACAGCTGCAGTCCGCCGGCCGCGGCGTCTCCGTGACAAACGGCTTCGGTACAGCCGTGCCGCGCGAACACGGTCTCCTCGATCGCCTGAAACGTGCTCTCGAACGTACGCCCGTCGCACTCGCCGGGGGCGACGACCGGAACGAGGCCCGGCTCCGGGCCCGTCGGCCCGGTGGCCCCGTCCCCACACCCGAGCACGAGCACCGCCGCCGCGGCGAGCGAAAGAGAGCGCTTCATCCCCTCCTCCCATGCCACACGTCGCCACGCCGAGACAACGGGGGCGACGGGGGATCACGTGGAATCGGCCACCCGAGCGGTGCGGATCGGCCCGAGCGGTAGCCAACGTCGGCGCGCGAGATCCAGAGCCGCCACGCGCCCGCGGATCTCGTGCCGGGCCAGCCAAGCCCGAGTGCGCTCGAGATAGACCTCCGAGCCGATGGGTGGCGCCAGGTCCCAGCCGCGAGGATACCATCCGCTGTACCCATTCAACGTCGGGATCCCGAAGCGCTCGGCGACGAGCATCGCATCGATCTGAGCGACGATGTTGGGCCACTTCGATCGCCGGTCGGCGCCTTCCGGCTCCGCCATCACGACGAAGAACACGCTCGTTCCGGGAGGCGGGAACGGCACCCGCTGGATCCGTTCGACCTCGGCGTCGCGCGAGATCAGGTCGACGGGGTGATCGGCGTACTGCTCGAGCACGAGGACGACGCCGACGAGGAGCGCGGCCGCTCGGCCCCCGCGTCGTCCGGCCCGGGCGATTCGCCCGAGGTAGCCGAACGCGACGATCACCGTGAAGAGGCCGATCACGTAGAGGAATCGCATCACCGCACGATTGGCGCTGGCACCCGGCACGGCTTCGTACACGAACCACCAGAGGGAATGCTCGCCGGCACGCACCACGAGCGTCGTTGCGAGCACCACGGCGATCGCCGTCGGCGCGAGGAGCCTCTCCAGCGGGAGAGCCTGGTTTCGCGTGGGTTGGCGGCGGTGCCGCCACAGGTGAACGCACGCGAGGAGGAACACGAGCACGACCCCTGGCGTCAGAGCGTAGTTCTCCAAGGACCTGGCTCCGACCCACGGGCGACCGAAGCGCCAGAGCACCGAGGATCGGTTCAGCAGCTGCGCCGGCTCCAGCAGGTGCGGAATCGCCTGGTCGTAGCCACGCACGAAGCCGGCCGAGACGAGCGGCAGGTACGTCACGAGGAAGGGCAGGAGTGCGACGACGAAGACGGCGACCGTCGACAGGAGCAGGACCATGCGGCGCCGGGTCGCCAACCCCCGTGAACGGCGGGCGTTCCCGGCGACACACAGCACGCCGACCAGCAGGAGAAAGAAGGTGAAGAACCACGCGAAGTTGAACGAGCTGAAGAAGGTCAGAGCGAGAAGCACCGCCAGCGGGACTCCGAACACCAGAGCGCGGGCACGCGCCGCCTCCACGTCGCGGAGAAAGGACGATGCGAGAAGCAGGAGCACCGGACCGAGGCAGACGTACAGATTCTGGGCGGCATAGCGGCCGAAGGCGATCTGGGTCGAGAAGGCGAGCACGATCGCACCCAGCAGGGCGAGCGTCCGCGGGAGCGCGAGCTCTCGTCGGAAGAGAACGTGCCCGGCCACGAAGGCGAGCAGCGTCAGCGAGACCAGGACGATCTGGAACGCGACGTACGGATCGAGCCCGAGGGAGCGCAGGACGGCGTAGGGTATCGCGGAGAGGAACATCCCGTCGGAGAAGCCCAGCACGTGGTCGGCGCCCCAGAAGAAGAGCGGACGATCCCAGACGTCTCGGCCGCGGAAGACGGCGAACCAATGCTCGTGCAGAGCGATAATGAGACGGTTGTCCCCGAGGTTCCCGGAGATGACCTCGAACCGACTCGACAACGTGTCTCGCCAGAAGATGCCTGCCGCCGCGAGCCCGACCAGCAGAACGAGCAGGCACTCTCCGAGGGACGCCCTCGACGACTCCCGCGCTGGTCGGCTCCGATCGTCGGCGGGAGTCACCATCGCCTCAGATGTTCACCTGGAAGCGGGCCTGGAAGATGTGGAGGCCGCCGCGCTGCGGACCATCGCCGATCTGCGAGTAGCCGTACTCGAAGAGAAGGCGGCCGTAGCGATTGAAGTACCAGTTGAGGCCGGTCATCAGCGTCAGGATCTCGCCGCCGTGGACCTGGTCGTCGGAGAGGTCCGTCCAGGAGAGCCGGCCCGCGAGCTCCCAGGCCCCCCACTGCGGGTCGTCCCAGGTGAGCGGCCGCTTCGGAACGACCGGACCGAAGACCGCGGAGGCCCGGTTGAAGGGGCGCGAGTCGCCGGTGAGAAAGTAGCTCACCTCGCCGTAGAGACCGTAGAAGAGCGGGTTCCCGCTTTCCTCCGACCGCACCTGCGAGCCCATCAGCTCGCCCTGCACCGACAACGAGCCACGGACCCACGCCGCCTCGAGCCCCATGAGCGTCGCACTCGATGCGCGGATGTCTCCCGTGTCCACCATGTCGGGAGCGAGAAAGCTCTCCGGCCGCGACCGGTAGCGAACCCGCTGCTGGTTCGAGAACACCCAGCTGGCGCTGATGCCGAGGTGGATCAGGTCCTGGTCGCCCTGGAATCGTTCGAACGTCGGCAGGCCCGTGAGGCGTCCCACCACGCGACTCACACTCTCCGACGCGTCTCCCACGGGCACCGCCAGCGAGTCGGCGAACCAGCCGAGCTGCCAGGTGAGCGTCCGATCGAACGCATCGTTCGCGATCTGGAGCCCTGCCCTGCTTCCGGGCGAGAACGCCTCGGCCGGCGTCGCGATCTCCATGAACGGACGCGTCCCGCTGCCCGTGAGATGGGTGAGCGACATCGGAGCCCGGAACTGGCCGATCTTGAACGTCCCGATCCACGGCAGATCGGTGATCCAGAGGTACGCATCGTCGACGAAGAAGCGTCCCTCGTCGAGGCCCAGATCGAGCGCGAACAGCACCGGGTAGAGAAGATCGAGCTCGCCGGTCGTGTAGAAGAACAAGCGTCGCACGGCGAGGCCGCCCGACACACCGGTCGGACCGTTCGGTGCGTACCCCGCGGCGTCGACCTGCAGACGCAACCCGATGCGCCCGTCGAGCTTCGCGTTCCGATCGAAGAGGGTGAGCTCGTCCTCCGCGCGGTAGTTGATGCCGCGCGTCCAGTAGAGCCGCAGATCGACGCCAGCGACGCTGGTATCGACCCCTCGCGCGATGGCGCCGAAGACGCCCGTATCGGAGATCACGTCGCTCGGAGTGATCTCGGGCTGCTCCTCGGCGGCGCCGTGAGGGCCCTGGGTCGCGGGGAGCTGGTCGGCCGCCTCCTCCTGCGCCGCGATGTCCTCGGCGCGCTGGGCGGCACGCTCGACCGATCCCGAGTCCTCCGACGACGCGGCGCCCCCCGGGCCCTCTTCCGCGATGGCGACGACCGGCCCGACCGACAGGACCGCCGCCAACAGCGCCCATACGCGCTTCCCCCTCATGCACCGCCCCGTGGAAGGAGAATACTACGCTTTCGATTCGAACACCTCACCGGCACGCCAGTACGCCACGGTGAGCCAGCCGAAGAGGGCGCCGCTGAGGATCGCCATCACGAGCGAACCCCGGTCGTCGAGAAGGTTCCATACGACCATCGCGATCGCGACCTGGGCCACGTACGCGGTGCCCCAGAAGCGCATCCACGGCTTCATCTTCCAAAGCCCGTAGGTGAAGGCGAGGTAGATCAGCCAGTGAAGTGGCGCGGTCGCCTTCGCGGCCCATCCTTCGAGCACCACGCCGAACCAGACCTCCTGATCTCGAGCGACGGGCTTCAGGAAGATGTCCCACGGCGTGTAGACGAACGCCATGAACGCGCAGAAGACGAGCAGCGCGTTGGCCCACCAGGGGCGCACGACGCCTCCGCTCTCCTCGCTCGCCATGGGCTGAACTACCCGCAAATCGTGCCCCGACGCAATTCGGCCGGGTCGGACCGCATCCTGGTCTCGCCGAGCGAGCCTGCCGTCCCGAGGTCGGGTCTCCGCGGGCGGCGGAACGGTCAGCGAGGGACCGCGAGACCGACCTCGGCGACTCCCGCGACGGCCCCCGATCCCGCGGCCTCGCCGGCCGCCATCCCCTTCAGCCGCACCCGGTCGACCTTGCCCGTCGCGTTCAGCGGCATCTCGTCGAGGACGACGATCTCCTCGGGGGTCTTATAGGCCGCGATCCGCTCGCGGGCCCGCGCGACGATCTCCGCGTCGGCCGGCCGCCCTGCGCCACTCTTCAGGGTCACGTAGGCCCGGACCTTCTCTCCGTGAAACACGTCATGCACGCCCACCACACCGACGCCGGAGATCGCGGGGTGCGCGAGCACCGCGTCCTCGACCTCTTGCGGGCAGATGTTCGAGCCGTCGTGGACGATGATCTGCTTCTTCCGACCGCAGAACCAGAGGTAGCCGTCCTCGTCGGCGCGCATGAGGTCGCCGCTGTCGACCCACGCACCGTCCATGACCTCGGCCGTCGCCGCGGAGTTCTCCCAATACCCCTTCATGACGCTCGGCGCCTTCACCCAGACTCGCCCCTCTTCTCCGACGCCGACCTCGCGCCCGCTCGCGTCGCGAATCGACACCGAGAACCCGCGATTGACGCGCCCGACCGACCCGATCCTGAGCGCGCCGCGCACCGGATTCAGCGTGCACATGCCGAACTCCGTCATCCCGTAGCCCTCGTCGATCTGGAGTCCGGTGAGCCGCTCGAACTCGTTCTCGAGCTCCGCGGGGACCTTGTCTCCGCCCGAGATGAAGAGACGCACCGACGCGAAATCGCCGTGGTGCGCGTCGTGGTCGCGGACGAGAGCGAACAGCGGTGCCGGCAGCACGACCGCGATCGTCGGCTTCTCCTCGCGCAAGAGCGGCAGGAGCTCGTCCGCTCCGAAGTCGCGAGCGACGACGATCTTGGCGCCCGCATGCAGTCCCGCCAGCGAGAACGAATACGCGGCGATGTGCGAGAGGGACGAGGCCGGCAGCACGACGTCGTCCGCGGTCATCGTGAAGCTCTCCGCACAGCTCGCCGTCATCGCGCCGAGGGTGTCGAACGTATGGGTCACGCCCTTCGGCACCCCCGTACTGCCGGAGGTGAAGAAGATCGCGGCGGGATCGTCGCCCCCGGGCGCGGGGAACACCTCGCGCGCATCCGACGAGAGGAGCGACTCGAAACGACGTCCTCCCGGCCCGGACCCTTCGGCCCAGAGGCAGCCGAGGGGAAGACCGGGCGCCGCCGTGCTCGCCGCCACGTCGCCGCGACGCTCCGCGTGGACGACGAGAGCCGACGCCGACGACAGCGCGAGCGCATGGTCGATCTCGGGGACGGCGTACCGGTAGTTGAGCGGCGTCGCGACGAGACCCGCCTTCGCGCACGCGACGTAATGGAGCACGAGCTCCGGCCGGTTCGGCATGAGCGAAGCGAGTCGGTCCCCTGGCCGCAGGCCGAGGGCCAGATACGCGGCCGCGAGGCGCGAGCTGGCCTCCTCCGCCCCGCGCCACGAGAGCCTTCCCGTCCGCGAGACCAGGGCGGCCGCTTCCGGCCGGTCCGCCGCCCCCTTCGCGAAGATCTCGGATACCCGCGCCCGCCCCTCCAGCTTCTCGCCCACGTACGGCATGGGGAACGAGACTATCGCGGGGGCGACGCCCATCCCAGGCAGGGGGGTGTCTCGTCGCTCGAGCGGAGCGCGTCCCGGAACGAACTGGTCGACGCCGGCCAAGGCGAGTACGATGGCGAAGATGGCGCACGGCCCGACCGTCCCCCGCCGTGTCGGCTCCGAGCCGACGGAGTGGGTCGTCCACGACGAGCCGAGCACTTGCGTCTACCTGCCGGGGCACGTCGCGCGGCTTCCGTTACGCTTGCCGGCCCGGCCACTCCGCCGCGACGAGCTCGCGAAGCGCCTGCGCGAGGGCGATCGGCGCCAGGGGCTCCTCCTCTACCGACCCGCATGCCCCGGTTGCGATGCCTGCGAAGCAATCCGGCTCGACACGACGTCGTTTCGCCCGAGTCGCTCGCAACGGCGCGCGTATCGCCGCGGAGAGCGGCTCCTCACCACGTCGATCGGCGCGCCGGTGGCGACCCGCGAGAAGGTCGATCTCTACAACCGGCACAAGCTCGAGCGCGACCTCGCCGTCGGCGACGATCTCCTCGACTTCGGAAGCTACCGCGAGTTCCTCGTCGAGAGCTGCGTCGACACGATCGAGATCGAGTACCGGCTCGACGGACGCCTCGTCGCGATCGCGCTCACCGACCGGGCGACGGATGGGCTCTCCGCGGTGTACGCATACTTCGATCCTTCCTACGCGGCCCTCAGCCTCGGTACGTACTCGATCATGAAGCAGCTCGAGCTGTGCCAGGAGTGGGGGCTCCGCTATCTCTATCTCGGCCTCTACGTCGCGGGCTCCGCGCCCATGGAATACAAGGTGCGGTACCGCCCTCACGAGCGTCGGATCGACGGACGCTGGACCGTGTTCGCATAGGTCCGCAGAAACTCCCGGCCGTCACGTCGCCCCAGATCCAACGTCGCCCTCACGAGATCCGGACTCGCATAGTCCCACTTGTCGATCGGAATCGGCCGAGACGGCTGCACATAGAGACGCTCGTCGCTCTGCGGGATCGCCCCCGGGGGATACCGCCTCGTGAGCAGCACCAGAACGTTCGCCACCCGTGACGTGAGCGCCGTCACCGGGACGTTGTCGACGAGCCCACCATCGAGAACCGGCCGCCCATCGCGCTCGTAGATCGGAGTGAACGGCGGCGTACAGGACGATTGCAGCACCAGCTCCGCGAGCTCGAGCGGGCTCGCGCACTCTTCGATCGACACGACGTCCGATTCGAAGCCGAGCTGGCGTGCCAGAGTCGGATGCACGCTCGGGGCGACCATCTTCTCCGTCTCGTACGCGAGGAACCCCACCGCCACCCCTCCGAACGAGCCGAGCCACGGCGGCGGTCGCGACAGCAGCACGCGGATGTCGGGGCCGTCACGCAAGCGCGAGAACGCGGCCGCATCACACGCGTGCAGGATCGTGTCGCGATAGATGCGCTCGTGAGGAAAGACCGGCTCGTCGCCCCAGAAATTGGCCGGGTAGACGTTGCGCTCGTTCCGCTCCGTTCGTTCGAGGAAGTATGCGAGCCCCTCGTCCACCGCGCCTCCGAAGATCATGCACGCCATGGCGGATCCCGCACTCACCGCGGCGACCTCCGCGGGGCGCAGCTCGATCTCCGGGGCGACCACCTCCAGGAAGCCCGCCTGCCAGAAGCAGCGGCAGCCACCGCCGGCGAGGACCAGCGCATCGACGGAGTACGGATCGAACACGATCCGGGTGCTTACCCCACGCGGGCGTCGCCTCGCCAGGCTTCAGTAGCGCTCCAGGAGGAGTCGCCGCTCGAAGTCCAGATCGCGGTCGGCGAACGTACGCACCTCGGCTTCGCGCACGGCCGTGTAGACGCGCGACATCTCATCGCCCATCGCTTCGCGAAGGACCGCGTCGTCCCGAAACGCCGCGAGCGCGGCCGAGAGGGTCTCGGGCAGCCGCCGCACGTTCAGAGTCTGGCGCTCGACGGCGGGGAGTGCGGCGGGGTTCCGGTGGACGGGCGGTCCCAACTCGAGGCCGCGCGTGATCCCGTCCAGTCCGGCCGCGGCAACGCAGCCGAGCGCGACGTAGGGGTTCGCCGCGAGGTCCATCGACTTAAGCTCGAAGTGGGTCGGACCGTCCCCGAACGGGTTCTGCAGGACACGGATCGCCGCTTCCTTGTTGTCGATGCCCCAGGCCGTGAACGCCCCACTCCACGTGCTCGGCTGTAGGCGTCGGTAGGAGTTCGGGCTCGGGGTCGTCGCGGCGAGAAGCGCCGGCAGATGCTCGAGGAGCCCGGCGATGAAGGCCCGGGCCTCCGCCGAGAGCTTCCACGCGCCACCCGCGTCACCGGTCACGTTCTCGGCGTCACGATGCAGACTCAGGTGCACGTGACAGCCCGAGCCGGCCTGGTCCGGGAAGATTTTCGGCAGGAAGGACGCGACGAGGTCGAAGTGACGAGCGACGGCTCGGATCGTCTCGCGCGCCGCGACGATCTGGTCGGCCGTCTCGAGGAGCGGTCGATGACGCAGCGACAGCTCGTGCTGTCCCGATGCCGATTCCGGGTTGTAGTTCTCGAGCGCGATGCCCTGGCCGTAGAGGCCCTCGCTGATCGCGTCGATGACCTCGCGGCTCTTCGAGAACGCGGCCATCGCCGCATAGAGCGTCGCGTCCGTCGCGAGCGGCTCGCCGTCGCTACCCACGCCCGGTCGGAGCAACACGAACTCGAGCTCGGCTCCCGCGCGGACGGCGAGGTCGAGCTTCGCGGCCGCCGCCTCCATGCGACGCACGAACGCGCGCGGGCAGTGCACCCACGGCTCGCCGTCCAGCTCCAGATTCGCCATCGCACGAAGGTGCCCCGGGGCCCAGGGCAGCTCGCGCAGCGTTTCCCAGTCCGGAACGAGTCGGATCTCCCGCGTCGGCTCGAGGCGCGCCTCGGCGACCGGGACGTCCGCCGTGACCGGAAGGCCCTGGATCGTCTGGGTGACCGTCAGACATCGGCCGAGCCGCTCGCGGAGGCGAGCGGCCGGGGCGCCGCTCTCCTCGTCGCGCAGGGAAGGCAAATGCGTCGCCTTCGCGCGAATCACACCAGCATTGTCGCACCAGACGACGTGCAGGTACCGCGCTTGCTCGTCCTGGAGCAGATCGTCGGGCGTTCGTCGCATGGGTGGAGAGATCGACGAAAAACCGACCCGGGATTAGGTGCCGCTACTGCGACCGCTGCCCGGCTTCGTACCCCTGGCGATACGCGTTCTGCTTCTCCTTGTCGTACTGGTCGTACAGGTACCCACCGAGGAGCCCCGCGCCCGCACCGGCCGCCGCGCCGAGGCCGGCATTGCCGGCGATCGCGCCGATGATCGCGCCGCTCCCCGCCCCGATCGCGCCGCCCGAGAGCGTCCGCTGCTCGGTCGCGCTCATGTTCGCGCAGCCAGCGAGCGCCACCGTCAAAGTCAAGATCACCAACAGAGATCTCATCGTCCCTACTCCTTGGTGCACGGGAACGCGTCCGCGAGATACTTGAACAGCGTCTGCACGGCTCCCTCCTGCATGTATTGCGGGTGCTTCGCCGCCCAGTCGATGAACCCGTCGATCGCCTCCTGGCGACTCGGCGGCGGCTGCGGAACGCACAGGAACTTCCGCCCGGCGGCCAGGTAGTACTGCCACGCGCCCACGCTGTAGCCGTGGCAGAATCCCATCGCGGCCTCGTACAGCGGATCCGTCTGCGGCGTCGTGCACACGTCGACCAGGTCCTGCGCCTCGTCGATGTGGAAGTCCTCCTTGTCGACGGCCTGTGCCGAGATCGGGACGACGAGCCACGCCATCCACACCAGAGCCAACAACCAACGTCTCATGAAACTCCCCCTCGTCTTTCCTCTCTCCTTGGTGAACGCACCGCGCCCTCGCGTCAAGCGGAGGGCGGTTTGAATCACGACGCCCCCCGAACGAGCCGGTCGGCGATCGTCTCGGCGATCACGCGGTAGCCGGTCGCGTTCGGATGCACCCCGTCGAGAAACAGCCCCGGCCGATCCATCGCAGGCCGGAGGTCCAGGCACTCGAGCCGTAGCTCGCGGCACAGTCCGAGGAGCGTCTCCTGCGGAAACAGGTCGGGATCGGATGCATCGACCTGATCCGCGTCAGGGAGGATCGCGATCAGCACCCGGATCCCGTTCTTGCGTCCGAGCTCGCCGAAGCGGCGCAGCGATTCCACCATGAGCTCCCAGCGTGCGGCCGGGCGATCCCGAAAGAAGCTCTTGCGGCGCTCGGACATCCAGCGCTCCAAGTTCGACTCCCGATCCGTGTTCTTGCGCTTCTGCGCACTCAGATCCGTCGAGAGAAAGCCCCAGCCGAACGTCGGCAGAAGCTTCAGCGACAGCAAGAGGCTCGACGTGTTCGTGAGGGAGTTCGCCGACACGCGCTCCCCGTGATCGCGCACGAGGACTCCGAGCGGGCCCATCACGGGCGACCAGTTGCCGTCGTCGAGACTGAAGCCGACGACCACGATCTCGGGTCGGAGGGGCAGACCCCGCTGCTCCAGAAACGCGAGCTCGGCACTCGTATTGTAGCCCTCGACTCCGGCGTTCAACACCTCGTACGGCTCCCCCGTCCGCGCCTCGAGCTCGCGCTCCAGCACCGCCGGCCATGCCTCGTCTTCGGCCAACGCCTCCCCGAAGGTCGTCGAGCCGCCCAGCGCGAGAACACGGTGGACTCCGGGCGCGGGAGCGTCCGGCACCTCGGGCCCGCGCATGCCATGCGAGTTCAACCGCACGTGCATGCCGCGCGCGATCGTCTCGTAGTCCGCGCGGAGGTAGTACGCGAGGTCCGGATCGTCCGTCACGACGATCATCCGGCGGGCGAACCCGCTCATCCGGTCGGGGACGTGGAAGTAGCGGGCGAGCGCCTCCCCCA
>JAUIFY010000391.1 GCA_030430245.1 bacterium | reverse complement strand
GTTCATCGCCAGCACGTCGCCGAAGATCACGCCGGGGACCGGCACGGGGACGAGGCCGATCTTATCGGTGTAGCCCCAGACCAGGCCCTTGTCCTGCGAGGCGTCGTAGCCGGGCAGCTCGTCGCCCGGATCGCAGACGGACGTACTGCACGCATAGAACACCTTGATCGTGTCCCCGATCTGTAGCATGCCGCCCGGCGGGTCCGCCGGTGGATTGGAGGGCTGAAACTCCGAATCGTTGGTGACCTCGACGGTCAGCACGACCGGCATGCCCTCGACGAAGTGCAACGGATCGCACGGCACCGGGTTTCCGATCGTGTCGTTCCGGCAGTAGTGGACGTCCACGTCGAGCGCGGCGGTGCAGATCTGCGCCTCCGCCCGCTGCGCGACCGACAGCGCCAGTCCCGCGACGGCGAGCGCGAGCAACGCGAACCGGCCTCGCACCCGAGCTTCGAAGAACATCATCATCTTTCTCCCTCTTTCTCCCTCTCGGGTCTCGAGAGTCGCTTCGGAGAGCAGACCGCTTCCGCTCCCGCCGCGACTGATCTTGTCCTTGACTTGCCGTTGCAAGCCCGCACGCAGGGGCCAGTGCAGAATCCGGGCCAGCGATGAGGCGCATTCGATTTCTTCCAGTCGTCGGAATGACCGGCCTTCGCGCCGTTCGCAGAACCGGGACGACCACGGGCCCGCCGTTCCCGTCCACGACGATCGCCAACCCGAGCGTCCACCAACCGGCGTCGGCGCATCGACTCTCCTGCGCTGCATGCGGCACGAGGGCTGACCCCGAGCAGCTCTTCGGCGCGCGCGTCCAGCCTGAGGCGGCCGCGCGACGATTCCCGATCCGCGGAACACGGCGGCCGTCGTTTCGCGGCGGTGCCACCGGGCCGAGTTGCCGACGCGGCACTCCGCACGTGTCGGTCAACGAAATGGGAAGACCGGACACCCGATTCTTCGCGCGAATGAGACTCGCCCCCCCTCCGGCCCGAGGACCGCGACGGCGCACCGCCATCAACGGGGAACGAGCTGAGGTGAGCTCGATCGCGTCGTGACGCGGGTCACCTCTCGCTGCCGTCGCATGACGGCCGGCACGAGCTGGACGGGTTCTTGCAACGCGCCGCCCCCGAACGCTCGAGAACGAGCGAACCGGGAGGAACGATGAAGCCGTACCGCGTGATCCATCTCGCCATTGCTGCGTTCACTCTTGCGACCGTCGGCTCGTCCGAAGCTCGCGTCGAGTGGCCGTTCGAAGAAGGCGATGCCTATTCTCGCGTCGTCTGTCGCGTGAGTGACGACACCGAGGGCGCCTACAAGGAGCAGTTGGTCCTCGAAGCCGACGAGGAGGGCTTCGGCCCCCGCATCAAGTGTGGACTCGTCAGCTACGAGATCGTGCGCGAGAATGGGCTTCGGACGGAGCGACGAATCACCGACTTCGATCCGCTGCGATGGGAGACGTGGAGCGAAGGTCTTTGGCGGCGCCGTTACTTCGTGTTGCCGGAGGTCTGCTTCGAAGCCTCGGACACCTGGCGATGCCGTAAACTCCTCCATGAGAAGGGCAACTGGTTCGAGCTCGATCTTCCCGGCGTCTGCCCGTACCGCGTGAAGATCGGTGCGTCACCGATCGTGACGACCTTCGTCACGAACCAAACGCAGGCCCCGCTGGAGCCGCCCGGAACGATGATCCTTCCCTCGGGCGAGGCTACCTCGAATCCGTTCGCGTTCCATCCCGACCTCGGGGTCGACGGAGCATACTACCGCGACCTCGCCGTCATCGACGTGGTCTGCGGGCAGAAGATGCGCGAGAGCCGCTGCGGAGACGGCATCCTCGACCCCGGCGAGATCTGCGACGACGGCAATCGGATCGACGACGACGGGTGCACCAATGACTGCCAGATTCGCATCGTGCCGCCATTCTGCGGAGACGGCGTCCTGCAGCCCGCGGCGGGCGAGACGTGTGAGATCGGCAGCGTCGTCGCACCGATCCAGGGCGGATTGGCCGATCGCGCGTGTCGCGACACGTGTAGCTACTGCGGAGACGGCGTCTTGCAGGTCGGCGAGGAGTGCGACGACGGAAACGACGACGACGAGGATGCGTGCTCGAACGACTGCACGACTCCCGAGTACCGGCGATGCCGGATGTTCCGCGATCCCTCGTTCTCGCGCGACCAGGCCGGCAATCCGCGGCTCAAGGCGAACGGCCGCTTGGATTTCGTCGACGTCTCCGTCGCGGGCCCGACGGACGACCCCGTCCTCGACCTCGCCAACGAGTACATCGCGATCCTGGCGAGCACTCCGGAGGAAGGCGTCGTCTTCTACCGCGAGTTCCCTCCGGGAACGATGCGGCCCTACCGCGATGGTGGAAACGACGGCTACGAGTCCGGCAAGGGGACGAAGGACGAGTTCAAGCTGAAGATCAACGCCGACTACACCCGGTTCAACCTCGAGCTCCCGGCTGGCGCGGCGCTCGACGACCTGTTGACCAAGGTGGAGGCCGGTCAGGTGGACCAGCGGCACGTGACCTTCCAGATCCGCTTCGAGCAGGGGCGCCTCATCTGCGGCGACGCGACGACCTGGAAGTGCAAGTCGACGTCCAAGCCACGAGGCTCCTGCCGGGGCAAGCTGGAATGACGGCCCCCGGCGAGGAGGCTGGCCCGGGATGGGTCGGCCTCCTCGTGGCCCGATGCAGGAGAGACTCCTCCGCGCGCCGATTGCCGCAAGCACCGCGGAGGTCCGATGAGGCGTCGCGCCTTCGAGCGGAGGAACAGCGAATCGGCGCTTCCGTCGGTGACTCGTCCGCGGGCATCACCTGAGCTCGGTGGGTTCGATCAGCCGCTCGAGATAGGCCACCTGCATCTCGACGAGCTCGTCCAGGAGCCGCCGACGGTCGCGCTCCGGACCGTTGAAGGCAGCGTCGAGCGTGGCGATGGCGGTCTCGAGGAGAAGCGACGAGGCGAGCCGCGCGCGCCGCCGCGTGAGCGTCGGTGCGCGCGCCCGGAGGCCACGCGCGAGGCGCGCCTCGAGCCGGCGTGTGTCCTGGATCTCGATGTCCCGAAGCTCGGGCAGCGAGTGTAGGGCGGAGCGGATCGCGAGTCCGCCGCGCACGCCCGAAACACCCGCCACGAAGTCCGCGACGTACCGCGACCACACCTCCCGGACGTCTCCCCGGGGGTCCGAGAAAGCCGCGTCATCGAACCAGGCGTCCCAAGCCTCGGCCAGACGGCGGGCGAGCTCGCTAAGGATCGCGAGCTTGTTCGGGAAATAGCGATAGACCGTACGCACGCGGACGTCGGCCCGTTCCGCCAGCAAATTGGTGTTGAATCCGTCGACGCCGACTTCCGTGAGCAGGTCCGCGGCCGTGGCCAGGATGTGCTCCACGGTCTCGCGAGAGCGTGCCTGCTTGGGCGTGCTTCGAAGCTCGGGCTTGCGGGAGAGAGCCATGATGTCGTTGCTTCCTACCCAAAAGAGTAGTATATGCTCCCTTTCTAGATCAAGCCCCTGCCGGCGAGCCTGACGCTGCCCGAAGCCCCCCGGAGAGGAGTCCGACCGATGAGCAAAGAGAATCCGTGGCTCGCGACGCCCGAGCAGCTCACGCCACCACTCGCGGGGGACCTCCGCGCGGACGTCGTCGTAGTGGGGGCGGGCTATACGGGGTTGTCGACGGCGCTGGCCCTGCGCGAGGCGGGCGCCGACGTCGTCGTTCTCGAGCGGGACTACGCGGGCGCTGGCGCGAGCGGCAGCAACTCGGGCCACCTCTCGACGACCGTCGGCAGCCCGGCGAAGGGCCTCGTACGCTCGCTCGGCGAGGAGGGAGCTCGTGCTCTGTTTCGCTTCTCCGACGAGGCAGTCGCGTACACCGAGCGGCGCATGCAGACGCTCGGCATCGACGCCGACTACGCGGCGACCGGGAACGTCCGGGCCTCCATCCATCCCGACCACGACGAGAGACTCGAGGACGAAGCGCGCGACCGACGCGACCTCGGAGCCCGGGTCGCCTTCCTGTCCAGCGCCGAGATGCGCCAGCGCGACATCCCCGAGGCGTTTCGGTGCGGGCTGCTGCACGAGCCCGGAGGCGTGCTGGATCCGGGCAAATACGTCCGCGGCCTCTACCACGCGGCGTTGCGGGCCTCGGTGCGGATCTTCGAGCGCACGCCCGTGGAGCGGATCGAAGACGGAGTCCCCCTTCGTGTGACGACCCCGAACGGCGTCGTCACGGCCGATGCTCTCGTTCTCGCCACCAACGCGTTCACCCCGTCCCTCGGCCGCATCGGTCGAGCCGTGATTCCGCTTCGCGTGTGCTGCGTGGAGACCGAGCCCCTCTCGGCGGAGGAGCGCAACGCCATCGGATGGAGCGGCATGGAGGGGCTCTCGACCACGCACGCCATCCCGGAGACCTACCGCTGGACCCCGCGAGGTGGGATCGCCGCCGGCAC
>JAUIFY010000390.1 GCA_030430245.1 bacterium | reverse complement strand
CTCGTTGAGACGAGGCATCCGGATCGGGACGACCTGAAGACGGTAGAAGAGGTCTTCTCGGAACCGGTGCTCGCGAACGGCCTGCTCGAGGTCCTGGTTCGTCGCGGCGATGATGCGCACGTCGGCCCGGGATGGCTTCGAGCTGCCGAGGGGGTAGTACATCCGCGACTGCAAGAGCTGGAGGAGCTTCGCTTGCACGGCGAGGGGGAGCTCGCCGACCTCGTCGAGGAAGAGCGTTCCCCCCTCGGCGGCGGCGACCTTGCCTTCCATCTTCGTGCGAGCCGTGGAATGCGAGCCCGGAAGCGCGCCGAAGAGCTCGCTCTCGATCAGGGTCTCGGGAATCGTGGCGCAGTTGATCTCCATGAGCGGACGCCGGGTGCGTGGTCCGTTGTCGTGGATGATGCGCGCGACCTGGCTCTTGCCGGTGCCGGACTCGCCCGTGATGAGCACGCTCACGTCCAGCGGGGCGACCATCGCGGCTTCTCGCAGTACGCTGGCCAGCGCCTCGCTGCTTCCGACGATTCCCTCCGTACGCAGCTGTTCGCGAATCTGGCGGGTGGCGTCGCGCGCATCGATCGTTGCTTGACGAGCCAGGAGGCGATCGGCGTGGCGGCCGAGGTGGCCGGCCACCATCTCGATCAGATCCCGATCGCTCGCGCGGAACGGCTGCGGCTCGTCGCGGCGCTGGAGGTAGAGAACGCCGACGGGGACGTCGCCGCCGATCGGCGCGCAGAGAACGGCCGCGATGCGGCTCGCCCGAACGCTCTCCCGTTGATCGAAGCGGGGGTCGAGAAGCGCCGAGTTCGTGGAGATGACTTCGCCGGATTGGATCGCGGCCGAGATGATGCCCCGCGAGATGTTCTTGCGAACCTCGTCCACCTCGTCGCGGCCGAACTCGTACGCGGCCCACCAGCGTGGGGCCGCGTCCTTCTCCTCGTCGCGATCGTGGAGCTCGAGGTAGCCCTGGTGGGCGCCGGCGATCGTGCAAACGAACTCGAGAGCCTCCTCCAGAAACGGGCCGATCTCCTCAACGGAGGCGAGCTCCAGGAGGCGCCGATAGAGATCCCGCTCGCGCTGGACTTCCTCCTGGGTTCGCGGCTCCGGGTCGCGCGTGCGGACGGCGACCGGTCCGCGGGTCGATGACGGGTCATCATCGATGTGCAGAAGCGTCTCCGACTCGTCGGTGGCGGCCCCGGTCTCGGACGACGAGGGGCGCAACGCGGCGAGCTCGTCGTCGAGCGGCCGGCGTTCCTTGGACTGCATCTCTGGGGGAACCTCGGGTTCCGTCATCCCGAATGACGCAAGGAAAAGCAACCGCAATCCGTCGCGCGCACCCATCGGGAGACTCGACGCAGACGCGGCGGCGGTCGCCGCCGCGCCTGGTGTGCGAGATGCCAACCGGGGGCGACGGTGTGAACCAGGGTGGGCGGTTGCCAAGTGCGCCGTACGGCACCGGCCGCCGCAGCGATGGCCCGGGATCGATCCGCGCTCTCTATCTAAGCCACTGATTTCACTATGGAATCCATGGATCGCGCGATGCGGCCGAGGCGCGGGTCGAGCGCGGAGACGCTGGCACGGCGATTGCCTTTCCCAAGGCGCAGGAGGAACCCCGACATGGCCCCGAACGTCACGATGCTCGACCTGGTCGCTGCGATCGCCGAGGACGCGAAGTCCGAGGCCGAGGTGATCGCCACCGTCGTCTACATGGTCAACACGGGCCGCGTCCGCCTGAACGGCAACTTTCGCGGCTGCCGGTTCGACACGGCCGACCTCGCCACGGCCTGATCGGTCCGGACCCAACCGCTGGAGAGAAATCATGGAAGCCACGAAGACCCTGCCGGAACGAAAGACCGTCTACTTCGACGGCGACGAGGTCGAGGTCTGGGAGAACCCGGACGCGCACTTCGGAGCGACGCCCGCCGATCTGAAGGCGTACTTCAACGAGGGGAGTTGGATTGCCCTCTTCAATGCGATGGCTCTCGCTTCGAGGCCGGATCCCGGTGCGTGACGTCGACGGGTGAGGATCCCGCACCTCTGACGCGCTCCCTCGTTTCGGCGAAGCGCGCCAGAGGTGCGGGATCCCTGGGCCCGCCCGCGTGCATGGGAAGAACCGGCGCTACGCCCCTCCGCCTCGACCGGCAGGTCCGTCGGCTCAGTCCAGCCGACGGACCACCCATCGTCCGTTCTGGACGATCCCGGGGAGGTGCTCGCCTTGGCCGGTCAGGACCGAGATGTCTCGCAGTGGATCGCCGTCGACCACGAGCAGGTCCGCCACCGCTCCCTCGGCGACGACGCCCAGCTCACCGGTCCTGCCGAGGATCTCCGCATTCACGGTCGTCGCGGACCGAATCACGTCCGCCGGCGGAAGCACCCGCGCGCGGATCGTGAACTCTTCGGATTGCGCGTCGTGGGTCTCTCCGAGCAGATCGGTCCCGAAGCCCATGGCCACCCCGGCGTCGCGGCATCGCTCGAGCGACGCGAGCCCTGCGTCCAGCACGTCGGCGACCTTTCGCATGCTCACGGCGGGCATGCCGAGCTGCCGGCCGAGCTCGTCGATCTTGAAGTAGGTGACGAGCGTCGGAACGAGGAAGGCGCCGCGCGCGGCCATCAGCCGGGCGGTCGGCTCGTCGATCAGGTTGCCGTGCTCGATGGTGCGGACGCCGGCCTCGACCGCGCGGGTGATCGCTTCGGGCGTGTAGGCATGTGCCATCGCGTAGGTACGCCAGCCCTGGGCCTCCTCGACGATCGCGCGCATCTCCTCGGCCGAGTACTGCACGTTCCAGACGGGATCGCTCGGGGAGGCGACACCCCCCGAGGCCATGATCTTCACCTGGCTCGAGCCTTGTCGGAGCTCTTCGCGTGCGGCCGCGCGGACCGATGCCACGCCGTCGGCGACGTGCGAGATTCCGCTCGTGAACACGGCGCAGGGGCACACGGTCGGCTGGTCGTCGAGGGGGCGGAAGTCTCCGTGGCCGCCCGTCTGGCTCAGCGCGCGGCCGGCGTAGAAGAGCCGAGGGCCCTCGATCAGGCCACGCTCGACCGCCATCGCGAGACCCCGGACGGCTCCGGCGGCGTCGCGGACGGTGGTGAAGCCGCGGTGCAGCATCCGCTTCATGATCGCGGCCGCCTCGATCGCGACGAGCATCGCGGGCTTCCGCGTCATGCCGGCGAGATCCATGGTGGTGAGCGCCACGTGGACGTGCGCGTCGATGAGGCCCGGCATGAGGGTGCGACCGCCGAGGTCGACCGTCTCCGCCGCCCCTGCCGCAATGGGCCGATCCGAGACCTCGCGGATCCGCTCGTTCTCGATCCGCACGTGATGGCCTTCGAGGATCACGCCGCGATCGGGATCGAGGACGTTTGCGTTCGTCAGCAGAAGAGCAGCCATGACGCCCAGCTAAACTCGAAAAGGCCGACGGAGGCCAGGGCGGAGCGGGCGGCGCGGTGCGGGGAGGCTCATGGCATCCGTCGGAACGCCCGATACGTTTGGGAGAGCGCGACCGAGACCGGAGGAGAGCACGATGGCACGGATCAGCTGGACGGCGGAGCAGGCGAACGCGTACCTCGCGGCCATGAAGGCCGTGGCCCTGGCGCATGGAGAGGCGGAGCTGCCTACGATCGACCGCGACATGCTCGTGGCGACGGCCCGGCACGTCCTGCACGAGGACGTCGACGTCGACGCCCTCGAACCCATCGCGCCGGATCGACTGGCGGCCGCCCTCCCCGATCCCGAGCGTCGCGAGCAGGCGGTCCAGTTCCTCGTCCTGATGCCGTACCTCGACGGCGTCGTCGATCCGATCGAGGTCGCCAAGGTGGACGAGTTCGCGAACGCCCTCGGCGTCGCCCCGGACACTCTCCACTCGCTGCACCAGGTCCGCGACCGCCGGATGAAGCGGCTTCTGTGGGATTACTCGCGGCGCTCGTTGGCGTCGGGGATCGTGCCGGGTGAAGGGCTCTTCGGGAAGCTCCGCACGGTGATCGAGAGCTTCCACCAATATCGTGGAGACGCGAGTGTCGCGCGTTCGTACTACAAGTACGAGTCGTTTCCCGAGGGCACGCTCGGACGAGTTTTCTTCGACTTCTACCGGGCACGCGCCTTTCCGATTCCGGGGGAGAAGGGCAGCTTCAGCGAGGTCCTCGTGCCGCACGATCTCGCGCACATCCTCGGCGGCTTCAACACCGACATGAAGGGAGAGATGGACGTCGCCGGCATGGAGGCCGGGATGTCGAGGTCGGGCATCGGATACGAGCTCCTCCTCGAGGTCATCCTCGACTTCCATCTCGGCATCGCGTTCACCACCGCCGGGCTGCTGGAGCCGGGGGTCGGGCATTTCCACCCGGACTCCGTGATGACCGGCTTCGAGCGGGGCTCGAAGATGAACGTCGACCTCATGTCGGGCTGGGACTGGCACGCGGTCATGGGCGAGAACGTGTCCGACCTCCGCGCGCGCTACGGAATCGAAGGCGTGACCGTGATCGAGATGCGTCCC
>JAUIFY010000054.1 GCA_030430245.1 bacterium | reverse complement strand
CCCAGGCGACGCAGCGCGGCTGGAACGCGCTCAATGCACGCCTCTCCTACGACTTCCTCGACGACCGGGCACAGGTCGCCCTCTGGGCGCGCAACCTCCTCGACGAAGCCTACTTCGACCTGGTGACGCCCATCATCTCGACCTTCGGCGTCGCGACTCGCTACAACACCCCCCCGCGCACCTACGGCGGAGAGCTCAGCTACCGCTTCTGAGATGAAGAAGCCACCGATGTCCCCGCGGGGCTCACGGAAGCGGTCGCCCGCAGCGCCTCGGAGGACGATTCGAACGGCGGCACGATCCCTCGGGCGGTCCGCGGAGGCGGAGCTCTACGCGCCGCGTTCCTTCGAGGCGGCGAGCATGCGCATCGGATCGCGGAGCTCGACGTACCCCGCCACCCCGCCCCCCGCTTCGATCGCATCGTGCATCGCGTATCCGAGGAGCTCCTGGACCCGGAGCGGAAGGTCTCGGGCGACCTCGGGCGGTACACCGAGGTAGTTGTTCTCCTCGGTGCGGAGCCATCCGACGAGGTAGCTCAGGTGGATGCCGCGCCGCCACGCGGACTCCGTCCGGTTCGCGCCGGCGCCGTGAATGGTTCGCCCGAGGTAGATCGCCGTCGAGCCCGCGGGCATCTCGGCGATGGCGACCTCGTGAGGCTCGGGTTGGCGATCCCGCTCCCACTCGTGGCTCCCCGGGACGATGCGCGTCGCCCCGACGTCCGCGGTGAAGTCGACGAGCGCCGTCATCGAGGCAACCTGAAACATCGGCGCGGGACGCGGGACGTGGACCCAGACGTCCTCGTCGCGATGAAGCATCTGCTCGACCGCACCCGGTCCGACCTCGATCACCTGCCCGACGTTCATCTGGTAGCTCGCGCAGGCCGGCAGGAGGATCGCGTCGCAGATCGCGAGCAACGTCGGGTGCGCCAAGACGTCACAGAAGGCGCGGGACTTCGCCGGCAGCGCTCCGATGCGGCGCGTCTTGTCGCCGAAAAAGTGCTGGATGAACTCGTTCAGCTCCGGCGTGGTGAGAGCGGCCTTCGCCAAGTGCGGATCCAGGTCGCGATTGATCCGATCGAGAGTGGTCGGGTCGACCAACCCGTCCACGACGACCACGCCGTCGCGCCGCAAGACCTGCAGGATCGTTTCGCCGGAGTCCGTCGCCCTCACGTGCTCGATCGCGGGTGCCATGGATCTGCTCTACTGCGACCCCTCGGGAGTGACAAGGGCGCGTGCGCTACGGTTCGACGCAGCCCGGCTCGTCGGCGCGCCCGTCGCAGTTCTCGTCGATTCCGTTGGCGCAGATCTCGGTTGCGCCGGGGCGGATCGTGGGGTCGGTGGGCGCGCAATCCTCGTCGTCGAACGAGCCGTCGTTGTCGTCGTCGATGTCTACGCAGTCGGGCGCGGGATCCGAGTCCGAGTTGTCGAACTCGTCCACGAGGGAGCCGTCGCAGTCGGAGTCGCGCGTGTCGCAGGCTTCCGGGGCGCCGGGATAGATGGAGTCGCGATCGTCGTTGCAGTCGACCGCGACGCCGGCGGGATCGCAGTCGGGCGGGTCCAGAGCGGGAAACCCGTCGGCGTCCGCGTCGAGGCAGGGAACGCCCATGCCGTTCGCGGGAGCGAGATACGGGAACGTCTCAGGGAATTCCCGGTCGTTCGCATCGACGCAGTCGGTCACGAGCGGCGGGGCACCCCCGAGGAACGGCAGCGTGAAGTCGATCACGTCGTCTTCCAGACGCCGACCGTTCGGATAGATCGCCGCTTCGTCGAGATCGATCGTGAGGATGTCCGGGAGGTAGAAGCCGGCGACGGCGGACGCCTCGACCGGGTCGGTGCCAATGTTCGCGAGCGCATCGAGCACCAACTCGAAGAAGACACGCGTGTCGTTCTTGGGGAGCCCCCGATTGAAGGAGTCGCGTGACTCCGCCGGGAGAAGGATCGAGTTGATCGCGGCGTGCCCCATGCGATCGACCTGTTTCCCTCGCGTGCGCGTCCGCGCCCAGACCCCGAAGCGGCGCGCCCCCAGACGGGAAAGCGGAACTTCGAGGACGATCGCCGAAACGTTCTCGCGAGCGAACGAGTCCGCCGCCGCGCCATCGCACAAAGAGCGCCCGTCTTCGCCGAGGAAGCCGTCCCGGTCGAAGAAGAACGGATCATCGAAGAGTCCGGCATGCAGCCGGACGTCCTTCTTGACGACGATGTCTTCGCCGGTCCGCCCTTGCCCCCTCATTCCCTTCAGGCCGACGCTTCGGAGCTTGACCCGCTGGGAGCCATCGGGACGAGGTTCGGTGAAGTCGAGGGTGATGCGGGCGTCTTCCTTCGCGTCGCCGTTCTTGTCGATCATCAGATTGTACTTGGCCTGGGACCGGAACGGCGTGGGCACCGCGAGGCCCGCCCCCGGGTTCACGGTCAGGACGAACACGACCGAATCGGAATCCTCGGGCGACGGGAAGACGTAGAGGTCGCCGATGTCGACGGACGCGAGGTCCCCGGACGACAGCAGCGGCGCCTCGCGGTGATCCGCTGCGAGCACCGGCACGAGCGCCGACAGAACGATCGCCCCCGCGATCCCCCCCACCCCCGAAATCCGACCCACGATTCCCACCACGACCTCCTCCGCGTCCGCCCCGCCACGGGCGGACCGCGAACGCCACCGATTCGGCGACGTCCTCTCTGGATCGTGAACGAACGCTCCAATCGCGCAAGTGCGCCGGAGAACCGGCGACATCACGCCGTCCCCAGGCGGCGCGGCGCGCTCGCAGAGCCCCGCGGCCCGTGGCAAACCGGGCCCGGCTTCGCACGTTGCCGGCCTCGCGGCCCTTGCGTAGCCAGTGCAGCGTGAAGCTCGCCTACAGCCCGGAACACGAAGCGCTCCGCCAGGAGCTTCGCGCGTACTACGCGAAGCTCCTGACCCCGGAGATCATGAGGGAGGTGCGCAGGAGCGAGGGGGTCGGCGCCACCACGCGCAAGATCGTCCGCCAGATGGGTGAGGACGGTTGGCTCGGCATCGGTTGGCCGAAGGAGTACGGCGGCCGTGGCATGACGCCGATCGAGCAGTTCATCTTCTTCGACGAATCGATGCGGGTCGGCGCGCCGGTCCCCATGCTGACCGTGAACTCGGTCGCCCCCACCCTGATGAAGTACGGCTCTCAGGAGCACAAGGACTTCTTCCTACCGAAGATCTTGAAGGGCGAGATCCACTTCGCGATCGGGTACACCGAGCCCGGCGCCGGCACCGACCTCGCGTCACTGCAGACGAAGGCGGTGCGCGACGGCGATCAGTTCGTGATCAACGGGCAGAAGATCTTCACGAGCCTCGCGACCGACGTCGACTACGTTTGGCTCGCCGTCCGCACGAACGAGGAGGAGAAGCGGCACAAGGGCATCTCCATCGTGATCGTCCCGGCGGACACTCCCGGCTTCAAGGTGCAGCCGATCAAGAACATGGGCAACTTCAACACCAACTGCACCTTCTACGAGGACGTCCGGATCCCGGTGGACAACCTCGTCGGAGAGCTGAACGGCGGTTGGCAGCTGATCACGAATCAGCTCAACAACGAGCGCGTCACTCTCTGCAGCTCCGGGATGATCGAAGGGCTGTTCCAGGGCGTCGTCGAATGGGCGAAGCAGACGAAGCGCGCCGACGGCACGCGCGTAATCGACCAGGAGTGGGTGCAGATCGCGGTCGCGCGCACGTACGCCCGGCTCGACTTCCTGCGCCTCATGAACTTCAAGGTCGCGTGGCGCGCCGAGCAGGACATGCCGCTCGACCCCGCGCACGCGTCGACCGTCAAGGTCTTCGGAACCGAGTTCTACCTGGAGGCGCTCCGCGCGATGCTCGAGATCCTCGGCCCACAGGCGAACCTCCGCCCCGATGCGCCCGATGTCGTTCTCGACGGCCGCGTGGCCCAGATGCTCCGCTCCCTGCACATCCTCACGTTCGGGGGCGGTGTGAACGAGATGCAACGCGACCTGATCTGCATGTTCGGCCTGGGCATGCCCGTGGCTCCGAGGTTCTGATGGATTTCTCTCTCACCGACGAACAGAGCGCGATCTCCGAGCTGGCCGGAAAGATCCTGGCCGACCACGGAGCCCTCGAGCGCATCAAAGCCCTCGAGGACTCGACCGAGTGCATCGACCGAGACGCCTGGTCGAAGCTCGCCCAGGCCGGCCTCACCAGCATCGCCATCCCCGAGGAGCATGGAGGCGCCGGCGCGGGCTTCGTCGAGATCTGCCTCGTCCTCGAGCAGATCGGCAAGAACGTGGTCCACGTGCCCTTCCTGCCGACGATGGTGTACGGAGCCCTGCCCATCGTCCGCTTCGGCTCGGCGGAGCAGAAGTCGCGGCTGCTGCCCGGCGTCGCGGACGGCAGCCGGCTGCTGACCGCCGCTCTCGCCGAGATCGGCGCGGACCCGCGCGAACCCACCACGGCGGCGACGCGGACCGGCGGCGGCTACGAGCTCCGAGGGGCGAAGATCGGCGTGCCCATCGCCGAGCAGGCGACGGCCATCCTCGTACCCGCGACGCTCGAGGGCGGCGGAGTCGCGATCTTCCTGGTCGAGCCCCGGGCGAGCGGCGTCACGCTCGAAGCCCAGGAGACCTTCAACTGGGAGACGCAATACAAGATGACGCTCGATGGCGTCGTCGTCGGCGAAGACGCGGTGGTCGGATCGGTCGACGGCGGGCGGGGCGTCCTCGACTGGACGCTGGACCGCGCGCGGACCGCGCTCTGTGCCGTCGCGTTCGGTGTCTCCCAATCGGCCATGCGGATCACCGCGGAGTACGCGGCCGAGCGCAAGCAGTTCGGCAAACCGATCGCGACGTTCCAGGCGGTCAGCCAGCGACTCGGCGACTGCTTCATCGACAACGAGGCGATCGGCCTCACGATGTGGCAGGCCGCGTCACGCCTCGCCGACGAGATGCCGTCGCAACGCGAGGTCGCCACCGCCAAGTTCTGGGCGGGCGACGGAGGCAGCCGCATCGGACACGCGGCGCTCCACGTCCACGGTGGCATCTCGATCGACGTCGACTACCCCATCCAGCGGTACTTCCTCTGGACGAAGCAGATCGAGTACACGCTCGGCGCCGGAACGGAGCATCTCAGGCGCCTCGGCGCGATGATCGCCGACGGCTGACGCCTTCGGAGCCCCGGTCAGGACCGGGCCGACGCGCGATCGTCGACGGCGAGCGCGGCGAGCTGACTGAAGAGCTGCATCGTCGGCAGCACGGTGGAATCGATCGGCGGGCCGCCGCCGCGCATGGCCATCAAGACGCCGACCGAGCGGTCGCGCACACACAACGGGTGCGTCACGATCGATTGGACCGCAATGTCGGGCGGCGTCGCGCCGGTGGGCACGAGGAGAGCCGGCGACGCGGCCTCGACCACGCGTGCGGTCTCGTCCAGAAGCGTCGCGGCGGCGATCCCCCCGGCCTCGGTGAGCGGCACCCCCAGCCCACCGAGGTGCGCGGCGATCCCCTCTCCCGTCGCGAGGCGAGCCGTCAGGTTCTCCTTCGCGGCATCGGCCAGATAGAGCACCACGGCGTCGAACCCGCCGGCCCGGGCCACGCCGTCCAACACGTGTCGCAAGAGCGTTCCGAGGTCCTCCCGCTCGACGATCGCCCGCGCGATGGCGGCGGCCGCCTGCATGCCGAAGGCCGCGTCGGAGCGCCGGCGCTCGGCCGAGCCCGAGAGCCCCGTCTCGAGGATCGACGCCGCCGCCGGCTCGATCTCGCCCGCCCCCAGCATCGCGTCGCCCTCCCCCGGCGGTGGTGCGACCGAGGCCGGCGCTGCCCGCGGGGGCACGGCCGCGACCCGCCTGGGCTGCGCTCTCGGTGCGGACTTCCTGCGTCGGGGCGGCGGAGGGCCGATGCCGAGAGCCTCGGCGTGATCGCTCACCGAATCGAACGACGACGCGAGGACCTGCCGGCAGCGCTCCGCAGAGAGGTTCAGCTTCTCGCGGGCTTGCTCGACGAACTCGACGTCGTCGGTCTGCGTGGAGAGCTCCGCGACGAGAACCAGCTTGTCCTCGATGGCGGAGCGAGCGCCCCGGTCGGAGTTGCGGCGGAAGAAGCTCGAGTACTTCGCCGGCAAACCCCACTTCTCCAGGATCTGGGCCGCCAGAACGTCGGGCGAGAAGCCGAAATGGCGCTTGATCGCGTCTTCGATCGAGCTGGCCTCCGGAGCGTGGATCTCGACCGCGCGAACGAGATCCTCGCGATAGTGCGCCGCGAGCCAGAGTCGGCCCAGGTTCGAAAACAGGCCGAGGAGATACGCCTCCTCCGGGTTCGGAAGGTTCGCCAGCTCGCCCAGGGCCTGCGCCAGCGTCGCCGCCCGAAGAGACTCCATCAGGCTCTCGTGAAGGGCCGGATCCCGCTCGTCGAAATGCTCGACCAGGACGATGCCGCTCGCGAGGTCCACGACCGTATCGATGCCGAGGAGCACGACCGCGCGGCTGATCGTCGTGACCGGGTCGCCCCGCGTCTGGAAGAAGGCGGAGTTCACGACCCGCAGCACTTTCGTCGAGAGCCCGGGGTCCTTCAGGATGACCTTCGCCAGGGCCTGGGTCGGGAAATTGTCCTGCCGCCGCAGCTCGTGCAGCTGGCGGATGGCCTGCGCCATCGCGGGGCAGTCTCCCTTGTCGGCAATCTCCGAAAAAACGTCCGGAATCCCTGTCTCAGGCTGGGCCAGAATCATGGGCGCTCGCGCTCCTCATTACGATGTGTCGGCGCGGCGCAGCGGAGTCTTGAGAGAAGGGCGCGCCATTCCGGCCCGTCGGAGATCCATATAGAAGACTCCCGATCCCATGAAGCTCCTGGTTGCTCCGATCGTCGCCTTCTTCGCCCGGATGAGGTTTCCGGTCCTCTTCCTCGTCACCGCGATCGCGTTCGTGGTGGACCTCGTGGTGCCGGACCTCATTCCCCTCGCGGACGAGATCGCCCTGGGCCTCCTCGCCGCCCTGCTCGCCGCATGGCGAAAGAAGCGCTCGGACGAGGGGCCGGACGAGACCGCGGGCGGCTCCCCCGACCGCTGAGGCTCCAGACGAAGAGAGGGCCGAACCCGCCCGATTCGGCCCTCTCCCGACGCACGCACCCGCCGCGTCTCGTCCTCGCTCGATGGTGCGCCGCCTCAGCTGGCGATGCCGACCGAGAACTCTTCCTCGTAGTTCGGCTCCTCCGCCTCGGCCTCGATCTCCGCGCGCGAGCGCCGCTTGCGCTTGCCGCGCTCGACCCGGTGGCTCCGGCGACGCCGCCCCTTCTGGGGCACGGCGCTCTCGGGAGGGACCGAGAGGAGCCGGAACCGCAAGTCTTCGGGCTCGAGGTCGAGTACGCGACAGATGCCGTCGAACGAGAAGAGATAGTCCTCGCCGCGCTCGCGGATCCAGGTCTCGGCCTTCCTCGCTTCCATGCGCTTCTTGGCGCACCCGCTGGAGACGTCGGCCAGGCAGTAGACGGCATCCTCCAAGATGGCGAGCATCAGCCCTCGAACCCCGGCCCGCGTGGCGAGCTCGTCACCGGCCACGGGGAGCTGCGAGGGAAGCAGCGTCTCGGGCGCGATGATGCCGGCGCTCTCGCTGCGGCTGCTCGGGCGCGTCTCGGCGCCCCCCAGGCTCGAAACGAGGTTGCTGGCAACCTCGGGCGTCGTCATGCTGTCCATCTTCATCGGGTGCCTCCTTCTGGCTCTCCGCGTTCGATACCTGGACAGCGCAACCGGCATGCCACCTTCCGTGCACCGTGGGACCGGCGTTTTTCGCGCCCCGGGCGCGGAACTGTTCCTCGCCGGTGACAGCGATCTCCCCCGCCACTGTCATCGCGGGGTGACGGGCCGACGGCCGCCCCGAAAACGCTCTATTGCCCGGGGCGAGCCGGGACCGGTATCCTCCACGGAAGCCTCGCGAGGGGCCCCTCTGCACTTCAAACCGACTGGAGAAAACGCCGTGACCCGCAAGACCTTCGCTCTCTGCACGTCCTTCCTCGGGCTGGCCGCACTGCTGGCCGCCACGCACGCCGACGCCATCGAACGGATCCGGATCCGCTCGGGTGGCAAGGACCCCAACACCGTCACGATCGACGAGACGTCGACCCCGCCGAAGATCACGGTCAGCGCCGGCGTCGCGGTCCGCGGGGCACCCGGCGCGCTGGTCGACCTCGGGGGCGGCGAGTACGAGATCCTGGTCGCGGGCAATGCCGCCTACCACGTCAAGACGCGTGGGGGCGTCGACTCGATCACCGTTCTCGACGGACCGGGCGACTCGACCTACTGGCTCGGCGCGGGCGCCGAGGCCGACACACTCTTCGTCCAGGACGGGCCGGGAGCCGACGAGTACAAGATCGAGGGCAAGGGCGGCGACGACGTCTACGACATCTTCGACGACGCGGGCGACGGCGACGACTACTACTACGTGAAGGCCTCCAAGGGGTTCGACGTGATCAACATCGACGACGGCCCCGGCAACGACACGTACAAGGTGAAAGCGACACCCGACGCGACCTTGAACTTCACCGAAGCCGGCGGCGACGACGACTTCATCAAGGTCAAGCCCAGCAGCATCGCGCCGTAGGCGCACCCGATTCGCGGCGCGGCCCTCCGGACGACGGAAATCGGCGCGCTCTCGCTTCGCGGTGCGAGCGAGAACGCGTTCTGGCAGACTGTCCGGCCGGAGGACGCCATGAGCGACAAGATCGAGAAGTTCCACGCGCGGATCTCGGGAGGTAGGGGCGACGCCTCGGTGATCCTCCCCGCGGCCACCGTGGTTCTGCTGCGCGACGCCCCGGACGGCCCGGAGACCCTGATGTTGCGCAAGAACTCGAAGATCGCGTTCGGCGGGATGTGGGTGTTCCCCGGTGGACGCGTCGACGACGAGGACGCGCCCGGCGCCCCGGACGAGGAGCGCGCACGTGCCGCCGCCGTCCGGGAGTCCGCCGAGGAAGCGTCGCTGGCGCTACGGCCCGAAGATCTCGTGTGGTTCTCGCACTGGACCCCGCCACCCATCGACATCCGTCGCTACAGCACGTGGTTCTTCGCGGCGCGCGCCGAGCAGCACGACGTGACGATCGACGACGGCGAGATCACGGACAGCCAATGGATCCGGGCGGCCGACGCCCTCGCCAAGCACCAGAAGCGAGAAATCGAGCTCGTGCCCCCCACGTTCGTGACCCTCCACTACGTCGCGCGACACCCGACGGTCGACGCCGCGCTCCGCGGACTCGTCCCCAAGGAAGGTCCCCGCCACTACGTCACCCAGATCGCATCGGGCGACGACGGCGTCGCCGTGCTGTGGGAGGGGGACGCGGGCTATGCCACCCTCGATGCCTCGGCACCGGGCCCGCGTCACCGCGTGGTGATGACGAAGGACGGGTACGTGTTCGACGACTCGGGCGTGGAGTGAGGCGATGAAGCTTCTCGGCATCGCCGGCGCCCTGCGACGCGCATCGACCAACAAGGGCATGCTGCGTGCGGCCCAGCGGTTCTTGCCCCCGGGCGTCGAGCTCGCGATGGCCGACATCGCGGATCTGCCCCTGTACGACATGGACGCGGATCCCTTCGGGGGAGACGCCTCCGGAGCGCGCAACGAAGCCGTCTCGGACTGGCCTCCGGCCGTCGCTCGACTCCGCGATCAGTTCACGGCGGCCGACGCGGTGCTGGTCGCGGTGGGCGTGAACAACCTGATGGTGCCGCCGGCTCTCTCCAACGCGCTCGCGTGGCTCTCGCGCCCGGAGACTCGGGGCGAGGAGCGCATCCGTCTCCTCGAGGACAAGCCGTTCGCCCTGATGGGCTCCGGCGGCGGACGCGCCGGCGCGGACGGGCGCGAGGCACTCGCGCATGCCCTCGGGGTTCTCGGCGCGGACGTGATCGACGAAGCCGTCGACGAAGCGTTCTTCGGCGGAGACTTCGACCTCGAGACGGGCGACGTCGCAACGGACGATTTGAGCGAACGGATCCGCTCCCTGGTCGCGGCGCTCGTGGCGCGGGCGTCGTAGCCACCCGGCGACGGCAGTCGCGTGCCACCGGTGCCCGACTCGGCGAGAGCCCACCCGGACTCCCGCCGAAGCCTGGCACTTCCTCCTTACTTGAAGCGGCGGAGCTGCCACCCCTTGTTATGGGGGCTCCACGTGTCGTCGCGCGCGAAGATGTAGCCCCCGACCTGGATGATGATCTGCATGTCGGCCAGGGTCGCCGTCGAGAGATCGTCGTAGAGCCGGATCTTGAAGCGCCAGAGGCCATCCTTCGCGAACTTCGCCTGAACCTTGAAGAACCCGTCGCGGCTCCCGACGCCGGTCTTGGCGCCCTTGTCCTTGAAGATGTACTTGCGCCCCTTGCGCGCCAGGTCTCCCGGGAGGAGCTGCCCCTGGTACACGAGCCCGTTCGCGTTCGATACCGCGATCGAGAACGGAAGCGAGTCGAGCTGCAGAGACTGAGGCATCTCGAGCTTCGCCTCGGTCGCGAAGAAGTCCGGACCGTCGCGGAAGAAGAGCTTGGACGGACACGCGTGCTTGCACGCCTGGCCGACCTCGCTGAGGAAGAGAACCTGGGCGGGATCCGTATCGGACACGGGCTGCATCGTCGTCAGGTCGGTTCCCGAAGCGGTGACGGTGTTGTGGTGCACCGATCCCGCCGCGCCGGCGAGAGGCTCCGTGATCGAGCACGTGTACGACTCGCTCGCCGCCAGCGTCTGCGGCACGGAGCACGTCCCCTGTCCGTTCAGGTCACCGAACACGTCGTCGACGAGGCCCGTCAGGAGCACGGCACCCGTCGCCGATTGGTTCGTCACGGTGAACGTGAACGTCACGTCGCCACCGGAAGGCGGGACGATGACGGGTGCGGCGTCCTTCACGACCTCGATGCCATCGGGCACCGCCGGCACGACCGGGGTCGTCACGGTATCGGTCTTCTCATCGGTCTCGTTCGAATTCGTCGTCGCCACGTTCTCGACCTGGCCGGCGGCACCGTCGGCCGGGGTCACGACGTACGTCGCAACGCACGTGATCGCCTCACCGACCGCGAGCCCCTCTCCCACCACGTGGTCGAAGGCGGCACCTCCCGAACGCTCGCACGCGAGCGTGTCGGCCGTATCGTCGGAGACCGTGACCCCCGTCAGCGGGTACGTGCCGGGATTCGAGACTTCGATCTCCCACGACAACGTGTCCCCGACGGTGACGGTCGACGTCGAGTCGGCATCGACGAGGAGAGTCGCGGCCAGCTTGTCGATGGCCAGATCGAACTCGACGCCGAGATAGTTCGAAGGATCCATGTCGGAGACGTCGAACAGCACGGGCAAACCCGTGACGCCCACCGGAGTCCCCGTCGCGCTGCCGACGTTCTGATAGGCCCCGAGGGTCGCCGTACCGCTGGCCGTGCAGGTCACCGACTGCCCGGGGACGAGCAGATCGATCACGTTGTCCGCGTCGCAGACGATGGCCGACGCGGGCAGTTGGTCGTCGAGGACCTCGACGTTGGCGAGATCGAAGTCTCCCGTATTCGTCACGACGTAGGTCCACGTCACCGCGCTGCCCTCGGAGACGAGTACGGCCTCGGCCGGCGTGTCCGCATCCTGGCCGTTCGTCGCTTTCTCGATGCGGAGATCTCCTCCGAAGGGGATCATCAAGGTGCCCAGGTCCAGCGACGGAGATCCGCTGTTCGCGTTCGACGCATTCTGCCCCCAAACGCCGGCCAGGTCGCAGCCCATGCCGCCGCTGCCACCCGCGGCATCGAGGCTGTAGATCAAGGCACCGGTCTGGCTGACGTCCGTCGGGTCGTGGACGAGGATCCGGCCGAGTCCGGCGACGAAGAGCCCCTGGTCCGACGTCGCCTCACTCAGACCGCCGACGACGTCGCTCGTGTCCCCATCGCCGTTGAGATCGACCTGGTCGGGCGTGCCATCGAGGTCGAAGTCGACGTAGACGTAGGTGTCACACACCGGTGTGACCCACACCGGGCTGCCGTTCTGCGTGCACGGGGGCGAGATCGTCGGATCGCAGCCGTCGGCCCACGGGACGAGAAGCTGGTTCGTCAGTAGAGCCTCCGGAATCATGTAGTAGCCCCAGTCGTGGGTCACCGATCCGTGGTCTACGGACGCACCGGCGTAGAAGACGCGACCATCGCTCGAGCAGAGCTGAGCCCCCACGGCCGCCGTGGGCATGTCGTAGTGGGCGCTCCCGCCCGCGGGCACGGTGATGTTGGTCGTCGTCCCATTGCCGTCGATCGCGACGATCTCGAGCGACGCCGAATCGGGGTTGTACAGAAAGGCTCGCACCGCGGCCGTCGCGGAGGAGCCGAGCCGGGTCTGCGCGTTCGTCGGCGAGTAGTAGCAACCGTCCCAGCTACTGACCGGCAGTACCGCGTACCAGCGACCCGCATAGCTGGAGGCTTCGTCTCCCGTCAGCAGATCGAGCTGGATCGGCGCGGAGGCCGTGATCGTCGCACCCTGGTTGATCGCGAGAGTGGAGCTGTCGAGATAGTAGCTCTCTCCCCGAGCCAGGGTCACGGAGACGTCGACCGAACCGTCGGCGTCGTGGTCGATCTGAACGAGAGTGCCGTTCTGTGACGCCATGAGCGACAGGTTGACCAGCTGGAAATCGTTCGCCGCGTTCGGCGTATTCTGGCCGATCGGCACGGTGTAGGACGTGCCCCACTGCGACAGGGGCCACACCTCGACCGCACCGGCGTTGACCGTACCGACGTCGGCCCAGGCGGCACGGGTCATCGACGACGCGCACGTCGTGCCGACGCGATCTCGACCGTCGAAGTCGATCGTCGCCTGCAGTGCCGCATCGGCGCCGGGCGCGTTCGGGTCCTCGTCGCCGGTCGACATCCCCGTCACGACGGAGCTCTGAAGGACGAGCACGGTCCCGCCGGAGAGCGGACTGGGATCGCTCGCGAACCCCGGAGGCACACCGTCGGCGTCGTTCCCGTTGCCCCAGGAGAGAGACGTCGCCTGACTCGGGTTCGCAAGGTCGGCCTCGTATCCGTCTTCCCAATGGTCGTAGAACACCTGGCAATCGTTCGGGACCGAGATGGAGACGAAGGTCTGAACCGGATCGTCCGTCCCGGAGTTCACGTCGTCGAGGCTTTCCAGCGCCTCGTTCTCCGGGATGGGGATGTAGAACTCGGTCTGGATCTGCGCGGCCGCCGGCTGCGCGGAGGCCAACGCCGACGAGGCGAGGACGGCGCCGAGCGCACGGCGTACGCGGAAGAGGGAGAGGGGCATGCGAGGGCCTTTCTTTGGGTGTCCCGTGAGAGTGGGTTCGAACTCCCGCCGACCGAGGTCCGCGAGCCGACCCCAGTATTTTGAGCACAGTATGATAACCGGTAAACCCATAAACTGCTCGCACGTATTAGCCATGCTACTCTCTAGAGATCCTGCCAGAGCGCCTGCGTTTCGAGGCCTCCGGCCTCGGCTCGCGAGCGCCGGCTCCCACGCACCGGAGGACCCCACACCCCCTGCGGCAGACGCGCCCCCAGGCGCTGCGGACGCTCGCCCAGCCGACTCGCTCTTCCGTGAGCTCCGAGAATGCTCCTAACTCACGAAGGGGAAAGGGCGCAGGCCCGGGAGGAAGCGATGAGTCAAGTGATGGTGGGCGCGGTCTGGATCTGGGGGTTGGCGTCGATTCCCGAACAGACGCCGGTACCGCTCGCACGACTCGGACGCGTGGTGTTCTGGTTTCTCGTCATCGCGCACGTCCTCGAGATCGTGGCGTACTACGAGGTGATCCGGGAGGCACCGGGGTCCCTCTCGGCAAACATCGCGCGGACGTTCCTCTGGGGGAGCCTGTATCTGCGCGAGATCGGTGCCATCGCCTGAGCGGCGCGGCGAGAGCCATGGGGTGATGCCGAGCGCTCGACGACGGAGCGCTCGGCATCACCGAGAAGAGAGTCAGTCGTCCTGCGGCCCGGTCGGGATGTCGCGGAACGACTTGCCCTTGTCGACCCGGATCTCGGGCGGCAGGCCGAGCACGCGCTCCGCGATGATGTTGCGCAGCACCTCGTCGGTGCCCCCTGCGATGCGCATGCCCGGCGAGCCGAGATAGAGGTCCTGCCAGGTGCTGTCTCCACCTTCGACCCCTTCGGAGAGCAGTCCGCCGGCCGAGCCCTGAAGATCCTGAGCGAACGACGCCATCTGCTGCATCATGGGGGCGCCGACGGCCTTCCCGATCGCTCCCTCGGGCCCCGGGGTGTCCCCGCGCAGGATCGCGGTGAGGGTTCGGTAGCCGGTGTATTGAAGGCCCTTGCTCGTCACGTAGAAATCGGCGAGCTGCTGACGGACCGCGGAGTCCTCGAGCGCGGGCTTGCCGTTGCGGCGACTGCGCTTCGCCAACGCCATGAGTCGACCGAAGCCCCCACCAGCGCCCCCGGCACCGATCGCGACGCGTTCGTTCATGAGGGTCGTGAGCGCGACCTGCCACCCCTCTCCGACTCCGCCGAGTCGATTCGAGTCCGGGACGCGAACGTCGGTGAAGAAGACCTCGTTGAAGCCGGACGCGCCGCTGATCTGCTTGATCGGCCGCGCCTCGACCCCCTCGGAGCGCATGTCCACGATGAAGTACGTGAGCCCCTTGTGCTTCGGGGCGTCCGGATCCGTCCGCGTGACGATCATGCCCCAATCGCAGAAGTGGGCACCCGTGCTCCATATCTTCTGACCGTTGATGATCCAGTCGTCACCGTCGCGCACGGCCGTGGTGCGCAGGCCGGCGAGATCCGAGCCGGCGGCCGGCTCGCTGAAGAGCTGGCACCAGATCTCCTGGCCGCGCGCCATGTCGCGGACGTACTTGTCCTTCTGCTCCTGGGTTCCATGCGCCATGATCGTCGGCCCCAGCATGCCGTGACCGATCTGGTAGACGTTGGGCGGCGTCTCGAACTTCGCCTCCTCCTGCCCCCAGATGACGGCCTCCATCCGGCCCAGCCCCTGGCCGCCAAACTCCTTCGGCCAGGTGAGGCAGGCCCAACCCTCGTCGAACTTCTTGGCCTGCCACGCCTTGGCCTGGGCGATGACCTCGTCGGTCTCCCGCTCGCCCAACGGGTTGGACGGGGAGTTCGCATCGCGGAGCTTCGCGTTCTTCTCGAGCCAGGCCCGGCAACGCGCGCGAAATTCCGCCTCTTCGGGAGTATCTTCGAAATTCATGTCGTCCTCCGCTTCTCTCAGGCCGCGGCGCCCGCGTGCGTCGATTCCAACCGACGGATCAGCTTCTCGCGCCAGGCGGACGCACTGCCCAACGCCAGGCCGAGAAGCTTCGCGCGGCGGTAGAACAGATGGCAGTCGAACTCCCAGGTGTATCCGACCCCACCGTGCATCTGGATCATCTCCTCGGCGGCGAGTACGAACGCGTCGCTCGCGGCGACGCGAACGTTGCAGGCCGCGAGCGCGAGCTCTTCGTTCCCCGTGCTGAGGGCCCAGGCCGCGTAGTAGCCGTTGGACAGGGCGATCTGGTTCTTCGCGTACATGTCGGCCATGCGGTGCTTGAGGGCCTGGAACGAGGCGATCGGTCGTCCGAACGCGTAGCGACCCATCGTGTACTCGCGTGTCACGTCGAGCGCCCGCTCGGCGCCGCCGATCTGCTCGAACCCCATCATCACCGCCGCGCGATCGAGCAGAGCCTCCGCCTGCACGAGCCCCTTCCCGGCCTCGCCGAGCACCTCGGCGTCGGCGCCGTCGAAGGTCAGGCGCGCCTGCGAGCGGCTGGGATCGAACGACTCGAGCGGCGCGCGACCGACTCCCGAGCCGGCGAGGTCGACGAGGACCAGGGAGTGACCATCGCCGTCCTTCGCGAGGATGACCGCGAGGTTCGCCACGTCACCGTCGATGACGGGAACCTTCTCGCCCGAGAGCTTCCCACCCGCGAAGCTCGCATCGACCTCGTCGAGCTCCGGATCGCCGAGCTTCTCGATCGCCGCGAAGGTCCCGATGCGCTCGCCGCTACACAGGCCGGGCAGCCACTGCTTCTTCTGCTCGTCGCTTCCGAACTGCAGCAACGCCTCGGTCGCCAGATAGACCGACGACGAGAACGGGATCGGGGCGAGCGCGCGGCCCACCTCCTGCGCAATCAGAACGAGCTCGAGATGGCCCAGCCCGGTTCCGCCGTACTCCTCGGGAACCGCCGTTCCGAGCCAGCCCATTTCCGCGACGCCCTTCCAAACGTCCTGCGCGTAGGGCTCGTCGGATTCCAACACCCGCCGACAGACCTCCAGGGTCGAATGCTCGGTCAAGTATTCCCGGGCATTCTTCTGGATGAATTTCTGATCCTCGGAGAACTCGAGATTCATCGGACCTCCTTCACTTGCTTCCGGTTTTCTTGGATCGGATTTCTCTACCAAACGAGGCGCGGGGCGCCCGTCGTCATCTCGCCCCACCCAGACGAGTGAATCGGGGCGCCCGCTTCTCCAGGAACGCGTCGACGCCTTCCTTGAAGTCGGGCCGTTCGAAGCTCTCGACCATGAGCCGTACGGACTCCGTCTCGGCCGGTCCATACGGACCGTGGAGGCGCTCCCACACCTGCTTCTTCATGAGGGAGATCGACGTCGGCGAGCAGTTCTCGGCCATTTCTTTCACGTACGACCGCACGAACGAGAGCAACTCTTCGTGCGGCACGACCCGATTCACGAGCCCGATGCGCTCCGCCTCGACGGCGTCGAACTTCCGCGCGGAGAAGAGGATGTCCATGGCGTGGGCGGGGCCCACGAGACGCGGGAGGAGCCAGCTCGATCCCCACTCGGCGATCAGACCACGACGGGAGAACGCGGTCGTGAAGACGGCGCGGTCCGACGCGAAGCGTAGATCGCAGCCGGCGATGATCGGAACGGCCATCCCCGCCACCGGGCCATTGATGGCCGCGATGACCGGCTTTCGGACCGACGCCAGGTACGAGTACGCCCCGCGGTAGTCCGACATCTCCGCTCGACCGGGATCGGCGGCCAGCGACGCCGGGGCGTCGTCCTGGTGCGTTCCCGCCTGAATCTCGCGAAGCATGTTCATGTCGGCGCCGGCGCAGAACCCCCTGCCCGCACCGGTGATCACGATCGCGAAGACGCGCGGATCGAACTCCGCCTGCCCGACCGCGTGCTTCATCTCGGCCGCGATCTGATCCGTCCAGGCGTTCAGCTGCTTCGGGCGGTTCAGGGTGATGGTCCCGACCGGATCGTCGACCTCGTACAGGATCTCCTCGTACATGGGACGAGCTTTAGCCTTCGGGCCGCGCCGAGAGCCACCCGAGGCGCTTTGACCCGGGTGGGGGGCCGGGCTAGCCTTCGCCTTCTGTGGTGAGAGCCCTCGGCCTCCTGATCACGGCTCTGGCCGTCGTCGTCGCGGCGCCTCTCGCGTGGCCGGCGTCCCTCGTGACGAACGACGGCGAGAAGCCGAACGTGCTTCTCGTCACCATCGACACGCTGCGGGCGGATCACCTCGGCGCCTACGGCTACGCGCTCCCCACGTCGCCGGAGATCGACCGGCTCGCGCGGGAGGGCGTGGTCTTCACCGATGCGGTCACACCCGTGCCGACGACCGCGCCCGCCCTCGCGTCGCTCCTCACCTCCCGCCACGCCAACGGCCACGGGGTGCGAGAGAACTTCGCGGAGCTGCCGGACGAGATGGCGACGATCGCCGAGGCGTTCGGCGCCGCCGGCTACGCGACGGCCGGCTTCTACGGAAACGGGGCCATCCGGAACGGCTTCGGGCAGGGCTTCGAGACGTTCGAGCCGTTCGCCGACCACTGGTTCTTCAAGGACACGGCCGGCGCCGACAAGGCGATCGCCTGGCTCGCGACGGCGAAGGAGCCTTGGTTCCTCTGGGTCCACTTCATGGACCCGCATGGGCCGTACAACTCGTCGCCGCCCGCGAGAAGCAAGGCGCTGGTCTACCCGGCAACGCCGCCCCTCGAGCGCGTGCTGCCGCAAGCCGAGACGAACTACGGCTTCGATGTCCTTCCCAAGTACCAACGGCTGCCGAAGCACGCGAAGGTCGTCGACTACGTCCGACGCTACGACGGCGAGATCATCGGCACCGACGTCGAGATCGGACGACTTCGCGACGCACTCGAGAAGGACGGCGTCCTCGGGAAGACCCTGCTCCTCGTGACGGCCGACCACGGCGAGAGTCTCGGCGAAGGACGGTACTTCTTCCAACACGGGACGCTGTTGAACGACCCTTCCGTTCGAGTCCCGCTGATCCTTCGGCACCCGGCGCTCCCCGCAGGAACCCGCAATGAGACCCCGGCGTCGCTCGTCGACGTCTTCCCGACGGTCGCGGCACTCGCCGGGGTGGACGTTCCACAGGGACTCGTCGGGCACGACCTGAGCGATGCGCTGAGCTCTCCGGCTCCGAGCGACGACCGCGTGCGGGTCGGGTACACGGTCACTCCTTCGCAGAAGACGTCCGTGCGGCGGGGGCGCTGGGAGCTCCGGGGCCACCCCGAATCGAAGAAGTCGCCCGACGCCTTCGTACGGGTCGAGCTCTACGACCACCGGACCTCGCCGCCCACACTCGTTCCGGCCGGCGAGCAGGCCGACGTGCGAGACGCGCTACTGCCGCTTCTCCGTGCCGCATCGCTCGAGCTGCGCGAGCAGCCCAGCACGCCGCGCGAGCCGACCGACGACGAGAAGGCGCGCCTCCGAGCGCTGGGCTACATCGACTGAGGTCGCTTCACAGGTCGAATCGCCAGCGCATGCCGACGTTCTCCGCGATGCGCGCGGCTTCGTGGAACGAGGCGTTCGCCTCCCGCTTCCGCCCCTGGTCGCGAAGCAGTTGCGCGTGCCCCGCCAGCGCTGCCGCGAGAGTCGTGCGCGCGTCGATGTCGCGAGCGACGCGCACGGCCTCGTCGAAGAAATACTCCGCGCGCTTCCAAGCGGGCTCGCCCTGACGCAGAGCCACATGGGCGAGATCCGACGCGCTCTGCGCCTGACGCAGCCGCCCGCCCGCCCGGCGGCGAACGCTCTGTGCGACGCGCTCCGCGCGCGTCAGGTGCCCGGCGGCCAGGAACGCCTCCGTCGCGAATCGCAGCGACTGCTGAATCCCGACCTGACCCGTCAGATTGTTTTCGATCTGACGCAGGAGCCGAGCCTCGTCCGCGGGACGGTCGAGGCTCCTGCCCGCAAGCACCGCGATGGCCGCCAGGTTCGGCACATTGCTCCGAGAACCGACGGCCGCCGCGAGCGCCAGCCCTTCCCTCGCCCATTCGAGCGCCTCGTCCACGTCGCCACGCAGCAAGAGCACGGACGCGACCTGCCCCGCCGACATGATACGGACGGTGCGATTTCCCGCGGCGGCCGAGAGCTGGAACGTCTCCTTGGACGCCACGAGCGCCTCGTCGAGCTCGTCGCGGTACACGAGGACGGAGTCGCGCGAGCTCTTCGCCCAGAGGAACACGTCCGAGAGCGACTCCCGATGGCCCGTCGAGCCGACCTCCTCCATCACCTGCTCCGCATGGGCCGTCGCGTCGTGAAAGCGACCATCGAGCGCGTAGCCGATCGAGAGACCGCGACGCACGCGCCAGGTCCACTCGACGTCCCCCGCCCTTCGGGCGAGCTCGTGCGCGCGGTCGAGCCGCTCGAGACCGCTCACGTGCTGCTCGGCCGCCCCGAACACACGCAGAAGCCCCTGGAACGTACCGACACCGATGCGGTCTTCATCCGTTCCGACGCGCGCGAGAAGCTCGTCGAGCTCCTCCGCCATGGATTCGACGACCACCTCCGTTCCCTCACCGAACACCGCGGCCAGCCACAGAATCCGCGTCCCGGCCAGGAGAGCCTTCCGCGCCCGATCGTCGTCGGCGACGTCGTGCCGCGCGATCTCCCACGCCTGCCGATAGAGGTGCGCCGCGGTCCCGTACGCCGGCACCGCGACCGCGTGCTCCGCCGCGGCGAGCAAATGCGCCAGGGCCTCCTCGTGGCTCTCGCCGTTCCGATAGTGGTACGCGAGAACCGCGCTGTGCTCTCCGGGCTCCGGACCGTACCGGCGCGACAGAACGTCGGCGATGCTGTTGTGCAGGTGACGTCGCTGCTTCAGAAGCAATCCCTGATAAGCGACCTCCTGAGTGAGTGCCTGCTCGAAGACGAAGTCGTGCGCGGCGCCGCTCTTCGAGAGACGAACGACACCCGCGTCACGCAGCGCCTCGAGTCGCGAGCCCACGTCGATTCCGTCGTGCGTCAACAACTCCTCGACCAATGCGGCCGAGAAGTGGCGTCCCATCACCGAAGCGACCTGAAGGACCCGCTTCTCCTCGAGGGGCAGACGGTCCAGACGCGCCGCGACGATCTCGTGGACCGTCACGGGCACCTCGATCTCGGCGACCGAGCGCGCATGCAGGAGGCCGTCCCCGCCATCGACGAGCACGCCGGTCTCGAGGAGCTCGCGTGTGACTTCCTCGGTGAAGAAGGGGTTCCCCTCGGCGCGATCGTAGACCGCGTCGACCACCTCGGTCGCCGGCTCCCCGCCGGCGATCGCGTGCATGATCTCGGCCGTTTCCTCGCGCGTGAGCCGGGTGAGCTCGATCTCCTCGACGTCCTGGTCGTGCGTCCAGGGCGTCGGCGAATCCGGCCGATACGTACACGCCACCAGCACCGACGCGTCGTGGGCGCGCTCGACGAGCGCGTTCAGGAGTTCGCGGGAGGCTTCGTCGATCCACTGCGCGTCTTCGAGGACCAGGACGACCGGAGCCTCTCGGCTCTCGGCGAGGAGGAAGCCCGTCACGGCATCGACCGTCGCGTGGCGCAGCTCGTCGCCCTCGAGCGACGAGGGGCTCGGCGCGTCGACCCCGAGCAAGCGCAGCAGGACGGCCGGCGCGTCGGACGCGGCGCTCCCCGACTCCTCGAGAACGCGAAGCACCCGTCTCGCGACCTCGGCGTCGTCGCCTCCCTCCGGAAGAAGGTGAGCTCGCAGCGAGTCGACGAAGGGACGATACGCGGCGCGCTGCGTATAGGAGAAGCACTGCGCCCAGAGAATCGTCGCCGGCCGCTCCTCGAGCCGCTGGACGAACTCGGTCACGAGCCGGGATGCCCCCACGCCTGCATGCCCGACGATGCCGACCGCCTGCCCCTGCCCGGCGGCCGCGCGCGCGAACGCGCGATCGAGCCGAGCGAGCTCTTCGTCGCGACCGATGAACACCTCGGAGCGCGCCGCCCGGCCCGAGAGGGGGGTCTTCGTCGCGATCGCGCCGCCGACTTCGTAGACGGCGACCGGCAGCGTCTTGCCACGTACGGACTGCGCCCCCAGCGGACGCAGCTCGAAGTCCTCCTCGACGAGCCGCTGCAGCGACTCACTCACCAGGATCGCGCCCGGGCGGGCGAGCGACTGCAGACGTGCCGCGAGGTTCGTGGTGTCTCCGATGGCCGTGTAGTCGAGCTTCAGATCTCCGCCGACCGTTCCGACGATGACGGGCCCCGTATTGAGACCGATGCGTGCCGTGAGCGCTGGTCGCCCTTCGGCGCGCAGGGATTCGCTCAAGGCAGCGAGCCCGTCTCGGATCGCGATGGCGGTCCGCACGGCCCGAACCGGCGCATCCTCGTGCGCGAGCGGCGCCCCGAAGAGTGCCATCACGCCGTCGCCCGCGATCTGGTTGACGAGCCCTTCGGCCCGCGCCACGTGATCGAACACGACCGCGAGATAGCGGTCGAGCAGGTCGCGAAACTCCTCGGGATCCATCGCCTCCGCGATCGTCGCGGAGCTCACGAGGTCGCAGAACAGAACCGTGACCTGCTTGCGCTCCCCGTCGATCCGGCCGCGCGTCGCGAGCACCTTCTCCGCGAGCCCCGCGGGCATCTGCTCGCGCAGCCGATGGAACGAGCTGGCGAGAGCGACCTTGCGCTCGTCCGTGCCGATCCCGTCGCCACACGCCGGGCAGTAGACGAATGCCGCGTGGACCGGTTGCTCGCACGCGCCGCATCTCTCGCCGACCTCGATCCCGCACACCGGGCACGCGTCGTCCTCGGCTCCGATGTCCGAGCCGCATCCGAGACACGTCAGCTCCACGTTCGCCATCGGCCCGCGGCGACCATAGAGGGATTCGCCGCCGGGACGAAGGGGGTCCCACGAGCGTCGTCCCGGAATCGGTTGACACCGTCGAGCGACGTTCGCTAATTGATCGGCAGACCGCTCGGGTTCAGGGAAGCCGGTGAGAATCCGGCACGGCTCCCGCCACTGTAAGTCGGAACGAAAGCGCAAGAAGGCCACTGTCCCTCGGGGATGGGAAGGCAGCGCGTAGTAGGACGCCGACGAGTCAGGAGACCTAGCCCGAAGCGGCCGATGCTCGAGGTCCTCCGGGATGCTGAGGACGCGGGGTCTCCTATCTCCATAGTCGAACGAAAGGGCCGTCCGGGCGTGTGCCCGTGGTGGCGAGGGGTGTTGGCGTGCGGCCTCCTGTCCGCGATCGCCCCGGCGAGCGCGTCCGCCGAGGAGGCGGCCGGGGGCCTCTCCCGCGAGGGTGCCGAATCCGCCCCGGCACGCGAGCAGCCGGTCGCGATCGAGAACCTGGAAGTGACCGAGCGTTCGCTCGACACCGTCGCCGACGCGACGGCCTTCGCGACGGTGATCGAGGTCGAGCGGCAGGCCGAGGAGTTCAAGACCGTCGCGCAGGTGCTCGCCGAGACCGCGGGACTTCAGGTGCGTCGGTTCGGTGGGCTCGGCGACTTCGCGACGGTGTCCGTCCGGGGCGCGAGTTCCGGACAGGTTCGCATCTACTTCGACGACGTCCCCCTCACCCGCGCGCGGACCGAAACGGTGAATCTCGCCGACCTTCCCCTGGAGCCCCTCCAGAGGATCGAGGTCTATCGGGCGACGACGCCCTTGTCGGTCGGCGCGTCGGCGCTGGGGGGAGTGATCAACCTGATCACGAAGGACCCGACCGACGAACCGTCGGTGTCGTTCCTGGCCGGCGGCGGATCGTTCGGGACGCGCCAGGCGAGCCTCACCGCGTCCGGACGAGTCGACGAGTGGGGGATTCTCGGTTCGTTCAATTACCTGGGTTCGGAGGGCGACTTCCCGTTCGACGACGACAATGGCACACCCGTCAATCCCCACGACGACGAACGCGTGCGCCGGCAGAACAACGCCTTCGACTCGGGCGACGTCATCCTGAAGGCGGTGCGCGACCTCTCCTCCCGCGCCCGGCTCGTCGCGCTGAACGAGTTCTTCATCAACGACCAGGGCGTCCCGGGCATCGGCGCGTTCCAGTCGGAGGACGCGAGCCTCTTCGATCTCCGGAACCTGAGCTACGTCCGCTTTCTCGCCGACGGAGCCGACCACCTGCCGACCGAGTTCGATACGACTCTGTTCTTCATCTACGAGGAAGAACGCTTCGAGGACCCGAGCGGCGACCTCGGCCTCGGCCGTCGCAAGACGCGCTTCCGGACGTTCGCCGCCGGCGCGAACGCACACGGCGCCGAGACCTTCGGAGACCACCTCCTCGAGGGCCGCATCGATCTCTCGGGCGAGGTCCTCGTGCCGCGCGACCTGGCCGCCACCGACCCGATGGACGTGACGCAGTCTCGGATCTCGTTCGACGCCGCGATCGGAGACACCTGGAGCACGCTCGCGGACACGCTGCTTCTCGACGGGCAGCTCCGCTACGAGATGGTGTACGACGACTTCGGAGGTTTCGTCGACGCGAACGGCGACGTCACCGACGAATCGAGTGGCGGCACGCAGCACTTGTTCACGCCCCGTATCGGCGCGCGCTATACGGCGCTGTCGTGGCTTTGGCTCAAGGCGAACGCCGGGCGCTACGGCCGCTTCCCGAACTTCTCCGAGCTCTTCGGCAACCGTGGCTCGATCGTCGGCAACCCGGACCTGAAACCGGAGAAGGGCTGGAACGTCGACGCCGGACTCGTCGCTCAGGCGACGTCGGTCGGCCCCGTCGAAGGGCTCCGCGCCGAGGCCGTCTTCTTCTGGCGCGACGTGGACGACCTGATTCTTCTCCTCCAGAACTCGCAGCGGACGTCCGTACCGCAGAACGTCGGAAGCGCACGGATCTGGGGCGTCGAGGTGTCGACCGCGTTCGAGGCGTGGCGCCGCGTCGGCTTCACCGCGAACTACACCTACCAGGACGCGCGCGACGAGAGCGCGGCGCCCTCGCGCAACGGCAAGCAGCTCCCCGGCATCCCGCAGAACGAGGCGTACGTCCGGGTCGACTACCACCCCTGGGACGTCGCGCCGTTCTACGAGCTCTCGTTCACGTCCGACAACTTCCTCGATCCGGCGAACCTGATCGAGGTTCCGAGCCGCCTGATCCACTCGCTGGGACTGCAGTGGCAGCTCCCGTGGTCGCCCCTCGTGCTCACGTTCGAGGCGCGCAACGTCACCGACAACCAGATCGCGGACGTCGCCGGCTTTCCGCTGCCGGGACGCTCGTTCTACGGCACCGTCGCCTACCGGTGGAACGGTGCACCGAAGGAGGATTCCTGATGCGATTCGAAGACACGACGGCACGACGACTCCTGGCGCTCGGCGCCGTCACGTGGATCACCGCATGCGGCGGAGGTGGCGGTGGGGACGACGGCAACGACGATGGGGGTGGGGGTCCTCCCCTCGAGCGCACGGCCGTCGTCCTCACCACGGACTTCACGAGCAGCTCGCTCGCGACGCTTCCCGTCGATGACCCATCTTCGGCGACGATCGACGACCAGACGCTCCACAGCGACTCGGTCGCCCGAGCGTTCGGGCGGGTGGTGTACGTCCTGAATCGCTTCGGCGCCGACAACGTCCAGGCGCTCGACGCGGCGAGCGGCTACGATACGCTGTGGCAGTGCTCGGTCGGAAACGGCAAGAACCCGCAAGACATCGAGAAGGCATCCGACGACAAGGCCTACGTCGCTCTCTACGGCGGCGGTGTCGCCGTCGTGAACCTGAACCCGCGCCCCGATTGCTCGGACTTCGTCCGGCAGGAGATCGATCTCTCGTCGCTCGCCGACGGCGACGGGATTCCCGAGGCCCATCGCATGGTCCTCGTCGACGGCACACTCTACGTGAGCTTGCAGCGCCTCGAAAACTTCGCGCCGTCCGACGCGAGCGTCCTCGCCGTGATCGACACCGCGAGCGACACGCTCACGGGCAGCATCCCGCTTTCCGGAACGAATCCGTTCGGCGAGACGAAGGGCCTCCCGCTCGATCCCGCGACGGGGAAGATCGTGGTCGCGACGATCGGCGAGTTCGGCGCGACCGACGGAGGCATCGAACGCGTCGACCCGACCACCGGCACGGCCGAGGGCTACTTCATCACGGAGGCAGAGCTCGGCGGCGACATCAACGACTTCACGATCGTCTCCGGTACCCGAGGCTACGCCGTCGTCTCCGACGCCGACTTCAACAACTCGCTGGTCCGATTCGATCCATCGACGGGTACGGTCCAGGCGACGCTCACGACCGGCTCGGCCTACCTGCCCGACGTCGAGTACGACGCCTCGACCGACCGCATCTTCCTCGCGAGCCAGGACTTCGCCGACCCGGGGATCCGGATCTTCGCCGCCGACGACGAGGAGGTGACCTCGGCGCCGATCGACACCGGCCTGCCTCCCTTCAACATCGACTTCGTCGAGTAGGCTCGGGCGGGCGGACCGTATCTGGAGACGGGTCCGCCCCCGCCCCCGAACGCTCCGCCGTGCCGTGTCCGACTCCGGGTATCGATTCCGGACGGTGCCGCCCACCGAG
>JAUIFY010000053.1 GCA_030430245.1 bacterium | reverse complement strand
GCTCGGTGCGTGAGGGACCCGAGCGCCCCGCGACGGAGCGACGACGTGTGATGAACACTCGGTTCGAGGATTTTCTCGGGGAAACCCTGACGGTCTTGGCGCACGAGTGCCCGGAGGCCTACGAGGCGATGTGTCGCCATCTCGGCGACCGCGAGGTCCACATCGAGGTCGACGGGGCCGCCACCAGCGTCGTCGGTGACTCGCGGGAGATCGCGATCCGGTCGGCCCCCGTGTCGCCGCGGGTTCGCATCGTTTCGACGCGGCGCACGGTGCTGGACCTGATCGATCGAAAGGCGAACCTCCTGACCGCGATTCGTCGCGGGGAGCTCCGGTTGACCGGTGCGTCGGTGGATCTCTCGGCGTTTCTGGAAGGGTTCTCCGCGTACCTGAGCGGCGCCGTCCGCTCGCCTTCGTTCCGGGGCCTCCTCGATGCGTACCGGGGTGTTTCCTCGTGCCGCGGTACCTGAGAGCCCCCACACGACGTGAGACGTGCTCCACGCCGGTCTCCCGCCGATCCGCAGACGAGCGCGAGGTTTCGGTCGGTCGGCCGCGATTTACCGAACCTTTACCCGCGCCTTAGGACTTCGGACGAGAGGCTCTCTAGGGTTCCGGTCATGGCAGCTTCCGAGATCACGTGGCGCCGCGCCGGGACCGCAACGATGCTTCCCACGGCGCCGCCGGATGTCGCTGCCCGACCTCCACGGCGCACTTCGACCCGCGTCGCTCTCGCTCCTCGCAACGAGGAGCGACGGCGAGGGATTCACGGTTCGAGGAGCCAAGACGTCCGCATGGACGGACTGGAAAGGAAGCCTCTCATGAAGCTCACTCGACTCTGTTCCGCGATTCTCGTTCTCACGCTCGCCGGGACGGCGCATGCGTCCTTCGTTGCCACCGGGCTGCTGCGGATCGACGATGATCCGTCGAACGGCAACGTTCTGCAGTGCACCGCGGTGAACACCGGGAAGAAGGACATCGAGCTGGTGATCACCGCGGCGCTGAACGACTTCGAGATCGTGCCCCCGCACACGTTGGGGCCGGGCCAGAGGTCTTCGGCATACAACGCGAACGACACGGCGAGCCCCAAGATGGGGTACTGCCGCTTCAACGTGATCTCGGGGAAGAAGAAGGATCTCCGCGGCGCCGCCTGCGCGCTCGACGAGCACACCAACTGTCGCGCGGCTCTGCCCGCGAACTGACACCCCTTCCGAGGCGCGGCCGCTCGCTCCGTGGCGAGGCGTCGTGCCCGTGACCGACCCCCGGGGGTGCATTCCCCCGCTGAAAGGAGAACTCCAATGAAGTCCGTTCGATTCCACTCGATCCTCGCCGCGCTCGTCCTCGCCTGGGCTCCCGCCGCCCACGCACTCCCGACCCTGATCGCCGGTCCCGCCAGCATCAGTCACGACGTCGCCGCGGGAAACCGGCTCGCCTGCTCGGTGGTCAACGTGGGGGCGAAAGACGTCGAGGTGACGGTGACCGCCTTTCTGGAAGACACCTCGGTGACCGGCCCGAGCGTTCTCGCACCGGGCGGCTTCGTCGTCGCGTTCAACGAGAACTCGGCCGGATTCCCGTTCACCGGCCACTGTGAGGTCGAGGTGAAGGGAGGAAAGAAGAACGTGCGCGCCTCGTTGTGCGCGCTGGATCAGGACGGCAACTGCCGCGCGGCGTTGCCGGCTCAGTGACTCCGGGGATCCCGTGAGGCGCGGCTCGGCGTGCGCCGGGGGCTCACTCCGGTTCGATCGACACGACCGTCGATGGCAGGCACAGGAGGTCTGGCTTCTTCGTGTCGACCTCGACCGGGGAGGGGAATCCGTTTCCCGGAGTCGTTGGTGCGCCCGCGCGTTTGGCGTGCTTGCTCTGGCGGATCTTCGTGTCCACGGGGAGACTGGTTGCGTCGCTGCCCTCGAGCCCACGGATCTTCGGAGCGATCTTCGCGAGGTAGCAGAGGAGCGCCTCGGTGGTGTCGGGGACCGAGGGGACGATCGACAGCGTCGTCCCACGGGGCGGCGTGACAGCCGCCGTGGCGGCGGGGTGGCACAGCATCTTGGGCTTCTTCAGGTCGTAGAGGCACAGCCCCGCCGCGGCAGCTCCGGGAAACGAAGGGCTCCCGTCCCGGTCGAGGGCACAGTCCTCGCGCGTGAAGTCGTCCCCGGACGTCGACTGCACATCCTTTCGGAACTTGCCCTTCCCCTTGCCGTTGTCCGGGGTCTGCGCGGTCACGTCCAGCGTCGGCTTGACGTCGTAGCAGAGGAAGTGCGGCGCATCGGCCGGCGGCCCGCCCGCGCCGCCGATGCTCGCGGGCACCCACAGGGTCTTCGGCTTCTTCGTCGCGACGACCACATCCCCGAGTGCGTTGGCGAGCGACACTCGACGCTTCACGTGCTTTGTCGCTTTCGGGAACGTTCCGCTCGGCAGCGCTTCGCCGGCCCCCTCCCGCGCGCCCTTGATCCGGAGGACCGCGTACGGTTCGCCCGCTTCCGACGGCAGCGCGAGACCGACCGCCTTCAGCAGCGTCACGTTCTCGGGATCGTCCGGGTCGTCGTTCGGGAGAAGGGCGTCGTCGATCGTCAGGTTCGCGTCTTTGGGCAGTGCGTTCGCCGGCTCCTTCGTCGGCTTCACCTTGAAGACGAGGTACGGGTCGAGCGGCACCGACGCGCCTTCGACCGTCCACGACCACGTGGCCGGAGCGCTTTGGTTGCCCGGATGAACGATGCCGGTCGCGTCGAAGTCGATCGCCGGATCGGTACACGTGACCTCGAAGCGGTACGGACCCGGCTCGAGGGCCATGTAGTCCACGGAGCCGTTCTCGCTGCCGTCGACCGCGAGATTCGTCGCGCACTCTTCCGCGACCACGAGCGCGTCGTCGCGGAAGAGGGAGCACGTCGCCGTGGCCACGGGAGCCGGCGCGCCGAGGAAGTCGTAGTCCTTCGAGTTGTCGGTGCAGTGGAACTCGAAGTGCGCCGTCGAAGCCGTCGTGGCTCCACCGTTGGGTGGCGCCGCCGGGGTTGCGAGCGGGTCGATCGCAACGACCGGAGCCGTCGTGTCGTACCAGAAGGGAAACGAGACGAGGCAGGCGTTGCCGTCGGCGTCGTTGCATCGCGCGGTATAGAAGTATCGATGGTCGGGGAGGTAGTCGGGTTCGGCAACGTCGAAACCGTGGACGACCGCCGTCGGGTCGCTGGATGCCGTTCCGCAGTCGGCGTCGTCGAGCAGGGTGACGAACGGACTCGGGGACGCGACGTTGGCGCTGCACGGCCCCCCGACCGAGCACGTGTCCCACACCTGGCAGCGCTGTGTCAGTGGAAACTCGTCGTTCGGGTCGTCGCAGCTCCAACCCCAGGTGCGAAACGCGTCGGGACTTCGCGTGTGCCGCGGCATCGAGCGCCCGGGCCCGGTGAAGTCGAAGGGCGCGTCGAACGTGATCCCGGGCGTCGTGCCCGCGCCACACGACTGGCCTGCCGCGGGCCCGGGCCAGCCGACGCTCATGCCCACGATCGCGAGCAGTGCCAGAAAGAGCCGCATCTCCCCTCCCGACCACAGCACACCGCCGCAGCGCCCGACAAGCCGAGATCGGGGACGTTCGTTACCTTCCTGCCGTTGTTACCTTTTCCCGCGCTTCGCAGGGGCATCGAAAAAGGTAACGACTCGAAGAAACGTAACGAACGTCCCCCCCCCGTCGGCTCGCGAATTCATGGGTGCGAGGGGTGTGTTCTCGCTGGTATCGTGTTTCGACCAGGCGCGACGCCGCCGGTGCCTTCTCCTCACTTCGCTCGTTCCCGGGGGTGGACCCATGCGACATCTTCTCGACCTTGCAATCTCCAGACCTTGGGTGCGGCGTGCCGCATGGCTTTGCGCCATGGGGCTTCTTGCATTCCTCTCCCCACGCACCGGGGCCGCGGCGCCGGGCGATGTCTATACGCTCCGCGACTATCCGCGCATCTCCGTGGGGATCCGCGTCGACGGACCGTGGGGAGGAACCTTCGTGGGAACGAAGACCGTGGTCGGTCCGACCGGAGACCCGCAGTGGGCATATTGCGCGCAGGCGCCGCGCCCGGGCGGCGTCCAAGGGGGCACGGAGGCGGATCTGACGACGCTGGCCGACTACAACTCGACGGCCGTCCGGGACAACGCCCACCGGATCGTCGCCGTCATGATGGCATCTCGCGTACCGTCGCCGCTCGTCATGCAAACGGTCCAGTTTCGTCCCGCCGGGCCCTACGTCTTCGACTTCGACGGGGTCGAGGTCGGGGCCCCGGATGTCGACGCGGAGCGGTTGCTCTGGAACTGGTTCTACCCATCCGGGGTCGATTGCCTTCCGTTCAGCGCCGTCCATCGGATCGATGTCGCCGCCGTGCAGGCGGCGATCTGGCACTACACCGATGGCTTCGACCCGGTTGGCCCGAGCGGTTTCACGAAGCAGGCCGGTGTTCTGACCGGCTTTCCGTCCGAGCCGAGCGCCGTGACGACGGGCCAGATCTACGATCGCTATCTCGAACTCGTCGCGGTCGGCGACACGGCGACCGTCCCGACGCCGACGCTCGAGATCCGACCGCCTCGTCGCGAGTCGGGCTTTCTCGTCTTCGAGATCCTCTCGGCCGGTCTCGACTCGGCCGATCTCGATGCGGGCGGTGCTCCGCTTCATCCCTACGACCCCGGGACCGACACGTGCGACGTGACGATTCTCGTGACGACGGTCGACCTCACCAGCGGGGCCGCTTCGGTCTGCACGCCGGTCACTGCGGGATCGCCCGTCAACCTGTCCGCGGTCGGAACGGGCGCCGCGCCCTCGCTCGTCTACCTCGACAACGGGAGCGGCCAGGACGTCGCGACCGTCGGTACGACGCCCGTTTCGGCCGAGGCGGCCGCATCGACGCTCGTCTCGTGTCCGCACTGCCCGGGGCGCCTCATCCTGCGCAACCGGGGGCTCGACGTGGTGAAGCTTTCGGGGGAGTTCGCGCCTTCCGCGGGGGGGACCCTTCCCTCGCTCGTACGGCTCAGGATCGAGGACGCGACCTCGAGCGTTCTGCTCGACGATACGGTCTCCCTCGACTGCAAGAGCGCCCGGAGCTGTGTCGCTCGGTCGAGCGCGGCCAAGACCGCCGGCGGCCTTTCGAAGGTCCGGCTCGCTCTCCAGTCGAACGGGCTCTGGCGTATCCGCGCACGTGGCTTCGGCGACCTGAGCACTCTCGCAGGCGACGTCGTCACGGTGGAGCTCGACGTCGACGGCGTCAAGTACGGCTCGACCGACACGTGGTCTCCCCGCGCGAATGGCCTGGCGATCAAGCGCATCGGCTTCTGAAGGAGAGGGGGGGACGTTCGTTACCTTCTCCGAGTTGTTACCTTTTCCGACCCCGACCCCGACCCCGACCCCGACCCCGACCCCGGGCAGAGGCACCACAAAAGGTAGCAACTGAAAAAGGTAACAACTGCCCAAAAGGTAACGAACGTCCCCCAGGTTCCGACGAACGTCCCCCAGGTTCCGGGGGTGGCTTGTGCTAGGTGGGGCGGGGGATGGCGGAGACTCGGTACACCCCGACGCAGGGCGGTGCGACGATCGCGTTTCAGGTGCTCGGCGACGGTCCCAACGTGCTCGTGTACGCCGGGGGGCTCGTGACGCACCTCGAGCTGCAGTGGGATTTCCCCGAGGCCGCGCGGTACCTTCGTCGCCTCGCCTCGTTCTCGCGCCTGGTCCTCTTCGATCGCCGCGGCACCGGCATCTCGGACCCTCTTCCGGGAGAGCACCTGGCGTCGCCCGAGATCTGGGCCGAGGACCTCTCGGCCGTGCTCGACGCGGTCGGCGCCGAGACCGCGGCGATCTTCGCGGAGCGCGATGCGGCGGCGGCGGCGCTGCTCTTCGCCGCGGAGAGACCGGAGCGCGTGTCCGCTCTGGTTCTCGGCAATGCGACCGCTCGCTACCGGAGCGCGGACGACTATCCCTGCGGCGAGCCTCCCGAGTCCGTGGAAGCGGTCACGGAGGCGATCCGCGAGAACTGGGGAACGGAGCAGATGGCGGCGCTGACCCTCCCGAGCCACGGGAAGGATGCGAACTTTCTGAGCCTCTCGGCGCGCTTCCAACGATCCGCGACCACACCGCACGCAGCGACGGCGCAGTATCGGGCGTACCTCGAGGCCGACGTCCGGCACGTGCTCCCGAGAGTCTCCTGCCCCACGCTCTTGCTGCACCGCCCGGATCTTCCCTTCTTCAAGAGTGCTGCGCATTCGGCGTACCTCGAAGAGAACATCGCGCAGTGTCGGCGGATCGAGATGCCGGGCACGGACATGTTCTTCTTCTACGAGAGCCCGAACGAGTCGCTCGGTCACATCGAGGAGTTCCTCACGGGCGCGCGGGCGGAGGCCTTTGCCGATCGCGTGCTGGCGACCGTGCTCTTCACGGACATCGCCGAGTCCACCCGTCTCGCGTCGAGCCGGGGAGACGCCGCCTGGCGCGATCTCGCCTCGCGATTCCGCCAGGTCCTGGACACTCAGGTGACACGTTTCCGTGGTCGTCTCGTCGACACCGCGGGCGACGGCGGATTCGCGATCTTCGACAGCCCGACGAGGGCCTTGCAGTGCGCGCTGGCGATCCGGACCGAGGCCGGGACGCTCGAGCTCCGTCTCCGAACCGGCCTGCACGCAGGGGAGTGTGAGATCGGAGACCACGCGGTTCGAGGCGTAGCCGTCCACATCGGTGCCCGTGTCATGGACCACGCGCGCCCGCACGACATCCTCGTTTCGCGGACCCTGCGAGACGTCGTCGCCGGTTCGGGGCTCGAGTTCGACCGGCGCGGGCGCCACCAGCTGAAGGGCGTTCCTGGCCGGTGGTGGCTCTACGCGCTTCGCGACGACGGGCTCCCCTCGGAGTGGGGGTAGGCGGCTCAGGTGACGTCCAGCCGCCCGCCGAGCGCCAGAGTCCGAACGACCATTTGCCGGTCGAACCGCTCGACGTCGTCGATCAGCTGCCCGAATTTCGTGCGCGGGAGCAGCTGCATCGTCCGGTCCAGCGGCCGGAGGAAGTTGTCGTAGTGCATGGGCATCACGACGCGCGGCCGAGTCGCGCGAAGGACCCGCGGAACGAAATCGGGTGTGGCGAAGCGAGCCGCGATACAGAGCAGCAGGACGTCGACGCCGTCCCTGCCGACCGGGATGAGGTCGTCGACGAGACCGGCCGAGCCGAGGTGATAGAACGACCTGCCGGCGACCCGGACGGCGAAATTGAAGACGTCGCCGCATCGGTAGCCACGACCGGGCATCGGAAGCTCGCACGTGCAAGGGATGTCGCCCGGGTAGGGAATTCGCCCGAGCGCGAAGGGGCTGTGCTGGCTGGGAACCGCCTCGATCCGAAACGGTCCCACCTCCAACTCCGAGATCCGGTCGTTCTCGAAGGTGACGACCCGCTCGGCCGGGTGGCCGGCCGCGGCCATCAAGTTGGCCGTGCTCCGTGATCCGTAGACGACGGCTCCGGTGCGCGCCGCGATGTAGGGCACGTCCAGCACGTGGTCGAAGTGGCTGTGGCTGACCAGGATGGCATCGGCGCTCGCGATCTCCCGATCGACGATCGCCCTGTCCGACCGCAGGCTCCCGGCGAAGACCCGCCGGTAGCCCGCGCGGGTCAGGTACGGATCGATCAGGAGGGTGACCCCGTCGCATCGGAGCTCGTAGCCGGCGGTGCCGAGCCATCGCACGGAGACGAGCCCACCGCCGGGCGCCGTGAGCCCGGTGTGGGCGGCCTCTTCGAAGTCGGTGGGGTGCATTCGTGAGCTCTCGCGGCGGAGTCCCGGGGCGCCTCGTCCGAAGGTGTCTCTCCCCCGGCGACGGCCGCCGCCCGATTCTCGTCACCGCGCCATTGTAACCGAAATTGAACGACTCGCGTCGTGCCCCCGTGGTAGCCTTTCGGCCATGAACCCCACCACACCGGGCGGTCGGCCCCTCCGGCTCTCGTTCCCTCCGCTCGCGTGCCGCGCGCTTCTGGCGGCTCTCGCCATCCTGGCTCTATGGCACTCCCCATCGGGTGCGACCTACGTGGACGAAGTCCTCGCGGACGGGCCGTCGAACTGGTGGCGGTTCGAGGACGCGAGCAGTGCTTCCGGGGCGACGGCCGCGGCCAGCGTCGGCGCCGTCGATGGCACGTATCTCGGCAACGTCTCGTTCGCTGCGAGCGCCCCGGGGATCGCCGGGCAAGCGGCCCGTTTCGACGGCTCGTTCGATTCGGTCCGCTTCGGGAGCGTCGGGGCCCTGCCCGCGCAGGGGACCGTCGAGTTCTGGATCTATCCGGAAGCGGTTCAGAGCAACCGAAACCCGTTCACCACCGGGCCCCTCGGCTCGACGGTCTCGGGGAATCGGGCCATCCGGTTCGAGGCGAAGGATGCCGGCCACATGGTGATCTACCTCGGCGACGATGCGTCGACCACGCAGCCCCAGTTCAGCGGCGGCATCGCTCCGGCGGCGGTGATGACCGCAAACGAGTGGCATCACGTGGTCGCGACCTGGGACACCGTGGCCGAAACCGTGACCGGCTACTTCGACGGCCAGAAGACCTTCGAAGCCTCCAACACGTTCTTTCCGTCGCAGATGAGCGACGTTCGCGTCGGCATGGGATGGGGGAACTTCGTCGATCGCTCCTGGCTGGGGCGCGTCGACGAGGCGGCGATCTACGTCGGCGAGCTGAGTCCGGAACGAGTCTTCGCCCATTACGCGGTCGGTGCGGCTCTGCCGCCCGAGCACTTCCTCGGGTACAAGACGAAGCCCTCGAAGGGCTCCACGAAGCTCGTCAAGTTCGGTCCGGTCGCCCTGGCCGATCAATTCCGGACGAGCGACTACGACGTGCTCAAGCCGTCGGCTCTTCTGCTGCCGGCGGACAAGAACGGCGAGGGGCGGATCGACGAGAAGACCCACCTCGCCGAGTACGTGGTGAAGCCGGCCAAGGGGTCGCTCGCGTTCGAGGGGCTCTCGAACGTGCGCGTCGTGAACCAGTGCAGCGACGTCCTCCTCGAGATCGGGAAGCCCCTCAGCCTTCTCGTGCCGACCGCCAAGGACCTCGTCTCTCCCACGGCGCCCCCGCTCGGCCACAACCTCGACCACTTCCTCTGCTACAAGGCGAAGCTGCAGAAGGCGCTCGAGGACGGAACGAAGCTGCCGAAGTTCCCCAAGGGAATGCAGGTCGACGTCGAGGATCAGTTCCAGGTGCGGCGGTACGACCTGAAGAAGGTCACCAAGCTCTGCAACCCCGTGGCGGTGTCGGGCGCGCCGACGTTGCTCGCAGGGCCGGATCGAGGCGCGGCGAAGCCCCTCGCGCCGGTGGTCATCCGGAATCCGGACGATCATCTCGTGTGCTACCAGGCGAAGATCGCCAAGCGAAACGTCCCGCAGGACGGCTGCGGCCCGCTCGATCCGGACGACAAGGGCGTCGCGATCGATCCGAAGCCCGCCAAGCACGAGAAGCGGGCCGGGATCCACGTCGCGAACTCCTTCGAAGAGGCGGGGAGCATCGACTCGATCAAGGAGGTCGAGCTCTGCATCCCCTCGACGAAGACACTGGAGTGACCGGACGCTCGGGAGCCGTGCGCGGCGTGGATGGGCGGGCCGCCGGTGGGCAAGCCTCGCATGGCCGGGCGGTGGTCGAATCGAGCTTGCTCGTCGCTGGGCAGCTGCGATAGCACCTCGGGTCGACCCCAAAACCCACCGACCTGGCTACGATGCCTGGCGGCCACTGGAGGTGCCGCGGCGTCGGGCGTTCCCGCGGGCGACGACTCGCGATTGGTCCGAGCGTGTTCGAGGAGAGATGAAATCATGTTTGGCGCGTATCGGCTCTCGTTCCTTGCCGCAGTCTTCCTCGCGGTCGTTCAAGCTTCGCCCGGGTGGGCCGTCACCTGCGGTGACACGATCACGTCCGACACGAAGCTCGATCCCGCCCTCGACTTTCCATCGCAATGCACGGGTCTCCCGGCAGCTCTCACGATCGTGGGCCCCGCGAAGGTCGACATGAACGGCGTGGTGATCGGGTGTTCGGATCCGTTCGTGGCGATCCCGAGCACGGGGATCAACATCGTCGGAGACGGCGTCGTGCTGGAGAACGGTGGCGTCGAGAATTGCACCGGCGGAATCGTCGTGGCCGGCGACGGAAACCAGATTCGAGACGTCTACGTGACGGCCAAGACGTTCGGGATTCACGGCCTGCCGGCGCTGGCGATCTCCATCACCGGGGACAAGAACACGGTCCGCGGGACGAGCGCCCGGGTGCAAGCCGACGCTCCGATCAGCGCGGGCTCGAAAGCGCTCTCCATCGAGGGAGACAAGAACCGCGTTCAGGACTGCGTCGTCGACGTCACTCGGGACTCGGATCTCTCGGCGACCGGCATCTGGGTGGGATCCGGCGCGAACAACCGGATCAGCGACAACGTCATCGGAATGCACTACTCCTCCGGTAGCGTTGGGATCAATGTTCGTCCCGCGACGGCGGGAACCGCGGTTACGGGGAATACCGCCACCTGTCGTTCGGGGACCGGGTTCGTCGTGGGCGGGACGGGATCGAAGGTCGTGAAGAACCGCTCGGCGTGCAGCTTCGCGTTCATCGTCGGGGGAACCGACGCGAAGTGGGTCCGGAACGTCGCGATGTCCGCGTGTACCGGCTTCTGGATCGAGCCCGACTCCGGGCTGACCTTCAAGCGCAACACGTCCCTGGGAAACCGTCCCGACGACGTGAATTGCGGCGATGTCGTGTGGGCGGAAGACTTCGACTGCACGACCGCGAAGATCGAGAAGAACCTCTTGAGCAGTCTGTTCGACGACGGCGCCATCAACTGCCCCTGAGCCCGCGATGCGGGGGAGTTCGGTTCTTCCCCGGAGTTTCAGTGGTCGGGGCCTACGGCACGCGAGAGCGGGCGGACCCGGGTGCGAATCCGGATCTGCAGCTCTCGAGCTCGCGTTGGGCGGAGCGCCAGGTCCAGAAGACGCTTCGCCCTGTTCAGACGGCGTCGACTCTGGTTCGGCAGTCGAATCGAATGGCGGCGCGCGCCATCCGCAACACCCGACTCCGCTCTCCGGGGATCCAGCCTTCGACGAATCCCCTCGAACTCACCGCTCGACAGATCGGGAGGCTCCAACGAAGCCAGGCGAAGGCTCAGGACGCCTTCCACACCGACGGCATGCTCGTGGAAAAGCAGTCGAAGCTCTCGGCGGACGTCATCGGCAACCTTCGCTGAGCGGGCGCTCGTCGCAGGCGCGGTGAGCGCGCTCGAGATCGATCCCGCTCGAACGCCGACGGGTCGATCAGCGCGCTGCCAGGCGACGATCGCAGCTGAGGAAGGCCGACGAGCGAAGCCACGTCTCGTCCGGGTAGTAGACGAAGAGCGCCGACCCGTTCTTGATGCGATCGATCAAGGGCCGACTCACCGCTGGGCGGACGGCGGGACACCCCCAGCTTCGTCCGAGGCGGTCGTGGGCGTCGAGGAATTGCTCGCTCACGTACTTGGCGCCGTGGATCACGATCGCCCGCTCGCGCGCATGGTCGTTCCAGCCCGGCTCCAAGCCCGACAGTCGAAGGGAGTAGCCGTGTCGGCCGACGTAGGTCTCGTCTGTCCGGAAGAGGCCCAGGCTGGACTGCTTCGAGCCGACGACGTTGGAGAAGGCGGTGGCGCGATCGAGTCCCGTGTTGCGTCCGTGAGCCACCCGCTCCTCGAACAGGATCTCGCGCGTCCGCGCGTCGAGCACCCACAGGCGCGGTTCCGACGACGGCAGGGAGTAGTCGATCACGGTGAGGACGGGGCTCTGGAAGTGGCCAGCTTCCGAGCCGCAGCCGTAGGCACGCAAGGCGAGGTCCAGGACCTCCTCTCGAGGCCCATGGTGGGCCTCGGCGGGTCGTGCTGCGGCGGATGCCACGGCCAACGCCACCACCACTGCAAAGATCGTTCGTCCCATGCACCCCTCCACCGAAGCTCGCAGGGATATCACGTGGACCGGCCCGATCCCAGACGGCGCCGCGCCGCCCGCTCGAGGCGTTCCTCCAGCACGCGGTCGAGGCCGTAGATGTCGTCGAAGAAGTGGACCTCGCCGTCGCCCTGGACGACGGCCGTCGTGTAGAAGAGGAGCACGCTCACGGGCTCCCGCAGGCGGACCGAGTGGTTGGCCGGCCCCTGCATCGCCCGCTCGATCTCCTCCCGCGTCCAACCCTGGGGCCCGAGCACGAACTCCGCCAGGCCGGCCGGGTCTCCGACCCGGACGCAGCCATGGCTGAAGTCTCGCCGGCTCCGCGCGAACAGCGATCGTGCCGGCGTGTCGTGGAGGTACACGTGGTGGGGATTCGGAAAAATGAACTTCACCCGACCCAGCGCGTTCTTCGGTCCGGGTCGCTGACGGAGGCGCAACGCGCCCGACGCGAGCCCGCCCAGGTTCTCCGCCGTCGGTGCGTACACCGCGGATCGGGCGCCCGTGCTCACGAGCTCGAAGTCGTCCCGTTCCAGACTTCCCGGGGAGCGGCGTTCCTTGGGCGTGAGCTCGCCTCGGGCGATGCTGGGCGGGACGTTCCAGTAGGGTCGGAAGACGACACGAGTCATCTCCGCTCGAAGGATCGGGGTGTGGGTGCGGCGCGCCGCGGCGCCCACGATGACGGGCGTCCGGAGCTCCAGAACGCCCCGCCGCCGATCGACGCCGTGCGCCTTGAACTCGGGAATGTTCACGATGACGACGCGGGTGGCCAGGTCGTCGGGGATCCACCGGAGGCGCTCGAGCGAGAGCTCGATCTGGCGGATTCGGCGCGCGATCGGGACGCGGAGCTGTCGGAGGGTCTTCGGCCCGACGACTCCATCGACCGTCAGCGCGTGCCGGCGCTGGAACCGCCGCACCGCCTCCACGGTGGCCGGCTCGTACTCGGTGCGCGGGTCGTCGGCCTCGACGGCTCCGAGATCTCCCAGCTCTCGGAGTCGGCGTCGCAGGAGCGGGATCCCCTCGTGACGGTCGCCGGGGCGCAGGACGTCGAACGACGGGATCTCCGTGTCGCCCGCAGGTGGGCGATGCGCCCGCAGATCTCGAAGCGCTCCCTTGAGACGGCCGTACACCCCGATGTTCGGCTCGAGTGCCGCGAGCCGCCCGGCCGGATCGCTCGAGATCGCGAGCACCTCGACCTCGGATGCGGGATCGAACGTCTGCGGTCCGGGGGTCGGTCCGGTGAGGGCACGCTTCGGCGGGGCGCGTCCCGAGTGAAGATCCGAGACCAGTCGCAGCAGGCTCTCGGTCAACGCGACCTCGAAGGATGCGGCCTCGCGCGGACTCGCTCGCCGGTCGTCGCGACGCGCGAGCCGGGCCGCCAGGTCTTGCGCATCGTAGTCCTCCGGCCGCAAGCCGGACGAGGCGACCCCGGACAGGAGCGCAACCATCGTCCCGGCGCGCCGCGCGTCGGTCCACAACGGGCGGTCGTCCCGTGCCGCGTAGAGAAGCCGGATCTCGGGACTCGCCCGAAAAGCGGGATCCGCGAGTGCGTCGCGGAGAGCTTCGCTCCCGGGCGCCCGGTCCCCCGCGGCCGCGACCGCAGCACCGGCGAGCACCAGGGGGAGGAGCGCACCCGCTCCGCGCGTCAGCGCGACTGCTCGCACGATCGCCCCTTCACCACCCGCGCTCGGAACATCTCCGTGAACCCGATGGCCACCGGTTCTGAATACTGTCGCAGCGGCCGAAAGGCACTCTCGGCGCTCCGGCCGAACGAAGCGCTGCCGGGCCGCGTTTGCTTCGCTGGCCGCTTTCCCGTTGGAGCGCGTCGGCTCCGCCCGTCCCACGTGTCCTCGACGGAGTGTGCTAGACCGGAGCTTCGCCGTATCCGGGCGAATCGAGGATGGCGATCGCTGCGCCGGAAACAGCCCGAGAGAACGAGCGACTTCCTCCCGTCGCTCTGCGCGCCGTTGCGCTCTCGCTCCTCGGGCTTTCCGTCGTGCTCGTGTATGCGCAGGTCGTCGATCACTCGTTCCTCTCGTTCGACGACGATTTCTACGTCGCGGAGAACGCGTATGTGAGGTCCGGGCTCCATTCGGGGAGCATCGTGTGGGCCCTGGTCGACGTCCGGATGGCGCACTACTGGCACCCGCTGACGTGGATGTCGCACATGCTGGACGTCGAGATGTTCGGCCTCGCCCCCGGACGTCACCTCGTCGTCAACGTCGTTCTCCACCTCGTCTCGACCTACGCTCTCTGGGCGGCCCTGTTCCTCGCGACGCGACGCTTCTGGGAGAGCCTGACCGTCGCCGCGCTGTTCGCCCTGCAACCGCAGGCCGTGGAGGCGGTCGCCTGGATTGCGGAGCGCAAGGGAGTCCTCAGCACGACCTTCTGGTGCCTCGGCCTCGGGGCCTACGTGCACTACGCGCGGCGGCCGTCCGCGGCTCGCTACCTCGGGGTGTTCGTTGCCTTCGTGTGTGCGTCCATGTCCAAGCCCACCGTCGTCACGTTTCCCGCGGCGCTCCTGCTCCTGGACTACTGGCCTCTGCGTCGCGCACGTTTCGCGCCCCCCGCGGAGTCGGCGCCGTTTCCGCTCGTCTCGACGGGCCGGCTTCTCGGCGAGAAGCTCCCGTTCCTGATCGTGGCGTTGCTCGTGGCCGCCGTCACTCTGTGGGCCAGCGGTGGAGGCACGACGTTCGTCGAGGAGAGTCTGCCGCTTCGGGTCACGGTTCCCAACGCGCTCCGCTCGTACGTGTCCTACCTCGGCCGGAGCGTCGCTCCGCTCGGGTTGGCCGCCTTCTACCCACACCCCGGCGCGCCGAGCGGGTGGGCGACACTCGGCTACGCCTCCTCTCTGGCTCTCGTGAGCGGGCTCGTGCTCGCACAGGCGAGGTCACGGCCGCACCTGCTGGTCGGCTGGCTCTGGTACCTCGGCACCCTGCTCCCGATGATCCAGATCCTGCAGAACGCCCGGCACGGCATGGCCGACCGGTATGTCTACATCCCGCTCATCGGGATCTTCGTCGCCGTCGTGTGGGAGATCGCCGACCGGGCGCGCCGCGCGCGCATCCGTCCGGCGCTCGTGTCGGCGGCGACCGTCGTCGTCCTGGTGTTCTACGCCGGGGTGTCCTGGGTCCAGGTGTCGTACTGGCGCGATACCGAGACGCTGTTCCGCCGCGCGCTGGAGGTGACCGAGGAGAACTACATCGCCCACGCGTCCCTCGGCGCGGTTCTCCTCGAGACGGGGCGGCTGACCGCCGCCGAGGACCACCTCCGCGAGGCGTTGCGCATCCGTCCCTCCGAGCCGAACAGCATGACCAATCTCGGGCTTCTCCTCGCGGGGCGTGGACGGACTCGCGAGGCCATCGCGCTCTTGCGCGAATCGGCACGGCTGCGCCCGCAGCGCGAAGCCCCCTGGTTCGGGCTGGGGATGATCTACGAGGACCAGGGCCGTCTCGCGGCGGCCGCGTATCACTACCGACGTGCCGTGCGCGCGAACCGCCTCGGGGTCGAAGCCCACTTCCGGCTGGGGATCGTTCTCGAGCGACGCGGGGCGATCGAGGAGGCGCGCCGGCGCCATCGCCGTGTCCTCGCCCTGGACCCCGGCCACGTCGGAGCCCGGGCGGCGTTGGATCGGCTCGCCGGGGAGACGCAGTGAGAGTCGTCGCCGCCGGCGTGTCCGCCGGTGCGGGCGGGCGCCCGCTCGCGTCGGTCGACATCGGGATGCGTCCGGCCCCTCGTGCGCTGCCGTGGCACCCGGTGCGGCCGCCGGTACGGTAGGGGCGGGTGCTCCCTTCGGGTTGCGGCATGCCGCGGCAGCGAGCGCACTCCGGTCTCCTCGGGCCCACTCCCCGATCACGCCGCGGACGTGCGCGTGATCGGAGAGTGACGCCCAGGGGTTCACGGTTCGAGGTGGGGCGGCACCTCGGCCAGTGAGTCGCAGAGATCCTGGGCGCCGACGGGAACGCAGAAGCGCGGATCCGGGCAGGCCACGGGCTTGCCGATGGGGCAGCAGCGCCCGGCGTCTGCGGACGCGCAGAGAAGCCCGGGCGCGCATGACGACGCTCCGCAGCAGTCGACGTCGGCGGGAACGCATTGGCCCTCGGGACAGAGCTTGCTCCCCTCAGCACACGGAGGGGGCGGCGGCGCCGGGAGGTCACCGCCTCGGTTCGAATCGTAGCGGTAGCCCAGGGACCGGAAGTCGAACATCTCGTCCGCCCGGACCTGGTGGAAGTTGAAGAGCGCGCCTCGCCAGGCGGCCGGATAGCCGGGGTTTCCGTAGTCGGCCGACGTCTTCGGGGCGGTGAGATTGCGGTCCTGCCAGTTCGCCCACATCCGATCGACGTTGGCGTGGTGCATGAAGAAGATCGGATCGTTGGGTGCCGACGTCGCGGCCATGTCCCCGCCGACGAAGAAGTGTCCGAGGCCGTGCATCTGACAGCCGCCGAGGACGCATGCCGGGTTGATGTCGGAGGTCGTGTATCCCTCGACGTACTGGCGGAGCGAGACGTTCTCGTCACTTCCGCAGCTGTCATAGGGAGGCACGTCGTAGAGGGGCCGAGCGAAGATCGCCGCCTCGTCCGCGGCCGACGGGGGCTGGCCTCCGTTCATGAACGTACACCCCACGTTGCGCTCGAGAGCTTTCTCCGTGCAGACGAGGGTCGTCGAGCTGTACGCACTCTCGCCCCGATTGCTGCTCGCGTACACGTTGACGGAGAACCCCTGGTCGACGAGGTAGCCGGTCACCGTGTCCTTGCTGTCGCAGCTTCCGGGCGATCCGAGCGAGGACTCCCGGAAGATCTCCAGGCATTCGTTCACGCCCTCGGTGTCCGTCGTACGGCAATCGGCCCAGTCCCAGTAGGGCAGTGCGAGGTCGGGGTTTCCGCTCACCTCGCGGAGGTCCGCTTCCAGGCGCAACAGGAGGTACCGGTGCCACGGCAGGAACTGCGGACCCATGTGCGGGTGCTCGATCATCTTCATGTCCGGCGTGTGCACCGAGTAGAACGCGCTCAGGTGAGCCTCCACGTAGAAGTCGTAGAGGTTCCGTGGGTAGCTGCCTTCGCAGAAGCTCTCGTAGTTGGCGCGTTCCGCACCGCGCTCGCCGACATCGTCGGCCGTCGTGAGCTTGAGAAGAACGAACGCGTCGATGACCTCGCGCTGCTCCTCCTCGCTGAGCGACGACCAGGACCGGCGCACGCGCATCGGAGTCTCTCCCTCGGGGATCCCGAAGCGCGGAAAGCCCGCATCGCCCGGTACGCCTCCGAAGCCCGGTCCGGGAAGGATCGACGCCATCGTCACGGCGCAGGCAACGCTATGGACCGCCTTCTCCTCTTCCTCCGGGTTCGGCCGAACGCCGACCGAGGTACCCCCGCGGGCGCCGGGGAGCCGCGCTGCCGACGACGCCCCGCCTTCTCCGAGCACGCCGCCGACGTAGGAGCCGGCCAGAACCGCCAACGTCGCGCAGGCAACTGCCATCCATCCTCTCATCCTTCACCTCCGAATCGCCTCGGCTCGACGAACTTCCATGTCGAGCTTTTCCTCATAATTGAGGATTTATTCAGTTTCGAATGATGGGTCGAAACGGAGAGGTGAGTCAAACGGTGCGGGCGAGATTCCGGGAAGCGGTTTGTGCGCCGAGCGCGAGGCCTCGCCGCGCCAGAGGCTTCGGCCGCGGGTCCCTTCGGGCGCCGCGGTTCCGAGTCACCGACCCAGAGCCCTACGAGGCGATGGGGAGGGCCACGGGCGGGAGCGGCCGACGCGCCACCTCGTCCGCCTCCTCCGCCGGCATGCCGAGGATTTGCAGCGCGGCGCTGGCCGTTCGCTCGGGGAGCCGATCCCCCCGCAGCTCGATGCCTTCGACGGCGCCGAAATCCCGCGGCTCGCTGCCCGCCATCTGGATGGCGACCGCCACCGCCGCCGCCGCCGCCCCTCCGACGGCGACGACGGCCATGAGCCGATCGGTCGCCCGGAATCGACCGGCATCGAGGCCCACCACGAGGTCGTGGACGAGGTAGCGTCCCATCCCCTCCGCCAGGGTCGAGAGGGAGAGCATGTGTGCGAGGAGGAATCGTCCCCAGCGGGGATCCTCGTGCGCACGCAGCACGACGTGACGAACGGATGCGGCGAGTACTTCGGCGGGATCGTCGAGCGCGTCGGCAATCGCCGTCAGAGCCCGACCGAAGCCGTCCAGCACGTCGGCCACCAAGGCCGCATGGATCGCGTCCTTCGAGTCGAAGTGGTTGTAGAACGACCCGAGCCCGACGTCGGCGGCTTCGGTGATCTCGTTGATCGCCACGGCATCCTTGCCGCGCTCGGCCATGAGGTCGAACGCAGCGCGCAGGAGTCGCGCACGTGTCTCGCGTTTTCGACGGTTCGCCCGTCCTTCGGCCTTGCCGTCCCGCATCGCGCGCCCCCGGGCCCTTTTGGCCGTCTTCTGCCGACGTCGCAACCACCCGAAAGCGAACGCGCACCCCCTCCTTGCGCGGTGTCCGAGCGGCCGCGCGGTTCCCTACTCGTCGGCGAAGGGCAGGACGTCCAGCTCCGCGCCGGGCACCGTCGGGTCGATGAAGAGCGCGCCGTACAGCACGAACATCTCGTTCTCGGTGCTCTCGCCGCCCGTGATGCGACACGCGTCGCAGAACCCATCGGCCGCGCCGGGGGAGGAATCACACGAGGCGTCGTCGTCCTCGCCGCCGCAGGGCTCGCCGACCATGCCATCGTTCACACAAGCGATCGGGCTGCAGGAGTGACCGAACAGGCGCGCGCTCTCTGGGACGTGCGACGCTCGCGTCACCAGGTCGACGTCGAACGAGCCGTCGTCCCGGACCCCGTTGTTGTACGTGATGCAGTACTCGACCGTGCGATCGGCGGCGTCCGGAGAGTCGAACTCGAGCGGCGGATCGTAGCGCGCCTGTACCGGATCGCTGAAGTCGAAGTTCTCGTAGAGGAGCGTGCCGTCCGGGCTCGTGACCCAGAACCGCTCGCCGTGGCGATGGTTGTGTCCGAAGAGGTTGAACACGCGCGCCCCCACCGGGAACACGTGGTCGTTGCAGAAGGTCTCCTTGGTGAAGGGCGGGTTGTTGCCGGCGAAGATCGCGCCGAAGTTGCTGATGCGAACGATCTGATTCTCCTGATTCCCGGCGAAGTAGTAGTTCACGCGTCCCTGCATCAGGTGGTCCTCCGAGCTCAGGTTGAAGGCGTGTGCGTTCCAGTACATCACGCCCTTCATCGTGAGCTGCGAGTACGCACCGTCCGGGAAGCTCCAGAACATCTGCGCCGACGGAGCTCCGCCCACGATCTCGTCCGGAAGCCCGTCGGGCGGGCCGTAGCCCGAGCACGCGAACGACGGCTCCATGCGACTCGTACACACGGAGCCCTCCCCGCAGAACTCGAGATCGGTGGGCTCGCATTCCTCGCCCGCCCGAGCGCCGCCGAAGCAGGTCCACGTTCCGAACGCCTCGTGGTCGAGGTCGACCCCTTCGGGCTCGAGGTTCTGGCGGGGGTAGTAGAGTAGGAGATGGTGACTCTGCGGATCCTGGCGCACTTCGAACCCTCGAAACAGGAATCGCGTACCGGAGGGGTCGCGGAAGCCGTCGGGCACCTGGTCGGTGAAGTCGAAGTACGTCGCCATGCACCCTTCGAACTCGCCTCCCGCTTCGATCGTCCACGGGGGCATGCGGAACTGGATGCCGGTTCCCGGCTCCGGCGGGGGCAGGGGCTCGATCGTGATGGGAGTGATCTCGGGGAGACAGCCCTCGATGAGGGCCTCCGAGCCGAGGACCGTGCCCTCGCGTGGTGCGCCCGCATAGATCCACAGCCGGAGGAGCTCGAGCTCGTCGGCGCTGATCGCCGGCAGGTTGTTCGGCATCGGAGATCCGGCGATCTCCACGCTGCCCGGATTCGTCTTCGCCGCGAGCTTCAGCCACAGGTAGCTGCGCGCGCGGTCGCCCGGAGTGACGCGGGGGTGGCCGCTGCCACTGCTCGGCACGCCGAAGACGTTGTCGTAGGCGACGTCGGGCGACAGATCGAGACCGCCCGCCGCGGCGCTGCCGTGGCAGACGTCGTTCGTGCAGCCATGGCGTTCGAAGATCACGTCCTGGATCGCCTCGAAGGTTCCCGAGTACTCACCGGCCTCGGCACAGCTGGGATCGCCGGGATCGGACGGATCGCCGGGATCCGTGGGATCGGGCGGGGGCACTTCGCCCGGAGGCGGAGTGGTCGTCGTGGTGGGCGGCGTCGCACCGTCGCCGCAGCCGATCAGAAGCGCCGGCACGAGCCAGAGGCCGAGTCGCGCAATCCCCGTCGTCGTTCCCATGGGACACCCCCTGCGCGCCAAGCTGGCACACCTCGGCCCGCGGAGGCAACGAGCGCCCGTTCCGGAGTCGAAGGCTCCCCCGGGCTACTTCGTGAAACCGAGCTCCGACTCTCGTTGGAGGAGACGGTAGTAGGGAATCGTGCCGTCGGCGTCGCGCAGACCATCGAAGTCGAAGGCGGGTCGCCCCTGGCCGAGCGAGTGGTCGATCGCGTCGGGGAGGACCGGCCGGAGCGGGCAGTCCCAGTTGGGGACGTGGAAGAAGACCAAGCTCGTGCGGGCTCCGCCGCGAATCTTCTCGGGAGGCGGGTTGAGGACCCGGTGCTTGGTGGCGATCGCCCGGCCGCTCGTCAAGTACATGAGCGAGCTGCCGACGTTGACGACGAAGGTGCGATCGTCCGGCTCGACCGACCTCCATTCGTCCTCGCCCGGAAGCATCACCTGGAGGGCGCTGAACGCGTTGGGCGGCCGGCTCTGGTGGAGCAGGGTGAGGAGGTTGTCGTCGTAGTGCGCCGCCATGCGCAATCCGCGTGACTCGATCTCGGGATAGTTGAGGAATCGGAGCATGTCTGCGGGCCGGTCGAGCCATTGCTTCCATTCGTCTTCCGGAAGGCCGAGTACGGATCGCACGGCGGCCATGAGGCGCCGCGAGAGCCGCTCCATGTGGTCGAAGTAGTCTCGCCAGACACGGGCGAATCCTTCGTCGGGGAACACGTTCTCGCCGAAGAACGTCTGCGCCTGCGGGGCGTCGTAGTAGGCGGGTGTCGCCGCGCGCTCGGCGTCCGTCGGCTCCCGGCCCATCGAGTACTTCTCGCAGAGATCGCCGCCGCCATACTCGCCGGTGCCGAAGCCCGACTCGACGTCCTCGGCCCGGAGGGCCGCGTACCCGTGGAGAAAGCCCTCGTACCGTCGCTTCTCGGCCAGGGGGAGGGTGAAGAATCGCGCGGTCTCCGCGCGTATCGCGGTGAGGAGTTCGGGGGGGACCTCGTGGTCTCTCACGTAGAAGAAACCCGTCTCGGTGAGCCCGCGCAGGAGCGTCGCGCTGGTCGGCGGCTCGTCGGCCAGGTCGACGATGGGGAGGTCGGCATGGGCGTGCATGGCGCCGAGTCTATCTGCCCCCGTCGGTCAATACACTCGCGCGCGGATCTCTCGGATCCCAATGCGGGCCCCTTCCTCGTCGCCGAGCCGAGAGCCCGGCCTGCCGACGCCCGGTGAGGTTTTTCGTCGTCGTGCCGATAGACCCCCTGCGGATTCGCGCCCGTCGCCGGGCGTCGGGCAGGGGGAGAAAGATGCTGGGGGCAATGTTTCGGGGTGGTCTCGTCGCGGTCGGGCTGGTGCTGGCGGGCTGTTCCGACGCGGAGATCGTGTCGGGCTCGAGCCAGGCTGGCTCCACGAACCGCCTCGTCCAATGGGGAGCGGCGAATCCGGCGATCCTCGGGACGATGACCGAAGCCGGCAGCATTCTGGACTTCTCCGGCACCGGGCTCGCCGGAGGCACGGGAGAGGCGACTCTCCTCTACGGAGACGCTTGGGTGACCGACGCCACCGGGGCGGTGTCCGAGCTCACGGCGGATGGGCTGATTGCCTTTTCGGGCATCATGAGCGGGTACGATCCGTCGATCCAGGCGACGATCGACGACCCGGTCGAGTGTGGAAGCGCTCTCGATGACGTCCTCGACGACATCATCGGCAGCGACGACTCCGAACGCGCCGCGACCTTCGTTCTTCGCGGCGTGTTCGACGAGATCCAGTACGTGGTGGACATGGGTGTCTCCGAGGAGGCCGAGGTCCTGACGGTCGCGGATCTCTCGGCGACCATGGTGGGCGTGAAGGCAGGCCTCTACGTCACGGGGGACTCGTACGCGCTCGGGGAGGAGCTGATCGGCCTCGGCGAGTACCCCCTGCACCTCCACTTCATCACGGACGACCGTTCGGTCTCGGGGCACGTGCGCAGCTGCACGCTGGTTTCGGGAGACGTCGAGATCGCCCTGGCGAACACGTTCGAGATCCAGCTGGACTTTTCGAACTGAGGCGCCGCGATCACGGCGAGACACATGGCTGGCGGGAAGGAGCACGAAGATGCGTAGGAGACGAGGAGCGCCGATCACGACGCGGCGCGAGTTCTTGAGGACAGGCCTGGGTGGAACCGCGGCCGCGTGTGTCACGGCCGCGTGTGGAGACCGCGTGCTCGGGCAGAACGACGGACCGCTCCGTGTGCGCGAGAACGTCAAGAACATCAGCGCCGCGCGTCGCGACGAGCTTCTGGATGCGTTTCTTCTCCTGAAAGAGCTGCGGTCGCCCTTCGAGCCATCGCTCAGCTACTACGATCAGTTCGTCCGGTTCCACCAGGACAGCGTCCTCACGGCGCGCTTGAACTACGGGTACAGCATTTCGCATCAGTGCCCGACGTTCCTGCCGTGGCACCGGAAGATCCTGATGCTCTTCGAGAACGCGGTGCGCACGCACATCCGTGAGGACTTCGCGCTGCCCTACTGGGACTGGACGGACAGCTCGAGCCTCGACGTGATCTTCACCGACGACTTCCTCGGGCCGTACCTCGGCGACGAAGACGACAACTACTCTCTCAGCACGAGCCGGCTCGCCAAGAGCGAGTTCTCCGTGAACCTCACGGCCTCGCAACTCACGGTCGATGGGACGGACGTCGCGTCGAACTGCCCGTTCACGTACATCGTGCGCGGTCCCAAGTCTGTCGACCTTCCCACGTCCGCCGACGTCGCGGCCTGCCTCCAGGTCGAAACGTACGACTCGTCGCCGTACGACCTCGACGCGGACAACGACGAGAGCTTTCGGAACTATCTGCTCGGGATCTCCCCGTTCCAGCTCCACTCGGTGCCCCACGTTTGGCTCGGCGGTCAGTGGGACGCCGACATCTCCGACGGGCTCTTCAACTCGACGAGCTCGACGTTCGTCGGCACGATGTCGGCCCTCGACTGCTCGCCGAACGACCCCGCGTTCTTCATTCACCACTGCAACGTCGACCGGATCTGGGCGATTTGGGAGACGTTGTACGGTCCGCAATACGAGCCGACCTCGGGGTGGAACACGGGCTGGAACCGGGACGACGAGATGTACCCCTACTCGAAGTACCGGAACAATCCCGACATGACGTGGGAGGGCCTCACGAACGGCTCGATGGTCGGCTTCGAGTCGCTGGGCTACACGTATGACGACCTGAACGCGCCCACCGGTTGAGCGCGCGGCCGCGATCTGCGGAACCCGATCGGTCGATTCCGGTGGACCGGCGGCGGCTGGCGTCGCCGCGCCGGTCGTCACGATCGGCTCAGGGGTGAGCGTCGGCGACCTTCGTCGCGACGAGGAAGACGATCCCGGGTGCTTGCTCGAAGCCGTCGTCGATGGCGAAGCTGGCGCGTTGGAGGTGGACCTTCAAGTCGTCGACCGAGAAGGACGCGACGGTGGGCAGGAAGGGCAGAAAGCGGGCTGCCAGGGCGAGGTGGCGCATGCTGCCCTCGAGATCCTTCAGGCAGACCGAGGAGCTGAAGAACCGACCGCCCGGCACGAGGATGCGGTGGACGGACTCCAGGGTGCTCTCGAGGTCGGGGACCAGGTGCAGGATGTTGAGGGCGAGGACGGCCTGACAGCTCGCGTCCGGCACGCGGGCCTCCTCGAGCGTGCCGACGGTGAACTCCATGTTCGACACACCGGCGTCGGCAGCGTTGCGGCGCGCGATCTCGATCATCTTCTCCGACACGTCGATCGCGTGGTACGCCCGGACCCGGGGCGCGTGTAGGACCGCGGTGGAGCCCGTCCCGCACCCGAACTCGACCACGCGCATGTGCGGGGCGAGGAGGTCCTGCGTCATGGCGAGCTTCTTCCGGTAGCTCGCCTCGTCGGCGATGGCCTGACGCGAATAGCGCTCGGCGGTCCAGTTCCAGAAGCGCCTGGCCGTTCCCACTGCCGTCACTCCCTCGCCGCCGCAAGTCGGCGACGATCGCGCCGCCCGCGCGATTCTCCCACGAGGGGAACGCCCCGGCGAGGGGGCGAGACCAGGTCGGACCCTAGAATCCCGATGTGCATCGGAGAACAGGATAGCCGGAAGCACGTCCGGCTGCAGACGGGCGGACCTACAGGCGTACGAGCACGTCGAAGCCGCCGAAGATCATGCGTTTGCCGTCGAAGGGAGGCTCTCGCATGGCGCCGGACTTCATCCCCTCCTGCATGTCGTGCATGACCTTCGGCATGCCCTCGTCGTAGGAGGTCCGGGAAGGCCACTCGACGAAGCCGAGGACGACGGTCTCGTCGGGCGCGCACTTGACCGCGAGTGGAAAGGAGGTGATCTCGCCCGGGGGAACGTCCGAGCCCCATCCCTCGACGTAGCGAACGGCCCCGTGGGTCAGGAAGACCTCGGCGGTCTCGTGGATGTGCTCGACGTAGGCGTCCTTGTCTTTCGTCGGGACGGCGGCGGCGAACGCGGAAAGGAACGACATGGCGATTCTCCTCATCGACCGGCGGCCGCAGCCTCGAGGGCCGCGACGTCGATCTTCTTCATTTGCATGGCCGCCCGAGCGCGCATTCGCGGGTCTCCGTGGCCGGCCTGCGGATCGAAGCGGCCCGTTCGGGTCATCCCGTTGTCTGGGGGTGCTCTCTTCGGTATCGTAATATCGACATATGAGCAAGAGGTGATTGATGCTGGATGCTACTTTGAGCGCTCTGTCGGATCCCACCCGACGCGCGATCGTCGGGTATCTTCGGAACGAGGACCTGTCGGTCGGGCAGGTCGTCGAGAAGTTCGAGTTGACGCAGTCGGCGATCTCCCGACACCTCGACGTTCTGGAGAACGCGCACCTCATCGAGCGCAGGCGCGTGGGGCAACGGCGCGTCTGCTCGCTCTCGGCGGCGCCGCTGCGTGAGCTCAGCGACTGGCTCGAGTCCTACCGCGAGTTCTGGCGAGGCTCGTTCGAGCGCCTCGACCGGACGGTCGCGAGGAAGAGGAGGCGATGACCGTCGCTGCCGCAGAGAGGCTGGAGATCCGCCACGTCGTCGGCGTGCCGCCGGACGACGCGTTCGATGCGTGGACGACGCCCGAGCTCGTCGAGGAGTGGTGGGGCCCCCACGGTTACCGGACGGAGGTCCTTCGACTCGATGCGGTCGAAGGAGGAAGGTTCTCCTTTCGGATGACCGGACCGTCAGGCGCCACGTGTCCGATGACCGGCACGTACACGAAGGTCGACCGCCCGCGGCTTCTCGTTTTCGAAGTCGCCGATCATTGCGTGGCGGACATGCCCGGCGACGTCCGGCCGCCGAGTCGTCCGTCGCTCGTCGAGGTGCGATTCGAAGGCCGCGGCGAGAGCACCGAGATCATCCTCGCGCAGACCGGGCTGGACGCCGACTACCGGGCGCTCGCGAACGTCGGCTGGTCGCAGAGCCTG
>JAUIFY010000052.1 GCA_030430245.1 bacterium | reverse complement strand
AAGGGGGGTCGAGCTGATCGCCTCCCGCGTGTCGGCGCTCAACGAGTGCTTCTATTGAACGACGGCCCATTCCTCGCTGCTCCGTGTGAGCAGCGTCGTCACGGGATCCGACGTCGACCTGCGCGGCGTGAACGAGGGCGACGATGCCGGGGATGGCGGGATCCCACACGGGGCACGGCTTCTCGCGTTCACCGACGCGGTGATGCGCGGCAGCGACGACGACGTCGCGCGTGAGCGGGCGGCGCTGCGCGAGGTTCTCGGCGACGCGGAGTTCGTCGACGCGGTGGCGACGATCGGCGCCTTCAACGTCGTCGATCGGATTGCCGACTCGACCGGGATCCCGCTCGACGAGCAGCTGAACGCCGTGAGCGAGGCCGTGCGCGACGAGCTCGACCTGGCTCGGTTCGGCTCCTCGGCGAATACGCCCGGCGCCCGCGGCTGAGGGGCTCCCCCGCGGGCCTCGCGCCCTCGATCGTCGGGCGCTCGCACGGCGGGCCGGCCCGGCGGCCGTGCGCGGGCGCGTGACGCGAGGCGACGGGGCGCGCGTCCGTTCAGGCGAGGACGTGGATCTCGATCCACGACGGTGCGTCGGCCGAGAGATGGATCTCCTGTCGCGCCGGGCGGCTCGTCGTGGCGTGCGCGGGGTTCCCCGCGACGTTCGGATGGGCGTCGTAGCGCGGAAAGTTGGAGCTCGACACTTCCACGCGAAGCCGCTCCCCCGGCTTCACGACGACGCTCTGGTGCCAGAGGTCGATCTCGACCGCGGTGGGACCGGAGGGAACGGGATCGAGGCGGCGGATTCCGTCGCACAGGTTGAGCGCGGGGGCGCCGTCGTTCGCGGGGAGGTGCACGAGCTTGACGGTGAAATCGGTCGCGGGTGCGTCGGACGCAACGTGGAGGGTCGCGCGCACCGGCCCCGCGAGCCGCAGCTCGCGATCGAACGCGGGCGTCTCGAACGCCCGCACGTCCGAGCGCGACGCCGTCGGGCTTTGATCGGCGGGTCCACACCGCGGTCCCAGGAAGGTGCCGCCGAACGTCGGTACCGGATCGTTCGGGTCGTACACGAACGACGCCGGCTCATCGCCACTTCCGGGGGCTTCCGGCTCGAGCCGACCTCCGCCGCGGAGGTAGAGGCGGTGGGGAACGGCCCCCGCGGGCGGCCAGGCATCCGCGTCGTCCCAGCGGTCCGCGCCCTGTACGTAGTGGCGGACCCGCCGGCGGCCGAGGTCGTGGCCCAGCAGATGGTGGTCGAAGAACTGCAGCGAGGAGGCCAGAAGGCGCGCCGGGCTCGCGTTCCGCCACCCGAGCCGACGGGGCGGGATCGCCGGCGTTCCGTGGGCCATCGGCCCGAGGTCGAGGTGCATCGATGCGTCGCCGGCGGCGAAGTCGGCCATTTGGGGGCCGCAGAACATGTCGTACGTGCCCGCGATCTGCAGGGTCGGAATCGCCGGGCCGTCGCGCGCGTCGACGAGGTTCACCCGCTCCCAGTACTCGTCGGCGCTCGGGTGGTCGGTCCAGTCCTCGAAGAAGGCGGCCGGTCGCCCGACCGCGCGCGACGCGTCGCGGACGGGGCGGGTGCGCGCCGCTGCGGGGAGTCGCCGTTCCGGCGCCATTTGGCCGCGTCGGTCGCCGTTGCTCGACGCCCAACGTAGTGACGTGATCAGCGAGAAGGCGCCCCCGGGGTAGAACGTCGAGTAGAAGTCCGTGCTCGTGATGATCGGAACGAGCGCGCGCAGGTACTCGGGCTTGTGTCGCGCGACCGCCCACTGCGTGTAGCCCAGGTAGGAGGGCCCCCACATCCCGAGGCGGCCGTCGAACCACGGTTGGTCTGCGATCCAGGCCGCGGTGTCCTCACCGTCGTCGCTCTCGTGCACGAAGGGGTAGAAGTCGCCGGCGCTGCCGTAGCGGCCCCGGGTGTCCTGCAGGAGGACGTTGTAACCTCGGCCCGCCATCGTGCGGGCGAACAGGGGCAGTAGAAAGAGCGGCGGGTGCCAGCCGATGCCGTAGGGCGTCCGGACGAGGATGGTCGGGTGCTTGCCCGGATCGTGCGGCGCGAAGTGATGCGCGCGAAGCTCGGTGCCGTCGCGCATCCGGATGCGTCGTTCTCCCGCGAACGTCGGCCGGTGATCGCGGTCGCGGATCCCGAGGCGGCGAGCGATCCATCCCATCGGCGGAGCCCTATCACATCGCGCGCGATCTACGACGCGTTTTCCGGAAGAAACCCGTCCGCGATCTGCTGGTAGAGCTGCGTCTTGATCGTCTTGAAGATCCCGCGCTCTTTCGTGCCGAGAGTCGTCGCGATCTCGACCGCGCGGCCGACGAGCTCGTCCGCAGGTGCTTTCGCCTCACAGAAGCCGGCGGCGATCGCCGCGTCGGCGTCGTACCGCTTGCCCGTGAGGCAGGCCTCGCGCGCGATCTGAGGCGCGAGCTTGCCCTTCAGGAGCCCCATCATCGACGAGCCGATCGGCACACCGACGTCGACCTCCGAGACGCAGATCCAGCCGCGATCCTCGCGCTGGATGCGGAAGTCGCAGGCGAGGGCGACGAAGCACCCCGCGGCGAACGCGTGTCCGTTCAGGGCGCCGACGACCGGCACGGGGAACAGGATGAGTCGCCGCATCGTCGCGAGCATGGTCGTGCCGAACTCGCGACGTCGGTCGTCGGACGCGTTCATGAGGAAGTCGAGGTTCAGCCCGTTCGAGAAGAACTTGCCCTCTCCCGTCAGGACGAGCGCTGCGGCGCCGTCGGCCTCGTTCTCGACCGCGTCGAGCTTCTCGTTCAGGGCGGCGAGGAAGTCGAGGTCGATCGTGTTCTCGCCGTTGCGCATCGTGAGCACGTGGACGATGCCGTCCGTTTCGAGCGTCATCATGGGATCGAGACTAAGAAATGACAACATATGTGTCAAAAGACCGAACGGGCCGATCCTTGTGGCCGACCCGGATCCGGCGTACCACCGGACGCATGGCGGAGCTTCCCACGCCCGAGACCATCGATGCCGGCTGGCTCACCGCGCGTCTTCGCGAAGCGGGGCATGCCACGGCCACGGTGCGCGGATTCACCAAGCAGCGGATCGGCACGGGCCAGGTGGGAATGTGCGTGCGGTATACGCTCGATGTCGATGGCGGCGACGAGACGACGCCGCGATCCGTGGTCGGGAAGTTCGCCTCCGACGACCCGACCAGCCGGCAGACGGGCATCCTGCTCAAGAACTACATCAAGGAGGTCTCGTTCTATCGCGACCTCGCCTCACGGCTCTCCATCCGCACGCCTCGCTGCTACTACGCCGACATCGTCGGAGAGGGGCCGGAGTTCGTCCTTCTCCTCGAGGACATGGCGCCCGCCGAGCAAGGGGATCAGCTCGCGGGCTGCTCCCCGGAGGTCGCGCACGCGGCCGTGCTCGAGCTGGTGGGGCTCCATGCGCCGAGCTGGAAGGACGAGAGCCTGCGCGGGCCCGAGTGGCTCGGCGAGCCGAGTGACACGACGGTTCAGATGGGCCGCATGCTCTACCAGGCGAACCTGCCGGCGTTCCTCGAGCGCTACGGTCCCCGGCTCGCGCCCGACGAGGTCGAGATCATCGAGGCCGTGGCGCGATCGAAGGGGCCTCCGTTTCAGCTCCTCGGCGACGCGTGGTCGCTCGTGCACATCGACTACCGGCTCGACAATCTGCTGATCGACGAGACGGCGAAGCCGCCGCGCGTCGCGGTCGTCGACTGGCAGAGCGTCGCGCTCGGGAGTCCGTTGTCGGACGTCGCGTACTTTCTCGGCGCCGGGCTCCTGCCCGAGGTTCGTCGCCCGGTCGAGGAGGAGATCGTCCGGGCGTACCACGTGGCCCTCGGCGAGGCGGGCATCCGCGACTACGCGTGGGAGCGGTGCTGGCAGGACTATCGGCGCGGGACCTTCTCCGGCTTCGCCGTCACGATCATTGCGGCCGTGATGGTGCAGCAGACGGAGCGTGGCGACGACATGTTCGTCGCGATGGCGAGTCGCCATGCGCGGCACGCCATCGACCTGGGCGCGGGTGAGCTCCTGGAGTGAGTCGCCGTTCAACTGCGGCGCGTGAGCGCGTTCAGGATCGGTGCGAGCGCGTGTGGATTCGAGATCATGACGTCGTGGCCGGATTCGAGCTCGACGACGTCGACCGGGACGAGCCGGTCGATGACCTCGTCCTGCCGTGCCGGTCCGAGCGGCGATCGGTCCCGCAGCAGCTTCACGAACGTGCGGGGAACCGGGTGCCGAAGCCCGGCGAGGTCCATCGCCTCGGAGAAGGGCCGACCGGCCTCGGCGACGAGGTTGTCCACGACGAAGCGGGTCTGTCGCTCGTCCATGTCGTTGCAGAACATGTTCCGGGCCTCGTCCTCGGTCGGGGCTGGCACGACGTCGGGGAGTGGGTGGTCGCCCAGCAGCATCTCCCGGATGCTTTGGCCGTCGGCGGGCACCGCCGCCGCGACGTACACGACGTGACGGATGCGATCCGGAACCCGATCGACGACCCGTGGCAGGGTGATGCCGGCGAGCGAGTGGCCCACGAGCACGACGTCGCGCAGGTCCGGGAGGGTGATCGCGTTGCACACGTGGTCCACCCAGTCGGCGAGGACGACGTCGGCCGGATCTCGCGCGAAGCGTCCGCGGCCGGGGAGGTCGACGCTCGAAAACGGGGCCGAGAGGAGAGGACGCAAGAGCTCCCAGCACCACGAGCCGTGGCTCGCGCCGTGAACGAAGACGATGCTCGGGATGCTCATGCGCGATTCTCCGGACCGTACTGCACAGAACCGGAAGTCCGCGGCCGGTGCAATCGCGGCGAGGCTCGAGCGTGAGCCCGCGCGACGATCGGGCGACGGACGCCGTGGTCGTGGGAGCGGGGGCGGTCGGCCTCGCGTGCGGGGCATCGCTCGCAGCCGCGGGGCGGCGCGTGTTGGTGCTCGAACGAGGCGACCGGGTCGGCGCCGAGACCTCGTCGCGCAACAGCCAGGTGATCCACGCCGGGTTGTACTACCCGGATGGCTCCCTCAAGGCCCGCGCCTGTGTACGCGGGCGCGAGCTCCTCTACGACCGATGCTCGCGACTCGGCATCGCTCATCGCCGCGTAGGGAAGCTGGTCGTCGCGACGGCCGAGGACGAGGTGCCGACGCTCGAACGGATCCAGAAGCAGGCGCAGCGCAACGGCGCGGGTGGCATCGAGTGGAGGGACGCCGCCGGGGTGACCGCGATGGAGCCGCGCGTGCGTGCCGTCGCGGCCGTGTGGTCGCCGAACACGGGGATCGTCGACGCGCACGCCCTCGTCGCGAGCTACGAGGCCGATCTCGTCCGTGCCGGTGGCCGCGTCGTGTTGCGCACCGAGGTGGTCGGCCTCTCGCGCGGATCGCAGGCGTGGCGTGTCGAGACGGTCGGTGCGGACGGGGAGCGGTTCGACGTCGAGGCGTCCGTCGTGGTCAACTCCGCGGGGCTCGCGTCGGATCGGATCGCGACGATGGCGGGGATCGACGTCGACGAGCAGGCGTGGCGTCTCCACTTCTGCAAGGGCGACTACTTCGGCGCCGATCCGGGTCTCGGGGAGCTCACGCGACATCTCGTCTACCCGGTCCCACGTGGTGGAGGCCTCGGAGCACACGTCACGATCGATCTCGGAGGGCGCTACCGCTTCGGCCCCGACACGGAGTACGTCGACGAGATCACGTATCGCGTCGATCCCGGCAAGCGTCACGCGTTCGCGGAGTCGATCCGGCGCTACCTGCCGGAGATCCGCTCCGAGCATCTCCACCCGGAGATGGCCGGCATCCGCCCGAAGCGCGTCGGTTCCGGTGGTCCGTTCGCCGATTTCGTCATCGAGGAGACCTCACACCTCGGCGCGCCGGGGATGGTGCAGCTGATCGGCATCGAGTCGCCGGGGCTGACCGCGTCGGAGGCGATCGCCGAGCGGGTGGTCGACCTGCTCGCGGGCGCCTGACTTGACGAGACGACCCGGCGTGAAGAAACGTGCCGAGATGACCGAGACTCTGCCGGCTCTCTTCGCTCGCTCCGCCGCGCGATGGGGCGACCGCGACCTCATCGTCACTCCGACGTCGAGGCTCCGGTACGCGGAGGCCGACGCGGCGTCGCTTCGTCTGGCCCGCGCGCTCGTGGGCGCGGGCATCGGCAAGGGGAGTCGGGTCGGACTCCAGTTTCCGAACGGGCCCGAATGGGTGACGGCGTTTCTGGCGGTCACTCGCGTCGGAGCGACGGCCGTCCCGATCAGCACGTTCCATCAGCCGCCGGAGATGGCGTGGGCGCTCGCGCACGCGGACGTCCAGCTGCATCTCTGTCAGCGGACGATGTTCGGCCGCGACTTCGGCCGGGTTCTGGAGGAGGCGGTCCCCGGCCTCGCGGGAGCGCACGCGGGTGCCTACCAGGAGCCGGCCGTGCCGTTTCTGCGATCGGTTCTCTTCTGGGGCGACGCGCCCCGTTGGGGGTGGTCGGCGGATACGGAGGTGGAGCGGCTCGCCGAGGGCGTCGACCCGGAGCTGATCTGCGCCCGAGAGGAGGGTGTCGCGCCGTCGGACGTGGCGCTTCAGCTGTACAGCTCGGGGAGTACGGCGCGCCCCAAGGCCGCGCTCCATACGCACGGCGGCCTGGTGCGTCGGCTCGACGTTCTTCGCGCGTTCCGCAATCACGTGGACGCCGATCGCGTCTACACCCCCATGCCCTTCTTCTGGGTCGGTGGCTTGATGGTCGGGCTTCTCGACGCGCTGGCGGTCGGGCACACGTGCCTCGTGGCGGAGGGGGCGGATCCGGAGGCGACGCTCGAGTTTCTCTCGCGCGAGCGCGTCACGGTCTTCAGTGCGTGGCCGGCGATGTTGGTCGCGCTCTCGCGGGCGTACGCGACCGGGAAGTACGATCTCTCATCGGTTCGTGCCGGAAACCTGGTGGACGCTCTCCCCCCGGAGTCGCGACCGAAGGACCCGCTGCTGCGTGTGAACGCCCTGGGCATGACCGAGACGTGCGGGCCGCACACCTGGGGGAACCCGCTCGTCGAGCTCCCGGAGGAGCTGCGCGGATCGTTTGGAACGTCGACACCCGACATCGAGCACCGCATCGTGGATCCGGACACGGGCGCGGTGCTCGGCCCGGGGGAGTCCGGTGAGATCTGCGTGCGCGGGCCGAACGTGATGCTCGGCCTGCACAAGGTCGAGCGGGCCGACGTCTTCGATCGCGACGGGTGGTACCACACGGGGGATCATGGCCGCTTCGATCCCAGCGGGCATCTCTTCTTCGAGGGCCGCAAGGACGAGATGATCAAGACGGCGGGGGCGAACGTCTCGGCACGCGAGGTCGAAACGGCCTTGATGGCGTTCGATGACGTCACGCTCGCGGCCGTGGTCGGGATCCCGCATCCGACGCGTGGCCGGCTGATCGCCGCCGCAGTCGTGCCCGAGAAGGGGGCGGCCCCGGCGCCTCGCGAGTTGTGGGAGCGGCTGCGCGCGGTCGTGTCGGCCTTCACGGTGCCGCGACGCATCTGGGTGTGCACGGCCGCGGAGATGCCGATGACCGCGAGCGGCAAGGTCGACAAGAAGGCGCTCGAGCGGGTGATGGAGGGCGAGGGCGAGCTCGTCGCTCCCGAGGAGCCGTAGCTCCGGTCGCATCCTCGTGCGTCGCGCTACGAGGGGCGCTCGGGCTTGATCGGTGGCCAGTCCTTCTCGCTCGCGAGGATGGCTTCGCCGACCGCGCGGACGTCCCACGGATCGTCCCGGTTGTCCTTGTGGGCGACCTCGGTCCGTTGCCAGGAGAGGAGGGAGACCCGGTTCCCGGAGATCAGGAACGTCCGCCCGGTGATGCTCGCCGCCTCGTCGGAGCAGAGCCAGACGATCGCGGGCGAGACCTTCTCCGGTGCCGCCGCCTTGGCCGCGGATTCCTTCGCATCCTCGGGGTAGAGGTCCTCGGTCATGCGTGACCACGCGCCGGGCGCGAGGACGTTCACGGTGATGCCGTACTTGGTCGCTTCCGGGTAGAGACAACGCGCGAAGCCGGCGATCCCGGCCTTGGCAGCGCCGTAGTTGGTCTGTCCGAAGTTGCCGAGCAACCCCGACGTGGAGCTGGTCATGATGATGCGGCCGCCGTGGCCCTGCTCGCGCATCTGGTCGTAGGCGGCCTTGGTGACCAGGTAGGTGCCCCGCAGGTGGACGTCGATCACGCTGTCCCAGAGATCCTCCGTCATGTTCTTGAACGACTTGTCGCGGAGGATGCCGGCGTTGTTGATGCAGATGTCGATCTTCCCGAAGGCATCGACCGCGCGTTGCACCATCGCGGCGGCCTGCTCGGTGTTCGATACGGAGCCGTAGTCGGCCACCGCGCGTCCGCCGGCGGACTCGATCTCCGCGACCACCTGGTCGGCCATTCCATGGCCGGCGCCGGTTCCGTCGCGGGCGCCGCCGAGATCGTTGACGACGACCGACGCCCCTTCCCGGGCGAGGAGGAGCGCGTGGGCGCGGCCGAGGCCGCCGCCGGCGCCGGTGACGAGAGCTGCTTTTCCGTCGAGAAGACCCATGCCCCGTACCTGTCGAGTTCGAGGTCAAAAGTCCACCGCGCCGCGGTGAGCCGCCGGTTTCGCGGTTGTGCGCTCGTGGCGGAGGTGCGAAACGCAACCATGCGCTCGCGTCCCCGGTCCATCGAAGCTCGACTCTTCGTTCTCGTCCTGGTCGGCACCCTCGCCTGGGGCTGTGGCGACGACGCGACCCCCGGTGCCGAGGACGGCGGACCGGGCGCGCTGTCGGATCCGATCGTGGACGTCGCGTGGCTCGCCGAGCGGCTCGACGATCCGAACGTGCAGATCGTGGACGCGCGGACGCAGGCGGCCGAGTTCGAGGCCGGCCACGTTCCGGGGGCACTTCGGCTCGATCCGTTCGAGCTCTCCGCGGTCGTGGACGGGATCCCGGCTCAGATCGCGCCGGTCGCGGTGGCCGAGCCGATCCTCCGCGAGCGCGGCCTGCGCGCCGGGACGACCGTCGTGGTCTACGGCAAGCCGCCGGAGTTCGACCCGGTTCGCGTCCAATGGGCCCTTCGCTACTACGGCCACCGGGACGTACGCTACCTCGACGGCGGCTACGCTGCGTGGGTGGGAGCGGGCGGGTCCGTCGAGGTGGGTCCGTCGCGCAACGGGCCGTCGGAGTACGCGATCGGTGGTCCGGTGGGGCCGCTTCGGGTCACGGGGGACTGGGTCCTCGAGCAGCTCGGGGATCCGCCGTACGCCGACCCTGCCGTGCAGATCGTCGATGCCCGCGCCCCGGAGGAGTTCGACGCCGGCCGCATCCCATCCTCGCGACTCATCCGTTGGTCGACGAACCTGTCCGACGGGTTCCTTCTGTCACGCTCCGAGATCGAGGCGCTTCATGCCGGACTCGACGAGAGCAAGACGACGGTCGTGTACTGCCTGGCGGGGTGGCGGGCCTCCTTCGCCTGGCTCGTCCTCACCTGGCTCGGCTTCGAGGACGTTCGCGTCTACGACGGCTCGTGGTTCGAGTGGGGGGAAGGGGGCCGCTTCCCGATCGCAACCGACGCCGGCGTTTCGTAGGGCGTGGATGCTGATACCCTCATCCCATGGGGATTCCGTCATGGGCGAGGGGTATCGTGATCGCCGTTCTCGGCGTCGCGCTGGCCGGAGCGATGCCGGCGCGTGCGGACGAGAACGCAGAGCAGAACCGTGAGGACCTGCTGATCGGGTATGCTCTGCTGTCGCAGTCTCTCGGCTCCGAGGCGAACTTGAAGTATCTGTTGTGGCTCCGCGAGCTCACGCTCCAGGGCCCGACGAAGGAGGTCGAGCGCCTGATGACGATGATCTACGAGACGTCGAGCAAGCGCTCGGACGAGCTCGAGAAGCTTCGTGAGCTCTCGCCGCCCGCGACCGCCGCGCCCCCTCCTTCCCCGATCGGGGACGCGATCCAAGCGGCGGCGCAGTGGGACGGGACGAAGGAGATGCTTTTCCCGGACGGCGAGTTCGGGATGCGGTTCGTCTTCCTTCAGGCGCAGGCGACCCGAATGATCTCGGTCATCGCCGCGCAGACCGCCAAGATCGATCCGAATGCCGAGCGCAAGAAGTGGCTTCAGGACGTCGATCAGGAGTTCGAGGGCTTTCGCGAGAAGCTGGTGAAGGCCGTGGAGAAGTGTGAGCCCCGATGAGTGACCACGAGCCCCACATTCAGGACGATCCCACCTCGCACCTCCTCGCGCGCTTCACGGAGAGCGCCGCGATCCGTCGCCTCGCGCGGGGGCTTGCAGGCGAGCTGCTGCTGGTCGACCACGAGGGCGACATCGTCGATCCGACGATCGACCCACGGATCTTCACGCGCGAGCCCGAGGACCTCCATCCGAGCCGCTACGCGCATACGACGCTGCTCATGGCGGGAGACGCCTACCTGCCGGGGTGTCTCGTCGTCGGTGCGGCCCTGCGGTACCACGTGCAGACGAAGGCGTCGCTCGTCTGCCTGATCGACGATCAGGTCGGCGCCGACGCGCGCGAGATGCTCGGCCGCGTGTACGACCGGGTGATCGAGGTGGAGCGCCTGCGCGCGCACGAGAGCAGCTATCCCGAACACCTCCTTTCGGAGGCGTATCGCGACGTCTACACCAAGCTCCACCTCTTCGATCCGGAGCTCCTTCCCTACGAGCGCGTGACATTCATCGACGCGGATCTGCTCCCGTTGCGGTGCTTCGATCATCTCTTCACGCTGAAAGGCCCCGCCGCGGTGATCGAGAGCGTGCATCCGACCAGCCAGTACGCGTACGTGCAGCACATGCACGGCGTTCGCCACGGCGAGCCGGTGCCGCCCGCGATCCTCGAGGTCACGAGCGACGACGACATTCGCGGTGGCGTGAACGCCGGCCTGCTCGTGATCGAGCCCGACCGCGCGCTCTTCGAGGACTACACGGCGCGCATTCGGACGCCCATGCGCGACTGGGGCCCGAAGCACCGCGAGCACTTCGATGCCGGCATCAAGTACGGCTTCCCGGAGCAGCACTTCCTGCAGGTCGAGATGCAGGAGGCCTGGACGGCGATCGACCCCCGCTTCAACTGCATGCGCACCGACGTGCCGCACAGCTTCGGTATCCACTGGATGATCGGCCGAAAGCCCTGGCACAACCACGACAACCCGGGCCGCACGGTGAGCCAGGGGCTCTGGGTGATCGCATGGGAGACGCTACGCCTGCACGAGCCCGAGATGTGCGCCGAGTTGGAAGAGCGCGGCCTCGTGACGGGCAAGCCCTAGAAGCGGCGTCCCGGCTCGGAGTTCCGCGATGAGAAACGAGGGAAACGAGGGGACGTTCGTTACCTTTCCGCAGCTGTTACCTTTCGGCGCGAAAAGGTAACGGTTCGCGAAAAGGTAACGAACGTCCCCGCCGGGCGCGGAGACCGAGTCGTGGGCGGGGGCGTTCGCTACACCTCTGCAGCCCGTGCCGTTCGGGCGCGAAACGGGAACGAACGTCGCTGGGGGGCCGTCGGACGCGCCGGGGCCGCGCAGCGGGACGTTAGCGCTCCTCGACGCGGATTTCGCCGCTGAAGGACTTGAGGCGGACGCGGCCGTCCGAGTCGCCGAGGTCCATGTCGAGGCGGCCGCCGCGGTACGTGCGTTCGTCGTCCTCGCCGAGCGAGCTGCGGACCTCGCCGGACGTGCTCTCGAGGGTCATGCGGGTCGACGTCGTGCGGGGGAGGGCCACCCGGATGGGCGCGCTCAGGGTCTCGACGTCGAGTCGGCCGCCGGGTCGGAGGCTGGTCTGGACGCGGACGGGGCCCGAGATGGTCTGGATGCGGCCCTGGGAGATGGCGCCGCTCTCGACGCGGACCTCCCCGCTGGTGCTCTCCGCGACGAGTTCGCCGCCGATGCCCTTCAAGCGGAGGTTGCCGCTGATCGACTGGGCGTGGACGTTGGAGCCACGGCCGTCGAAGCGGATCTCGCCGCTGATCGTGCTGAGCTTGGCACCGGTCGGTGCGCCCTCGACGCGGATGTCGCCCTGGATGGTCTGAAGTCGGAGCTCGCCGTTCACGTCGTCGATCCGGATGTGCGTGTCGACGCCGTCGACCTCGATCTCGGCGCCGTGGGGGACTCTCAGCTCGATCCGAGCCCGGCGCCCCTGGAACAGACTGAGCAGGCCGAAGTCGAGCTCGATCTCGACGTGGTCGCGCTCGGCGTCGATGTCGAGGTCGCCGTTCACCCTGGCCTCGAGCTCGACCACCGGCTGGTCCCAGCCCTCGATCCTCACCTCGCCGAACGGGTTGCTCACCGTGACGGTCACCTCGGGCGAGACCTCGAAAGTGCGCTCGACCTTCTGGTCGGCGTGTGCCGGCGGACCGACGCAGACGAGCGCGGCCGCGAGAGCGATGGAGCGGACGAGCCTCACAGGGTGCCCCCGCCAGCGAGCTCGCGACGCGTGACCTGCGCGACGATCTCCGCCTCCTGTCGGTAGGTCGCGTGGAGGAGTCGGTAGAGCGTCGCGTTGCCGGGATCGGCGGCCATGGCCGCCTGGATCTCGGCGAGGGCCTCGTCGATGGTTTCCAGGTTGCGTCGCACGATCGCGCGCGTCTCGGGGCTGATGGTCGAGTCTTCGGCGAGGACGCGATGGAGACGGGCGCGGGCCGCGAGACGACCGTCGCGGACGCGTTGGATCGGCAGCGTCAAGCTCGCCTCCTTCGATCCGATCGCCAGCTCGCTGGGGCCGCCGGGTGCGAGCGTCTCCGGAAGCTGGAACGCGAGGACGATCGCCGTCGCCGCGACCGCCCAGCCGGCCCACCCGATCCATGAGGTTCGCGCGGGCGCAGCCACCGGCTCGCGTCCTTCGATGCGTCGCCGGATCGAAGGCCAGAGGTCGCGAACCGGTGCGGTCTCGCGCGAGAGTGCGCGCGTTCGCGCGGCGAGCACGTCCGTGCCCGCACCCGTCCGAACCTCGTCCGCGCCGCGGGCCGTCCGCCCGGCCTCGGGGGCGATGCGGCGCGCGATGCCGGCCCAAAGATCGCCCTCGGGCTCGATCTCGCGGCGGATCCGTGCGGCCGTCTCCCGGACCGTCTCTTCGTCGTCGCGCTTCGTCGTCATCGTTCGAGGATCCCGCGGAGCTTCTTCCGCGCGTTGTGGAGGTGGGTCTTGGTCGTCCCGCTGGTGAGGCCCATGATCTCCGCGATCTCAGCGTGCTTGTAGCCTTCGACGTCGTGCAAGAGGAAGACCAGGCGAGGGCGCTCCGGGATCTGACGGAGGGCGCGCTCGAGGTCGAGGTCGAGGTCGGCGGGGATCGGGTCCGTCGCCGCCGGGGCCACCACGCGGCCGGCGAGCTCGCGGAGCTTGTCGAAGAGGCGCCGCTCGGCTCTCCGGGACGAGAGGACCTGGTTCACCGCGATCCGGTAGACCCACGTGCCGAAGGACGCCTCCCACCGAAAGGTCTGGATGCGCTCCCATGCTCGGACGAACGTGTCCTGGGTCAGCTCTTCCGCCGCGCCGCGGTCCGACAGCATGCGGAGACAGAGCGCGTGGACGCGGCCGACATGAGCCCGGTACAGCGGCTCGAACGCCGCGACGTCGCCCTGCTGGGCGCGTCGGATCCACTCCGACTCGTCGTGCGGCGTCTCGGCATCGCCGAGGCTGGCGTCGGCCGAGTCCCTCACGGACTCGGTCTCTGGGCCCGAGAAGAGCATGCCGACCCATTGGATGCCGCTCGGCCCCGGAGGGTTGAGCCAGAACCGTCCCGCGCGCGAAGCACGAAAAATTGATCCTCGATCCCGGGACCCGGTTCAACCCATTGCGGTCGCGGGGCGTCTCTCCACCAGAACGCCGGCCTCTCGCCGGCCCTGGGAGGGACTTTCCGATGACGTGGCGCTTCTTCATGACGGTGGGTTTGGTGGCATTCGGGGTGCTGGCGGGGCTGTTGGCGCCCGGAATCGCGGAGGGTGCGCCCGCGGACGGCGAGCCGCGGCCGAGGGCCTTCCGGCGCGTGTTGCCGCTCGAGGCCGACCAGCCGGTGGTCCTGTCGACCAACTATGGAAACGTCGAGGTCGTCGAGACCGACGGCTCGCAGCTCGAGCTCGTGGTCCACCGGCGCAGGCACGACGACCTCTACCTCGCGATCGAGCGGTACGACGGTGCCCTGCGCATCCACTCCGTCTTCGGCATCGAGCCGCCGGCGGGGCCGCCGAGCGGCTGGGACGTCGGCTACGAGCTCCACCTGCCGCGTGGCACGAAGTACGAGATCCGCACCGGAGCCGGCCGGGTCCTGGGCGGATGAAGCGCCGCGCGGGTCGCGCGGATCGATCGTGGCTCCCCAGCGCAGCTCTCCCGGCACGAAGCGGGCGACGAGTGCTTCGTAGCGCGGCCGGAGCGCCGACACGTCGGGCCGCGCGTCCGTCTTGGAATAGAGGTCGTACCGGCTGAACGTACGCAGCCACCCGATTCGCTCGCGGTCGCGATCGTTCAGTAGATAGCCGTACGCCCCGGCGTCGTGGGCCGCGTAGAACGAATGGTACCGGATGAGGTAGAGCGCTTCGTCCGGAAGATGATCTCTCAGCACGTGGTGGAGGTACTCGTCGTGCCCCCACGACATCTCGACCGCGTCGAAGCCACATCCTTCGTCGTAGATTCCGAGCCGCGTCCGATACGCCGACACCCTCCGGTCCGGGTTGTCGGCGAAGAGCTCCGGGTACACGATCTTCTCGGAGAACCCGCAGCCGACGGGAAACGTGTCGCCGACGACCGCCCACTGTGGCTCGCCGAAGCTGCAGAGGACCTTGCCCAGATCGTGCAGGAGTCCGGCCAGCACGAGCCACTCCGGATGTCCGTCGCGCCGGATCGCTTCGGCGGTCTGGAGCGCGTGCTCCGTCTGGCCGAGCTCGGTGTCGGGATCGCTGTCGTCCACGAGGTCGTCCAGCAGCGCCATCGCGTCCCAGACGCCCATGCGCGCGCGGTCGAGCCTCAGGAACTCGCGCTTCTTCGCGCGTACGAGATCGACCGTCTGCCGGCGATGGTTCTCCGCATAGAGGGGTTGGACGGTCGGACGCGCCGTGGCGCCGTAGTCCCGCAGATCGCGGCTCGTCACGGCACGATCGTATCCCGACCGGGTGGGGGAAGTCGAAGCGACGCCCGCGTTGCCGCGCCCACGCCCCAGGGTTCGAAGCGTGGCGGGCCGGCGCGGCTTCGTGCCCGGCACGGTTGGCGCGAGCGTCGGTCGTCTGCAATCGTGAGACGAATCGGACGACGCCGCGAGTCGATCCGAGAACGGAAGGGCCTTCGATGGATCGATTCAAGGGACGAACCGCGATCGTGACCGGCGCCAGTCGAGGAATCGGCGCTGCGACGAGTGAACGGCTCGCCGCCGAGGGCGCGGACGTCCTTCTCGTCGCACGTACCGTCGACCGACACCATCATCTCGCGGGCAGCTTGCGGGAGACCGCCGAGCGCTGTCGCCGGTACGGCGGCCGGGTCGAGACGCTGGCCGCGGACCTCTCCGACGAGGGGAGCCGCGCCGCGATCGTGCCTCGCGCCCTCGAGCTCTTCGACGGCCGGGTCGACGTGTTGGTGAACAACGCGGCCGCCGCGATCTACGCGCCGAATGCGGACTATCCCCTGAAACGGCGCCGGCTCACGTTCGAGGTGAACGTCCATGCCCCCGTCGATCTGATGCAGGCCGTTCTGCCGCAGATGGTGGAGCGCAGCGAGGGGTGGATCGTGAACCTCTCGAGCGCCAGCGCGAGGCCGTTCGACGTCGCCACGGTCGAGACGTCGCCGGCCGCGCGCGTCATCGGCGTGTACGGTGCGAGCAAGGCGGCGCTCAACCGGATCACGAACGCGTTCGCGGGCGAGTTCGCGCGGGCCGGCATCCGGATCAATACCGTCGAGCCGCGCGTCGCCGTGTTGAGCGAGGGCGCGGAAGAGCTCGTCGGGGATCAGCTCTCCGGCGACCAGATCGAGTCGATGGAGGCGATGGTCGAGGCCGTCGTCGCCCTCGGCTGCTGTCCGCCCGAGCGAACGGGAGGTGTGCTGGAGAGCCTCGCTCTCCTCGACGAGATCGGCCAGACCGTGATGACGCTGGACGGCTCCGCACCCTACCCGGGCGGGCAGCGCCCCGCCGCGAAGGCCTGAGGGCCGCGCGCCCCGCCGGTCCCGGCGCGGTCGGGGCGACGCGATGCGCTCGCCGCCCCGGCCGAGCAGCGCCCCGCGTCCCGGGCGCGGTCGTCGATTCTGTCGCGCGACGCGGACGGGTCTACCCCGGCTTCTCCCAGTGGGTCAGGAGCTCGACTCGTTGGCCGTCCGGGTCGAGAACCAGGATCGCGTGATCGAGGAGGCGGGTCTCCTCCAGGACGGTGCCGCCGAGCGCGCGCACGCGCTCGAGGTACGGATCCAGCCGGTCGACCCGAAGCGAGATGTGCGTGAAGCCGGGTTCGTTCATCACGCGGGGTGGGCGATCCACGAGTCCGGCATCCGCATAGTGGAGGAGCTCCAGCACGAAGTCGCCGCGGCGGAGATAGACCGCCTCGAGCCCGACGGGAGTCGGAATGCCGAGCAGTCGGCCCGTCGCGTCGTCGTCCGGCTCGAGCGCGTTCACCTCTTCGAATCCGAACGTCTCGATCCAGAAACGCCGCGCGCGATCGAGATCGGCGACGGCGTGGCCGACGTGGTTCACCTGGACTTCAGCGGTCATCGGGCTCCTCCATTGGGGATGGGACGGCGAGGGCGTGCGCACGCGCGATCGGACCGTGGCTCATCGTCGTCAGGAGCTCGGGCCCGTCGGAAGAGACGTACACGAGCTCTTCTCCGAAGTGTCCCCCACCGTCGTCGTGAATCCAGACGCGCACGCCGACGACCATGCCCGACTCGAGCACCTGCGACGCGTCGATCGCGGGACCGCCGCCGCTTCCCGCGATCGGGCCCTCGTGGCCCAGGCCGACTCCGTACACGAACGGCATCGCCGGCGGAGGCTCGCCCGTCGCAGCCCAGACGTCGTCGAGGTCGGCGCCGGAGACACCGGGCCGACACGCGTCGACGACCGTGCGCGTCACGCGCTGCCAGCGGTCGAAGCGCGCTCGCGCGGTGCTGCGTGGCCGGACGTCTCCGCACCACCACGTTCGGCCCACCGGGCCTTCGTACCCCGACCACAGCGCTGCACCGGCGAGGACCACCGGCTCCCCGGCGGCGAAGCCGTCCGCGGAGAAGCCCCAGGGAGGTGACGTCGTGGGCCGCGGGACCCGGAACGTCCCCTGGACGCCGAACGTCGGCGCGCCGAGCTCGGCGATGCGCTCGAGAAAGCGCGCCTGTAGCTCCGCGCCGGTCCTGCCGGGGCGGAGGGCGTCGGCCGTGCGCTGGAGCGCGGACTCCGTGATCGCGACGGCGACGCGCAGACACGCGATCTCGGCCGGCAGCTTCTTGCGACGGAGGCCGCGCATCGTCGCCTCGAAACCGACGACCTCCGCATCGGGGCAGATTCGGTCGAGCATGGCGCGCATGCCGACCGAAAGGCCGTCGACGCCGATCCGGCGCGCGTCGGGCAGGCCCGGCACCGCCGCGTAGATCGCGGACGTGGTCCCCGGATCGAAGGAGCGGCCGAAGACGTCGTCCGCTCCGAGGTCTTCCGGGGCGTCCTCGGTGCTCGCGCCCAGGGCCATCACGTGCACACGGCGCGTCGCGCGGACCGCGATGCACGTCGGGATCCAGGCGCGGGTGTTCGAGGTCCAGAGTCGACGTTGCCCGGCCAGGTAGCGCCCGTTGGCCTCGCGCCCGAAGAGGCAGACGTCGACGTCGAGGCGCTCCATCGCCGCGAACACGCGGTCGCGGCGCGAGGCGCGAAGGCTCGCGAAGTCGATCCGGACGCGGTCTTCCCGCATCCCGACTCCGATGTCGGGCGTTCGGGGACTCACCACGGAGATCCCTCGTCGAACGGGGCGTAGTCGTGGTTGCTCAGTCGTTCGCATCCCGTCTCGGTCACGACCACGAGCTCTTCGCTCCGGAAGCCCCCGATGCCGTCCTCCCAGACGACCGGCTCGAAGACCATCGTCATGCCGGCCACGATCTCGACGTCGTCGTCGTCCTCGAGGCGGCGATCCGTTCCGAGAAACGGGCTCTCCGCGGCGTCGCAGCCGACGCCGTGGGCGAGGTAGAAGTGGTCGAGGCCGAACGAGGGCTCGAGCTGCATCACCGCGCGGGTGACGTCGGCGGCCGAGCAGCCGGGGCGGAGCGTCTCATAGACGCACTCCATGAGGTCGCGGTACCGGCGGTAGCAGTCGCGGAGGCCGGGGCTCGGGCGGGGCGCATCGCTGCACAGCCACGTCGCGCCGTAGTCCGAGTGGTAGCCCTCCCACACGAGCCCGGTATCGCAGAGGATGAGGTCGCCTTCGCGCAGGAAGCGGTCGTCGCTGGCGACGGGGAAGCCGACGTCGCCGTTGAGGGTCGGTGTCTGGTGCGCCCGATCGAGGGGAGTCAGGTTCCAGATCGGGTCGACGCAGGACGACGTGGCCCCCTTCTCGAATGCCCGGCGGAGGAAGAGGGCGGAGAGCTCCGTCTGGCGGACACCGGGCCGCAGCGCGTTGCGGACGTCGAGGATCGCCTCTTCGTTGATGCGCTGCGCTCGCGTCAAGCAGGCGACCTCGTCGCGGGTCTTCCGCAGTCGCGCCGGCTGCGTGACGACGGCGCCGTCCATCCATGCGATGCGCGCGTCGGACCCGAGCCGATCGACGAGGCCGCCGGGGATCTCGTCGATTGCGAGACGGGGGCGCTGGCCGAAGGCCTCGACCAGCTCGTCCTCGAGGAGCCGTGCGCCGGCGTCGACCTCGACGTCGATCTCGCGGTGGACGTGATCGGGCGTCACGCCGGGAGGCGCGCCGTCGGGATAGGGCGTCCAGAGATGGATCTCGCCGTCGGTCGTGAGAGCGACCAGAGTCGGTTCGTAGTAGACGCGCATCGCGTCGGTGCAGGGCCGGCGCACGCCGACGTACTCGTGGTTCGACGGGCTCAGCAGGACGATCCCGTCGGCGTCCGCCGCGCGGAGACTCCGCGTGAGGCTCTCGCGGCGTTCGCGCCGCATCCGATCGAAGTCGACCCCCACCGGGGCGAGTATGGCCCGGCATCGGGCGGTTGGGAAAGGGCCGGGACTCCGGATAAGCTCGGCACGCGATGGCGATCGAAACGGCTCGTCCCTCGGCCTTCGGGGTCGCGATGCGGGATCTCGCCCGCCTGCGCGAGGTCGCGACGGCCGTCGCGAAGCACGGCTTCGGCGAACTCCTGGCCGACACGCCCGTCGCGCGCAAGGCGTTCGACGGCGAAGGCCCGCCCGACGAGGACGCCGGGCTCGAGGCGGAGTCGGCCGCCGTCCGGCTCGCGCAGCTTCTCGGGTCGCTCGGGCCCACCTACATCAAGCTCGGCCAGATCCTCTCGACCCGGCGCGACCTCCTGCCCGAGGAGTACATCCTCGCACTCGAGACGCTGCAGGACGATGCGCCCGTGCTCGCGGCCGACGTCGTGCGGCGGGCGGTCGAAGACGGACTCGGCGCCACGATCGAGGAGAGCTTTCGATCGTTCGATGAGACACCGCTCGGGACCGCATCGATCGCGCAGACGCATCGCGCGGTGACGCACGCCGGAGTCCCGGTCGTGGTCAAGGTCCAGCGCCCGGGCATCGAGCAGACGATGCGGGGCGATCTGGACCTCCTGTTCCTGGCCGCTCAGGTGCTGGAAGCGAGCATCGACGAGATGCAGCTCATGGGAATCTCGGACGTCGTCCAGGAGTTCGAGAAGGGGCTGCTCGAGGAGCTCGACTTCCGCGAGGAGCTGAAGAACCTCCTCGCGGCCCGCCAGTTCCTCGATCCGGAGCGGCGGCTGGCCGTTCCGCGTCCGTTCCCCGAGCTCTCCAGCCAGACCGTGCTGACGATGGAGCTGTTCGAGGGGCGACCGCTGCGCGACCTGAGCCCGGGCTCGGACGGGGCTCGGGCGGCGGTCGAGGAGCTTCTCGGTGCGGTCTGCAAGCAGGTCTTCGTCGACGGGTTCTTCCACGGGGATCCGCATACCGGGAACATCCTGGTGGGCGACGACGGGCAGGTTTGCCTGATCGACTTCGGGCTCGTGGGCAAGCTGCGTGAGGAGCAGCGACAGGACCTCGTCACTCTCATCGTTGCGACGATCGCCGGGGACTCGGGCACGATCGCGCGCGTGCTCCTGCGCATGGGGACGCCGACCCAGCGGGTCGACCTCGCCGCGTTGAAGCGGGAGATCGATCGACTGCGCGCGGAGTACCTCTCGAGCGCGACGCTCTCCGAGATGGACTCGGCCGGCTTCGTGGAGGAGTTCGCGGCGGCTGCGGGACACTTCCGGATCAAGCTGGCCTCGGAATATTCGATCCTCACCAAGGCGGCGGCGACGCTCGAAGGCGTGATCCGCAGCCTGCACCCGGACATCGATCTCGTCGCGATCTCGCGACCGTACGTCGAGCACGTCGTGGCCGAGCGGCTCTCTCCCACCACGGTCCTCCAGGGACTTGCGGCGGATCTCGGCGACCTCGGCTCGATCGCGCAGCGCCTGCCCGCGCAGCTCGACCAGGTGCTGCACGACGTGGAGACGGGGAATCTCCAGGTCCGCGCGGTGACGCCGGGGCTCGACGAGATCCCGGCGCTCCTGCACCAGGCCGCGAGCCGGGTCGCGGTGGGTCTGTTCGCCGCTTCCCTGTCGATCTGCGCGGCGGTGCTCGTGGCACCGGTGACCCCGTCGGGCGGGCGGGTGGCGCTCGCTTTCCTCTGCGCCCTCGCGGCGGCCGGAGGGTGGACCGCCCTGTTCTGGTGGCACCTGATCGGACGTGGGAAGCCGCTCAAGCTGGGACCGCTGCTGAAGATCTTCCGTCGGTAGCCGCGTGAGCCGGGAGACCGCCGTGCGAGATCCTCCGTAGGTCGCCGCGCCCGGCTTGCGTCAGCTCGGCCGCTCGGGCCTCCTGCATGGCGTACGCGGGGAGGGGAGAGCGGAATGCGTTCGTTCGCGATGGGTGTGGCGTGGGGCCTGGGCCTCGTCTTTCTGGTCTCGGGAGGTCGGGCCGAAGCGCAGGATCGGTACCTGGTGACCTTCGCCAAGCGGGAGTGTCCGATGTACACGGACATCACCGCGAACAAGGCGCGCAACAACCTTCAGGAGAGCCTCGAGGATCTCGGGGTCGACTCCCCGTATCTGAGCCCGCCGTACCAGGGCGAGCCGGTCAATCCGACGGTCGAGGACCTGTTCCAGCCCGAGTGCTCGCCGGTCGAGGGTTTCCGTTTCACGTTGGGCGAGGGCATCGCGGGTCACAAGGTCGACTTCCTCTCGGTCGTGCGCGATCCGTACCCGACCGCGATCACGACGCGGGGGTCCGTCCCCCTTCTCGATCAGAACGGCAATCCGACCGGCGACACGATCGCCGGCGCGGTGACGATCGAGCTCACCGACGCGCAGGCGGCCCGCGCGCTGCAGGGGAACCACCTGTGGGCGCAGGAAGGCCTTCCGTCCGACCCTCTGCTGCGCGGGGAGTTCCCCGGGAGGTACGGGTTCGGCGCTCTGCGCTGCGCGATCGACAATCTGAACGGCGACAACGTCGAGTTCATCTCGTACCCGTCCGGGACGAGGCACGTCTTCTGCTACTCGTACAACGTCGTGCCGCCGCCACAGGCGGCGATTCTTCGGGTCACGAAGGAGATCGACGTCGCGGCGACCGGTATCGACGAGACGTTCCGCTTCTGCGGCCCGGGCGACACCGCGGGGGCGGTCTCGCCATCGTACGAGCCCGACGGCTGCTTCACCCTTCACGTGCAGGACAATCAGCCGGACACGATCGAGTTCGTGCGGGCGGCGGGTCTCCTCCTGGAGTTCCACGAAGAAGTGCCCGAGAGCTGGCAGCCGTTCTCCGGAGTCTCCGACCCGAGCACCGTCACGTGCACGAGCGCCAACGGCACGAGCGTCGGTACCGTCGACACGACGACCCACCCCTTCGCGCCGACGATCACCGGCACGCTGGGCGCGGGCGACATCGTGCACTGCACGTTCACGAACCGACTTGCGCCGATCCCCGAGCTCGTCGTGCGCAAGCGCTCCTACGGCAGGGTCGGACAGTTCGACTTCCAGGTCTCGAAGCCGAGCGGCGGCACGGACGACCGAAGTGCGACGACGGCGCAGGAGGGCATCGCCGTGGAGGTCGACACGTGGGAGGGGACGGGCACGTACGTCGTATCCGAGCTCTTCCCGCCGGCCGATCCGGACGGCATGTGGCTTCCGCCGGTCGTCGAGTGCAACGGCCAGGAGGTGCCGGTCACCGAGTCGAACGGCCGATGGGAGATCTCGATCGACGTGCAGGACGACACGATCTGTACGTTCGACGACGTCTACGAGTCGGGAGGCCGGCTCACGATCCAGAAGGTCACGGAGGGCGGTGTCGGTGAGACGCTTTTCGTCGTGTTCTCGCTGGACACGCAGGACTTTCTCGAGGTCCGCTTCCTCGTGGCGACGACGACGGAGGAGGGTGTGCCGGCGGTCGCCGTTCCCCTCAACTTCGGGGACTCGCTGGAGGGAATCCGACTGACCGCGTTTCTCATCTTCGAGGTCGGGCCGTTCGCCGGCAACGGTCGCTGGAGCCACGAGAGCGCGACGTGCGACGTCCTCTTCGAGGACCTGGGGGGAGGCGCGGTTCTGGCGCTCCTGAGCCCGTTCCAGCCCGAGGGCACGTGTACGTACGTGAACCGCTTCGAGCCCGCGCCGACCCCGACGCCGACCCCGCCCGGGGTGACGCCGACCCCGACGCCGACGCACACCCCGGCCCCGACGCCGTCGCCGTCGCCCACGCCGACGCCGGGTGTGACGCCGACGCCGATCCCGCTGCCGACGCCGACACCGATCGTCCCGCCGACGCCGAGTCCGATGGTGACGCCGAGTCCCACCCCGATCCTGACTCCCACGCCGGCTCCGACGCCGACCCTCTCTCCCTCTCCGACTCCGACGCCGCTTCCCACGGTCGCGCCACGCAAGCATCCCTGGGGACGCAAGAGCGGATTGATCGGGGATCCTCCGAATCGCAGCGAAGGGCGGCCCAGCATGCGGCTGCCGCTGAGCCGCCGGTGAGCGAGAGGCGGCCGTCTCAGGGCGTCGTGGCGGTCAACACGTTGGAGTAGGCCGTCTTGGCGGCCCCTCCGAGGCCGCGGATCCGGTACGTGAAGTCGAAGAATCCGACGATGGCGCCCGCCGGAGGGCGCGGGAGGATGAAGCGCCTCTCGGTGCCGGCCGCGGTTCCGAGGTGCTCCCACGGCTCGTCGATCAGGGACGGGACGCCCCGGCGCTCCAGCTCGTAGGCGACGACGGGCGAGCCACCGCTCCACAGGATCTCGACGCTGTCGTCCGCGCGGACGCGGACCGCGTCGAGCGTCGGTGGGGCGTAGGGGGGCTTGCCGCACTGGTCGCACCGCTTGTCGATCTCCCGGATCACCCACTGCTGCGCCGCCTTCGACCACGCGAGCTCGACGTTGAAGAGGTCTCCCTGCACGGCCTTTGGATAGAGGCGCACGTTCGCGAGGGGGATCGTGTCGATCTCGATCTCGTCGTCCTTCAAGAACGTGTCGGCGCCCCCGCCGAATCGCGTGGTACGGAACTTCTTCTTCACCTCGTTGTAGCCTCCCTGGTCGTCGAAGGCGCGTACGACGATCTCGTGTTCGCCCGCGGTGAAGAGGTTGTAGTTCCACGCAGTCGCGAACCCGGGGTCCATGCTGTCCGCGTATCCGGGGTGCGCGGCCGCGACGTCGCCACGGCTCCCTCCGTAGGGAAGGTAGCCCTTGTCGTTCCCGTCGATCGCCCAGGTCACGTAATCGATCGATCCCTTCTTCGAGAGTGCGAATCCATTCACGAGCGCGATTCCGCTCATCACGTCGCGGGGCGACTCGATGACGATCAGGATCTGCGGATCGAGCGTTGCGCCCTCGGTCGGGATCGGGCCCGACGCGAGGGCGCCCAGCGTGGCGACCAGAGTGAGGCGGGAGAGGCGTTGCATCTTTTTGGGCTCCTTCGTTCGGGGGTCGAAGCCGACCCGGTCACCGACGGGGCGTGCACTCGCGCTGTACGCGGGTGCACTGCGGTCCCTCGGCTCGGGGACGACCATGGCGTCCGCCGTGAGGGAGGCTCTCGGGGATGCGATGCCGATCGCGAACCTTGCGCAGGTTCATGCGCGGTGGCGGAGCATCCGCGCGGCCCGCTCCGTGGCGTGCGAGGCCCGCGGCAGCGTCCGGCGCGGCGCCGGCCCGGTCCGCGCGGCGTCGGAGGGCGGCCGTGGCTCGTTCGGTGGTGTCCGCTCGGAATCGGGACGTCTAGGCGAAGTCGTAGAGGCTCTTGCAGTTCTCGGCAGTCACGAGCCGGACCGTCTCGGCATCGAGAGTGCCCAGCGCGTGCTCGATCGCCTTGCGGGACTCGGGCCACGTGCTGTCGGGGTGTGGGTAGTCGGACGCCCACATGAAGTTGCGCCGCGGAAGGAGGGGGAGAAGCTCCGGCCCGAGCGGCTCCTCCTCGAACGTCGCGTAGACCTGGCGTTCGAAGAGCTCGGTCGGCTTCGTCCGGATGCTGTAGCTGGGGTGCGGAGCCGCGTGCTTCTCGTACGTCGCGTCGAGTCGGGCGAGGAAGTAGGGCAGCCAACCGACTCCCGACTCCGCGAGCACGAGATCGAAGCCCGGTACGCGCTCCAAGGCGCCGGAGAAGATCATGATCGCGAGCGGCTCGTCGAGCTGCATCGGAACGACGGCCGCGAAGCTCGCGATCGTCCAACTGTCGCGCGTCGGCATGAGGCGTGTCCCGCCACCCACGTGGAAGCTGATCGGAAGCTTCGCTGCCGCGGCGGCGGCCCAGAGGCGGTCCCACGCGGGATCGTCGATATCGGCCTCGAAGGGATTCAGGATCGCGCCGCGGTGACCGAGCGTCGCGCAACGCTCGAGCTCGGCGACGGCCGACTCGGGCGAGTCGCCGGGGAGGAACGGGAGCGCGCTCAGCCGATCGGGCGCGTGTCGATTGAATTCCTCGGCGGCCCAGTCGTTCCACGCACGGAGGGTCGCATGCGTGTGCTCGACCTCCTCGATCGGGAACCGGAAGAGGGCCGCCGGGCCGTACACGATCGAGGCGTGGACGCCGTCGCGGTCCATGTCCTGGAGGCGGCGTGCCGGATCGGACGGCCGCAGCCCGTCTTCTTCGAGCCCGTCGACGCGAGAGAGCGCGGTGGGATACCCTCCGGTGTTGCCGCTCAGCCCGAACGGCGTGTCCCCGACCATCCACACCCGGTGGCTCCCCATCTCGACGACCCGCGGGCCGACGTCGCGGTACTTGGCCGGAAGGCGACTCGTCCACAGATCGGGCGGGGCCGCCGAGATGTCGAGGTGGTCGTCGCAGGAGTAGAGGCGCTCGTCGGTGGCCATGGCGGCGGTTGTATCCCCGGCCGAGCGCACCGTCCAGACGCTACTCGGTCGGTCCGCGCAGGCCGGGCTCCCAGCTCTCCCCACCCCCGGCCGGATCCTGCTAGAAGACGTCGTCATGCCGATTCGAGTCATCGATCCCTGGGTGAACGTCAACATGGGTGACGCGCCACCCCCCGAGTACCTCGTTCGCGTGAAGGAGGATTACTTCAAGGCGGGGGAGGAGTTCTTCCAGAGCATCGAAGCCGAGAAGCTGGTCTCCGACATGGACGAGGCCGGGGTGGAGAAGGCGATCCTCTCGGTGTCGGCCACGCAGCCCGACCCTCGGGTGCTCCAGTTCCACAAGAAGTACCCCG
>JAUIFY010000389.1 GCA_030430245.1 bacterium | reverse complement strand
GCATCGGCGGGGCCCAGGAGGGCGTGCTGGCGGCCGGCGCGCTCTCGTGTCTCGGAGGCGAGTTCCAGGGGCGCTTCCGTCGGATGACGTCGGACGAGGTCCACGGGCTCGAAGAGGCGGGCATCGACGACCAGAAGGGCCGCTTCTCGGCGGTCGATCTCATCGGAGAGAAGGTCATGTTCGCGGCGACGGGGGTGACTCGGGGGCACCTCCTCGACGGAGTCCGGTTCTGGAGCGGCGGGGCGACGACGAACTCCGTCGTGATGAGAACGCAGAGCCACACGGTTCGGTGGATCGAGGCCCACCATCGCTTCGACTTCCGGCCACAGTATTGAGGAACCCACGCATGGCCAACGTCACCCTCGAGCGAAGCGGCGAGATCGCGACGCTCTGCATCGACCGTCCGAGAGCGATGAACGCGCTGGACGCCGAGACCCTTCTCGAGCTGCGCGCGCACGTGCAGGTCCTCACTCGGGAGCCCGCGCGGGTCGTCCTCGTGAGGAGCGCGGGGGACCGCGTCTTCGTCGCCGGTGCGGACATCGCGGCGATGTCGAAGATGACCCCCGAGGAGGCGAGGACCTTCGCCCAGCTCGGGCACGAAGCGTTCGACGCCCTCGAAGCCCTTCCGAGCCTGCAGGTCGCGGTCGTGCAGGGGGCGGCACTCGGCGGCGGATGCGAGCTGTTGCTCGCCTGCGATCTCGCGATCGCGAGTGAGAAGGCGAGGTTCGGACAGCCGGAGACGAATCTGGGGCTGCTGCCGGGCTTCGGAGGGTGCTCCCGGCTCGTGCGTCGGATCGGCGTCGGCCCGGCGCGGGATCTCATCTACACCGGTCGTCTGGTCGGCGCGCAGGACGCCCTCGGTTGGGGCCTCGTGCATCGGGTCGTCTCGCACGACGACCTGGCGGCGGAGGCCTCCACCTGGGCGCGCGAGCTGGCGGCTCGTCCGCCTCTCGCGGTGCGTCGCGCGAAGGCCGCGATGGCGGCCGCCGAGGTGAGCGACGCCCGAACCGCCGCGCGCGTCGAGATCGAGGGCTTCGCCGGTGTGTTCAGCTCCGACGATACGCGCGAGGGGCTGAGCGCGTTTCTCGAGAAGCGCAGCCCGACGTTCCGAGGGGTCTGAGTCGTGGAGCGACCCCTTCGCATTCTCGTGGCGAAGCCCGGGCTCGACGGACACGACCGGGGCGCCAAGATCATCGCGCGCGCGCTCCGCGACGCGGGCATGGAGGTCATCTACACCGGCTTGCACCAGACGCCGGAGATGATCGTCGAGGCGGCCCTCCAGGAAGACGTCGACGCGATCGGTCTTTCGATCCTGTCCGGTGCGCACCGGGTCCAGTTCCCGGCCGTGATCGAGTTGCTCGCGAAGCGCGACGCGAGTGACATCATGGTGTTCGGCGGCGGCATCATCCCCGAGGACGACATCGCCCAGCTCTCGAAGGAGGGCGTTTCGAAAATCTTCACCCCGGGCACGTCGACGGACGAGATCATCGACTGGATCCGCGGGAACGTTCGGCAGCGGGGCTGATGACCGAGCCCGTCCTGACGAGGGACGTCGTCATCGTCGGCGGCGGTCCCGCCGGCACCGGAACGGCTCTGGCTCTCCAGCGTCTGGATCCGGCTCTCGCGCGGCGAACCCTGCTTCTCGACCGCGCGGAGTTCCCTCGCGACAAGACGTGCGCAGGGGGCCTGATTCCGCTCACGTTGGAGCTCCTCCGCGGTGTCGACCTCGACCTGAGCGTCCCGCACGTCCGGGTCGACCGTGCGCGGGTCCGAGCGGGCGGCCCCGCGATCGAGCTCGAGGCACCGGGGTGCTGCTGGGTCATCCGGCGGCGCGAGTTCGATCACATGCTCCTCGAGGCGGCGCGGGATCGCGGGCTCGACGCCCGAACCGGCGTCCGGGTGCGCGCCGCCTCGCGACGCGCGGACGGCCGCGTCGCCCTCGAGACGAGCCTCGGAACGATCCTGGCCCGTGCGGTCGTGGCCGCCGACGGTGCGGGGAGTCTCCTGCGTCGGCGGCTCGTCGATCCGGACGAGGGCTGGGTCGCGCGAGCGGTGATGAGCGACGTCCCTTTCGAGGGCGCGCGGCCCCCCGAGACCTACGAGTTCGACTTCCGCGGCGTCGCGAACGGCCTGGCGGGGTACGCGTGGTCGTTCCCGTGCTGGATCGACGGGCGCCCTCACTGGAACGTGGGCGCCTACTCCGTCCGCCGTCGCGGAGAGGGGGAGCGGCTCGAGGGGTTGGTCCGGGAGAGGAGCGAAGGCGTCACAGAGCGCAAGGCGCACCCGATACGGCTCTACGCCAGCGGCCGGCCCCTCTCGGCCCCCGGAGTGCTCCTGGTGGGGGACGCGGCCGGGGTGGATCCGCTGCTCGGGGAGGGCATCTCGTTCGCCCTGGAGTACGGGCGTATGGCGGCCGAGGAGCTTCGAAACGGCTTCCTACGGGGCGATCTCGGCTTCGCCGGGTACGGCGGCCGGGTCGACCGGTCGCCTCTGGGAAAGAAGTTGCGCCGGCTGGCTCTGGGCGCGAGACTCTTCTACGGCCCGAGAAGCGATCTCTGGTTCCGGGTGGCCCGCTTCAGCCGGACGGCACAGCGAATCGGGATGAACTGGTACAACGGAGTAGGGCTCTGGAACCCGGCGGTTCCGGCACTCCCGAGCGCCCCGCGCGGGGCGCCGACGGGGGTGTGAGAAGCGCCACCAGGCCCATTCCCGATCTTGGAGGAGAACATGGCAGACGCAGTGATCGTATCGGCGACCCGAACCCCCATTGGCGCGATGGGTGGCTCCCTCGCCAGCACCCCCGCAACCAAGCTCGGCTCCGTCGCCGCGGCCGAGGCGCTTCGCCGGGCCGGTGTCGAGGGGAGCGAGCTGGGAGAGGTCGTCTTGGGCCACGTCCTCTCGGCAGGCCTCGGCTTGAACGCTGCACGCGTGGCGTACCTCGACGCCGGGATTCCGAAGGAGGTTCCGGGCTACGGGGTGAACATGGCCTGTGGATCGGGTCTGAAGGCGGTCGCGAACGTCGCCGCCGGGATCTGCAACGACGACTACGCCATCGGGCTCGCCGGCGGGATGGAGAACATGTCCAGCGCGCCGTTTCTCCTCGAGAAGGCCCGCTACGGCTATCGGCTCGGGCATGGCGAGCTCTTCGACTCGATGATCAAGGACGGCCTGACGTGTCCCATGACCCACGTGCACATGGGCATCACGGCCGAGAACATCGCCGAGAAGTACGAGATCTCGCGCGACGAGCAGGACGAGTTCGCGGCCGGGAGCCAGGCCAAGGCAGGAGCCGCGCTCGAGAGCGGTGCGTTCAAGGCCGAGATCGTCCCGGTGCAGGTGCCGGGCAAGAAGCGCGGCGAGACGGTCGAGTTCGCCGTGGACGAGTTCCCGCGTCCGGGCACCACCGCCGAGAAGCTGGGCGGTCTGCGGGCGGCATTCAAGAAGGAGGGCTCCGTCACGGCCGGCAACGCCTCGGGCATCAACGACGGTGCGGCGGCCCTCGTCGTGATGAGCGCGCAGGCGGCCAAGGACCGGGGCCTGAAGCCGCTGGCGAAGATCCGTGCGTGGGCGTCGGCCGGCGTGGATCCCTCGATCATGGGGATGGGTCCGTGGCCGGCGTGCGAGAAGGCGCTGGAGAAGGCCGGGCTCACGAAGGACCAGATCGATCTCTGGGAGCTGAACGAGGCGTTCGCGGCGCAGTCGCTGGGCGTGCTCCGCGAGCTCGCGATCGACGCGGACCGCGTGAACGTGAACGGTGGTGCAATCGCACTCGGTCATCCGATCGGCGCGAGTGGGGCACGGGTCCTCGTGACGCTTCTCCACGCGATGCAGGCGCGGGACAAGAGCCTCGGCGTGGCGTCGCTCTGTATCGGCGGCGGTCAGGGCATCGCGATGATCGTCGAGCGGTAGGCGACGTTCTGGCCGTGGGAGTGGATCGCCGAGCCGCGTTCTTCGACATCGATGGAACCCTGCTCGCGGTCCACTCGGCGCCTCACTACGCGCGCTACATGCGCGAGCACGGCCGCGCGCGACGCCGGGACCTCCTGCGAACGGCCTACTATCTCCTCCAGTATCGCCTGAATCTCCTCGACATCGAGCGGGCGCTTGAGCGCGCGAGCGATTTGATCGCCGGTGAGAGCGAGGCCGAGATCGCCGCATTCTCGAAGCGGTGGTACGAAGAGCGGATGCGTCCCTATCTCGTGCCCGCGGTGTGCGCACTCCTGGCGCAACATCGCGAACGAGGCGACGTGGTGGCTCTGCTCAGCTCGACGACGCACTATCTCGCGGATCCGATCGCGGAGGACCTCGGCGTACAGCACGCACTCGTGACGCGCCTGGAAGTGCGCGGGGGGCGGTTCACGGGGCGGGCCGATGGGCCGGTGTGCTACGGCCGCGGCAAGGTGTACTGGGCGAGACACTTCGCCGAGGAGCACGGCGTCGATCTCTCGGCGAGCTACTTCTACACCGACTCGGTGACGGATCTCCCCGTGCTGGAGTTGGTGGGGCATCCGCGCATCGTGCGCCCCGATCGACTCCTGCGTCGCGAGGCGAAGCGTCGAAACTGGCCCG
>JAUIFY010000388.1 GCA_030430245.1 bacterium | reverse complement strand
ACGGTTCGTGGACTCCCAGGGACTCGCAGACACGCTCCACCCCGACACCACGCACCACCCCAAAAGAGACGACCGACCTCCCGACACGGCCCCTTCCCCCCCACACGCTCCACCCCGACCACACACGTCCCTTCCCGCCTCCGGCCACACCGCCTCCAACCCGGGACGACACCCTCCGCTCCCTTCGCCCACGATTCGGAGCACCCCTCCCCCGTCGTCGCCGCCTCCCCGCACGGCCTCCGACGACCCCGCCCCCCATCCGCGCGACGGCGCCCGACCCGGCGCCGTCGCGCGCGTGGGCGCTACTCCAGATACCCCAGAGCCCGGAGCTCGTCGGCGACGTCCGGATCGTTCACCCGACCGGAATGCGCGGCGCTCGTCGAGTGGTACGCTCGCGCGAGCTCCTCGAGCTCCAGCACACGCCTCGACCGCTTCGGCTTCGGAAGCGGAGCGCGCGCCCCCGGATCGTTCGCGAGATCGAACGCGCGCGTGCCCCGACGATCCGAAACCGCCTTCGTGTGGCCCTCGTAGACCGCGACGTCGCGGCGTCGGATCTCGGTCGGGTCCTTGTCCCACAGGGGCTCGTTCATCTCCGCGAAGTAGAGGCGATCGTCGAGCGGTCGACCTGCCAGGGCCGGCGCCAACGAGCGCCCGTCCGTCCCTTCCACCGGCGCGAGCCCGAGCAGATCCACGACGGTCGGCGCGAGGTCCACGAGCCCCACCCGCGTCCGGATCCGGTCCGGGGCGTTCTCGAGACGCGGGTGCCGGACGATGAGCGGCACGCGCAGCACACTCTCGTCGAGCGAGAGCCCGTGTCCCACGGCATCGTTCTCTCCCAGCATCTGTCCGTGGTCGGCGGTCAGGACCACGATCGTGTCGTCGGCCAGACCGTTCTCCTCGAGTGCGTTCAGGACCCGCGCGATCAGGCGGTCCAGCTCGCGCACCTCTCCGTCGTAGAGAACCTTCACCGCTCTCCGCTCGTCCGGCGTCCACGGCGTCTTCTTCCCCAGCGAGTAGAAGAGCTTCACGTCCGCACCTTCGGCGAGCGGCCCCGTATACCCCCGGAGTTCGTTCCGCGCGTACGGCGTCAGGCGGTACGGCGCGTGCGCCTCGAAGTAGTGGAGCCAGAGGAAGAACGGATGGTCGCGCTCTCGCCCGAGCCACTCCACCGCGAGATCGGTCACCTCGCCGCCATCCCGGATCCTGCCCGTCGACTGCCCCGTCGCTTCGTCGCTCAGCGCGTCGAACCCCTGCGCGAACCCGCCGCGACTCAACATCGACCCGAAGCTCACGAAAGCGGCCGTCTCGTAGCCGGCGTCTCCAAGTCGCTCCGCGAGCGTCGCGTGGTCGTCGGAGAGACGGTCGTGGTTCGCGCGCACGCCGTGCTGCCGCGGGTTGAGCCCCGTCAGCATCGTCGCGTGCGAGGGGAACGTCGCGCCCATGGGCGCGACGGTGTTCTCGAAGACCGTCCCGTCGGCCGCGACTGCGTCGATCGTGGGCGTGTGCCCATCCGCGTTCCCGTACGCGCCGAGCGTGTCCGGCCGCGTGGTGTCGAAGCTCACCAGGAGAAGATTCAGCGGACGCTCGGCGTGGGCCGCCGCCCCTGGCACCGCACGCTGTCGCTCGCACGCGAGGAGACCCGTGGCGAGACACACCAGGAGCATCGAGCGGGCCGCCGTTCGTCTCATCGGACCACCTCGCCCACGACCAGAAGGTCCCCGATCCGGACCGGCCGCGACGTCCCGTCCGCCGCCCGTGTCGCGCGCACGCGGACCCGATGCACCGTCTCGCGATCGAAGTCGTGACGCACGTGGATCACCCGCAGCGCCGGCCCCGGACTCAGGGGCCGGAACGACGCCTCGGGAAGCGGCGTCCCGTCGATGTCGATCGACAGCCCCCCCGTGGGCCCGGGCCGATGCTCGTAGATCTTCAGAACCTCGCCGCGAAACCCGAACTCGATCGTCGCGCCGTCGGCCGTCGACTCCCAGAGCCCCACGTTCCGACTCGCGACGGGAGGCGCCTCGTCGGCCGTGAGCCGACGCCAGCTCTCGTCGCGCATCCAGCCCTCCAGAGGCACCTTGCGCCCGGCCTGCCAGTGGTCGCCTACGACGGAGCGCGCGAGCTCGCGGGAGTGATCGCGCGGCTCCGAGGCCTCCAGGATGGACGCGATCCCCCGCTCGACGGCCCGCGCGTAGACCCGATGGCCGCGGAGATACGGATGGACGCCGTCGGGTCCGAACGCAGGTGTCTCTCCGGCCTTCGTCTTGCGCGGACCACGCGCGACGAAATCGCCCCGCTCCACGAGCCGAGCGACGACCGAAGCGGCGTCGATCGACGGAATGCCGTGCGCCTCGGCGATCCCCTCGTACACGACCATCGACTGCGGACGCTGGCCGCTCGACAGGGTCTCCGCGAAGCTCGGCTCGAAGAGGTACACGAACAGAACGTCCGTCCGGGCATCCGCCGTCCAGGCCTTTCGAATCATGCCTTCGACGGCGCGACGGATCGTCCCCGGCGCCGCCCGGGCGTCGTTCACCGCGAACTCCACGATCACGAGATCGGGCTCGTGCGACAGCACGTCTTCGTCGAACCGCAGCACGCCGACGTCGGACCCGGTCGCCGAGAGCCCCGCGTTGACGGTCGTGACCGAACCGCCGTGCTTCGACCGCCAGGATCGCGTCAGCGCATCGCGCCAGCCCGGGAGCTCCGTGATCGACCCACCGAGGAACACCACGGTGACCGGCTCGCCCCGGTCGAGCTTCGCGCCGAAGTTGCCGAGTCCCCCGCGGACCGCGACGCGAGGCGCCGGCTCGGTCTTCGCCGCCGGCGCGGCAAGCGCCACGCCGGCGAAGGCCCCGGAAACGACGACCGCGACGACCATGGCTCGCAGGCGCCTCACGGCTCCATCCCCCGGGCGCGCCGGGCCCGTCGCTTCGCCTCGTACATCCGCGCGTCGGCGAGTCGCAGGAGCGCGTCGGCGTCGCACGCATCTTCGGGATGGCAGGCCCAGCCGAACGACGCGTCGAGATGCGCGTCGATCCCCCGGTCCCGCAGGAAGACGCGGTCGCGCAATGCGGCCGACAACGCGCGGCATCGTTCCTCCGCCCGGAGCGCGTCGGCGTCCGGGAGGAGGAAGGCGAACTCGTCGCCACCGAATCGACAACCGACCTCGCCCCCGTCGAGGTTCTCCCGCAGAAGAGCGCCGACCTCGGCCAACGCCTCACTGCCGCTCATGTGACCGTGCTCGTCCACCAGAGTCTTGAACCGGTCCATGTCGAAGAACACCAGAGCGAAGCGCTCCCCGCGGCGAACGGCCCCGTCGACGCACGACAGGAAGTAGCGCGAGTTCCGCAGACCCGAGAGCGGGTCGTTCCGACTCGACTCGAGAAGCTCACCGTGGGTCTGCGCGTTGTGAATCGCGATGGCCGCGAAGTCGGCGTACGCCTCGAGGATCCGGAAGTCCTCGCTCGTGAAGTCGCGCTCCTCGAACTGGTTCACGAGCTCGATTACGCCGACCACGTGTCCTTCGACCCGAAGCGGCACGGCGATGATCGACTGGGTGTCGAAGCCCGTCAGACGATCGATGCGCCCGGAGAAGCGGCCGTCCTCGGCCGGGTTCCGCACGAGGACCGCCTGCTCGTTTCGCAGGACCCACCCGGCGACGCCCTCCCCCGGCTCGACCCGGACCCCGCGCAGCTTCGGATCGCCGTCGGCGCTCACCAGCCGGAAGACCAATGCGTCGGAGTCGCCCTCGCGCAGCAGCACCGACCAGTTCGTCGGCTGGAGCAGGCGGTCCATGCCCGCCAGGAGCTCTCCCAGAACCACGTCCAGGTCCAGCGAAGAGCTGAGAAGTCGCGCCACCCGTACGAAGGTCGCGAAGTCCGGCCGTCGGGTCGCGGTCATGCCACCTCGGATGATCGCAGAACCGGGTGCGGGCCGCACCGGGGGCGGCCCCGTCCGCCCCCGATCCCCTCGCACGAAATCCCGGAACCAGCTAAATTCGGGGGCATGAAACGAATCTTCCTCTTCATCGCGACCAACATCGCGATTCTGCTGGTTCTGAGCATCGTGCTGAACCTGCTGGGTTTCGAGGGCTACCTCACCCAAAACGGCCTCGACATGGGCCAGCTGCTCCTGTTCTGTGCCGTCTTCGGCATGGGCGGCTCGTTCATCTCCTTGGCGATGTCCAAGTGGATTGCCAAGCGCTCCGTCGGGGCACAGGTCATCACGGACCCGAAAGACCAGACGTCGCAGTGGCTCGTCGCCACCGTTCAGCGCATGGCACGCGAGCGCAACATCGGAATGCCCGAGGTGGCGGTCTTCGACTCGCCCGAGCCCAACGCGTTCGCGACCGGCGCGAGCAAGAACAACGCGCTCGTCGCGGTCAGCACCGGCCTTCTGCGCAACATGAACAAGGCCGAAGTCGAAGCGGTGATCGGCCACGAGATGACACACGTCTCGAACGGCGACATGCCGATGATCTGGTCCGTGCTGCCCGCCGCGATCCGCCGTAACACCCGGCCGGTGGCAGCCGCCGACTACTGGTTGAAAACGCCGCTGCGCGCCTTTGTCGGGCCGGAGGT
>JAUIFY010000387.1 GCA_030430245.1 bacterium | reverse complement strand
CGTGGAGAAGGCGGGGCTCGAGCCGAAGGACGTCGAGCAGATCTTCGGCGGCTGCGTCACGCAGGCCGGAGAGCAGTCGAACAACATCACGCGCCACGCCTGGCTGGGTGCGAGCCCGAAGGACTACACGACCGCCGGGACGACGGTCGACGTGCAGTGCGGCTCGGGTCAGCAGGCGAACAACGTCGTGAACGCGCTCGTGAAGGGTGGGTCGATCGATACGGGAATCGCCTGCGGCGTCGAGCTCATGAGTCACGTCGGCCTCGGCGCGAACGTCATGAACGGCCCGGGGTTCTTCCTCCCGCCGGACTTCCCCTACGACGAGCCGATGTCGCAGTTCGAGGCGGTCGAGCGCATCGCCCAGCGTCGCGAGATCGGGCGCGAGGACGTCGATCGGTTCGCGCTTCGCTCGCAGCAGCTCGCCCGCACGGCGACCGACGAAGGGCGATTCGAGCGAGAGATCCTGCCGCTCGACGCGCCGGTCCTCGGGGACGACCTGCAGCCGACGGGCGAGACGAAGCGGATCACGAAGGACCAGGGGATTCGCGACACCACGATGGAGGGGCTCGGCCAGCTGAAGCCGATGCAGGAGGGAGGCATCCACACGGCCGGGAACTCGTCGCAGGTCTCGGACGGCGCGGCCGGCCTCCTCTACATGAACGCCGATGTGGCTCGAGAGCGGGGCCTGAAGCCGCGGGCGCGGATCGTCCACGACGTCGTCGTGGGCTGCGATCCGTACATGCTCCTCGAGGGACCGATCGACGCGACACAGCGGATGATCGACAAGCACGGGCTCGATCTCGCGAAGGTCGACCTGTTCGAGTGCAACGAGGCGTTCGCCGCCGTGGTGCTGTCCTGGATCAAGGCGTTTCCCGCGATCGATCCGGAGAAGGTGAACGTGAACGGCGGGGCCATCGCCCTCGGGCACCCCGTGGGCTGCACGGGATCGCGCCTGATCGTCTCGGCGCTGCACGAGCTCGAGCGGACCGACAAGAGCACGGCGCTGATCACGATGTGCTGTGGCTCGGCCGTAGGTACGGCGACGCTGATCGAGCGGCTCTAGGCATCGGACGCAGGACAGGAGAGCACGACATGGGAATTCTCGACGGAAAGGTCGCAATCGTCACCGGCGCGGGCCTCGGGCTCGGCCGCATCGAGGCCCTCGCCCTCGCCAAGGAAGGCGCTTCGGTCGTCGTCAACGACCTCGGCACCGGTCTGGACGGGCAGGGTGCGAGCGAGGAGCCGGCGCACGCGGTGGTGAAGGAGATCGAGGAGGGGGGCGGCAAGGCCGTCGCTTCCTTCGGCGACGTGTCGAATTGGGAGGACGCGCAGAAGATCGTCCGCTCGGCCATCGACGCGTTCGGCGACATGAACATCCTCATGAACAACGCCGGCATCCAGCGTGACGGCATGATCGTGAAGATGACGGAGGACCAGTTCGACTCCGTCATTCGGGTCCACCTGAAGGGCCACTTCGCGATGATCAAGCACACGATGGACTACTGGCGGGAGAGGTCGAAGAGCGGCGCCGACGTCTACGGGCGCCTGATCAGCACCGCGTCGGACTCGTTCATGATGGGGAACCTCGGCCAGCCGAACTACGCCGCTGCGAAGGCCGCGATCGCCCACCTCACGATCTCGGCCGCCCGGGAGTGTCAGCGCTTCGGCGCGACGGCGAACGTCATCCTTCCCCGCGCCCGGACCCGGATGACGATGACCGGCCCGTGGGCCGACATCTTCAAGGAGCCCGAGGACGGGAGCTTCGATGCGTTCGCGCCGGAGCACATCGGCCCGCTCGTCGCGTGGATCGCGTCGCCGCATGCGGCGAACGTCTCCGGTCAGCTGTTCCAGCTCTGGGGCAAGCAGATCAAGGTCTACGCGCCGCCCGTCCCGCAGCTCGACTACACGAGCGACGAGGCGTGGACGGTGGACGGCCTGCAGGCCGTCCTCGGCCCGTTCTTCGAAGACAAGCGGCCCATCGAAGACGGATTTGCCCTGCCGATGTCCTGACGAGGGCTACGGGGTGGGCGCGTCTCGACGATTCGTCTCGATCGCGTCGTTCACATACGTGGCGTTGAGGAACCAGCGGCGGTACGCTTCCTCGTTCCCCTTCGGGACGCGTCGGAAGCCCATCGACTTCATGAAGTCGTCGAACTCTTGCTCCGTGCTCATGGTCCCCGGCCCCTCCGGTTCGTAGGAGGGGTCGAACACGATCTCGGTCAAGACCTCGTGGACCCGGCGGAGCTGCTCGCCGGCGGACATGAGTACCGCGAGGTCCGTGCCCTGCGTGTCGGTCTTCAGGAGAGGGATCTCCATGTTCGGCGGAATGCGGGCAAGCACGTCCTCGAGGGTGACGCCCGGGACGCGACGAACCTCGATCGTGTCGCTCGAGAGTGTGGCGTCCGCAGCCGTCTCGAGAAGTGAGCTCGTGACGTCCGCGGCATTCACGTTGAACTCGAGCATGCCGGGCTCGAGGTCGATCGCGGCCGGCACGCCGATGATTCGTGGCCGGTTCGGCCACGTCGCCCAGGGCTCACGCATCGGTTCGACGGCGACGATTCCGATGTCCGGTTCCCGCAGATACTTGGACGTCACCTTGAGCTTGTACGCCCCGACGTCGACCACGACCCGTGCGACTTTCTGGGGAAAACGGAAGTAGCCATCGGTTTCGAGCGGAACTCGGCCATGGTTGGCCGCCTTCCAGAGCGCCGCGGGGATGAGGGTCTCGAGCCGAGGTGCGGGCTCACTGCTCTGCGTACATGCCCCACACATCAGCGCGAGGAGGATGGCAAGCCCGGGACTTCGACGCACTGCTGTCGAATACAGGGTTCGCATCCTCGAGGCAATGCGCTCCACTCGAAGCCGCACTCGAGAGTCCTTGGACGAGAACCGACGACGGCGTTCGCTCAATTCAGCTTCGCCCGCACCGCTCCGGGCGTGACCCCGCCGCCGCCGATCTCGCCGCGTCGGTTCACCTCGAGCGACGACTCGGGGAAGTCGGCCTCCCAGCAGCGTCCGGTCGTGATCTCCTGAAGCTGCACCCTCACGCCCTGCGGCGCGTCGATCGGCAAGTAGGGAAGGTCGATCGCGGGCGACGTGGTGAGCAGCTTCACCGTGCGTCGCTTTCCCGTCGTGCGGAGGCGCAGGAAGTTCACCGCGCCTCGGTCCTTGAGGCGCCAGTTCCTCGTGGTCTGCCTCCACTCCCCGTCTGTCGGGGTCGCTGGGATCGCCGCGTCGATCTCCGCGTGCATCGTCTCTCCGGCGTAGACGCAGAGTTGGTACTGCGCGTCGTCCGGGTCGACGAATGCCTGCCCGAACCCCTCGCCGGGGCCGACCCACCGCCAGGAGAGGCGGTCGCGGCGGAAGCTGAGCGGCGGGTTGCGGCGTATTCGAAGGCGCGACCGGTCCGCCGCCTCGCACGCCTCGATCGGCGTGCCCGGGCACGTCGAGATCTGGCGACATCCGTTGCGGTCGGGGTCGCAGGTCAAATCGAGGCGGATGACGTTGCGCTCGGACGTCGTCGCCGGAAGCCCGAACGCGCTCGGGTCGCGTCCGACGAACGCGAGCACGCCTCCATCCTCGGAGAGCGCGAGCGTGCTGGAGGAACCGCCACACGGGTAGGAGTGGGTCGGGTAGCCCGTCTCGTCGACGGTGACGCGTCGCAGGCGACGGGTCATGCGATCCTGGACGAAGATCTGGTCTCGGTGCCCCGGGGGGTTTTCCGGCAGGAGATCGAGCGAGCCGCTCAAGAAGGCGATGAATCGGCCGTCGCCCGACAAGGCCGCTCCCTTCGTGCGGCTCGGATCGCAGTAGAGCGGGTCCGCCGGCCATCCGCACGGGCCCCCACTCATGTTCAGGGACTCGACGCGTTCGGTCGTACCGTCGTTGCGCTGTCTCACGTACAGGCGACCCCGGGCGTATGAGTAGCCCTCGACCAGGTCCGGCGCTGTCGATCGGAACAGGACGACGTTTCCGTCGTCCGAGATCTGCCCGCAGCAGCTCTCTCCGTTCGGGAGCGCCAACGGGCCGCCGAAGCGCCGACTCACGAGCTCGGTGGTTCCCGCTGCGAGGTCGCGCACGTACACCTGCCTGCGCAGCCACGGCAGTGGCGGTGGGGCGGACGTGAGATTCGATGCGTCGCTCGTGAAGACGACGATGTTGCCGTCGCTCGAGATCGCGGGCTCGGTCGAATCGCCCTCCGCTTGGTGATCGTCATCGGTGAGGCTGACGCGCGCGAGAGAGCCGCTCTCGACGTCGTAGACGAAGACGTCTCGCGCGCCGTTCGTATCCCCCGGGACGAGGTCGGCGGCCGCGCTGGCGAAGGCGACACGCGTGCCATCCGCCGACACCACCGGGCATCCGCTGTGATCCGAGCCGAGCCCGCCGCCGATGGGCCGACTGAGACGGGTGAGCTGCGGTCCCTGCCGGTCGAGGAGGTACGCGTCCCACACGGGATCGATCACGTGTGTGCCGCCCGGTGCCATGTTCCACGCGAGGCTGGCGAACGCGACGAAGCGCCCGTCGGCGGAGATCGATGGACAGGTACTGTCGCCGGTCGCTTCCTCTCCCTGGAAGTTCACGCTCACGCGACTCAGGATCTG
>JAUIFY010000386.1 GCA_030430245.1 bacterium | reverse complement strand
TCGCCAGCTGCCTGGGCGAGTTCGAAGACCTTGCGGCGGATCGCGAGCGACTGGCCGGGCTCGAGACCCGGATTCGTTGCGTCTGACCGGAGGAGAGAGTCGCCGCATGGCCCCCCGAGCCTACGATGCCCTGTTCCTCTGCACGGGCAACTCCGCCCGGAGCATCCTCGCGGAAGCCCTCCTCGATCGGCTCGGCGCGGGTCGGATCCGCGCGCATAGCGCCGGAAGCCATCCGCAGGGCAGGGTGCACCCGATCGCCCTCGAGGTCCTCGAGGCGCGCGGCCACGACGTCACCCGCCTGCGGTCGAAGAGCTGGAGCGAGTTCGAAGGGCCGGACGCGCCGAGTCTCGATTTCGTCTTCACCGTCTGCGACGCCGCGGCGAACGAGACGTGCCCCGTCTGGCCCGGCCGCCCGGTGACGGCGCATTGGGGCCTTCCCGATCCGGCGGCCTTCGAAGGGACCGAGGACGAGCAGCGGCGGGTCTTCGGACGCACCTATCAGGAGCTCTACCGTCGCATCGATCTCTTCACGAGTCTGCCGATCGAGTCGCTCGACCGGCTCGCCCTCACGGCGCGCCTCGAAGAGATCGGAAAGACCGCCGCACCCGCAGGAGAGGAGTCGTAGATGGAAGCGTCGAACGAGAGCGCGGCGGTCGCTGCGGGCGCCCTTGCCGAAGACCGGCGGATGGAAGGGTTCGAGCGCCTGCTCACGCTGTGGGTCTTCCTGTGCATGGTCGCGGGCATCGCGCTCGGGCGGATCGCGCCGGAGCTCGCGCGCACCCTCGACGGGATGACCCTCGACGTGGACGGGGCGCCGGTCGTGTCGATCCCGATCGCGATCTGCCTCTTCTTCATGATGTATCCGATCATGGTGAAGATCGACTTCGCCGAGGTCGTGGCGGCGGGCAAGAGCGTCCGTCCGGTCGCCCTCACGCTCTTCGTCAACTGGTGCGTGAAGCCGTTCACGATGCTCGCGATCTCGAGCTTCTTCCTCGGCACCGTCTTCCTGGGCTTCATCGGTCCCGAGGCGACGGACCTCGTGAAGCTCCCCTTCGGCCTGGACCTCGCCGAGGGGGCTCGCTACGGCGCGGGCGAGGTCGTCGTCCACGACGGGGTGAAGATGCTCGAGGTGCCGCTCTGGCGGAGCTACCTGGCGGGCTGCATCCTGCTCGGCGTCGCACCGTGCACGGCGATGGTCCTCGTCTGGGGCTATCTCGCGAAGGGCAGCGATGGCCATACGCTGGTCATGGTGGCGCTCAATTCGCTCACCATGCTCGTGCTCTACGGCGTGCTCGGCGGCTTCCTGCTCGGCGTGGGGCGGCTGCCCGTGCCGTGGCAGGCGCTGCTCCTCTCGATCGGCGTCTACGTGGCACTTCCGCTCGTCGCCGGCTTCTTCTCGCGCCGCTTCATCATCGAGGCCCGCGGCAAGGCGTGGTTCGAGGAGAAGTTCCTCCACGTCCTCACGCCGATCACGATCGGCGCGCTGCTGCTCACGCTGGTGCTGCTCTTCTCGTTCAAGGGCGACGTGATCCTCGCGAACCCGCTCACGATCGTCTGGATCGCCGTTCCGCTCACGATCCAGACCCTCGTGATCTTCGGGCTCGCGTATCTGCTCGCGAAGGCGATCGGGCTCCGGTACGAGGACGCGGCCCCGACGGCGATGATCGGGGCGAGCAACCACTTCGAGGTCGCGATCGCGACGGCGGTGATGCTCTTCGGCCTGTCTTCGGGCGCCGCCCTCGCCACCGTGGTCGGCGTGCTGATCGAGGTGCCGCTGATGCTGGCGCTCGTGCGCTTCTGCCTGCGGACCCGCGGCTGGTTCGCGGAATAGGCGGCACTGGCCTTCGGCCCTGCGCGTCGCGTTCTCGAGCGATCGCTGCGCGCGTGAGATCGAAGCTTTCGGCCCGCGACCGCGAAGGCGCTAGTGCTCGAGTGCGTGCAGGGCCGCGCGCCGGCGCCCGGCGGCGATCAGCAGGAACATGCCGATCGGCAGCGCGCCGGTCGGCTCCGGCACCGTGACCGGGGACGTGAGGCAGTTGTTGGTCTCGTCGCCCTCGTCGAGCTGCTGGAGGCCGTCGGCGCAGGCGATCCAGTGCAGCTCCGCGGGAAGGGTATCGAAGTCGGTCGGCAGGACGAGATTCGCGTTGTTGCACGCTGCAGACTGGTTTCCTGGGACCGGCCCGATGAAGCACTCGCCCAGCGTTCGGTCCGAGTCGTCCAGGACGGTGTCTTCCGAGAGGAAGAATCGGGCCTGGACGACGGGGGACGGAAGGTCGCCCTGGTTCGTGACCGCCGCCCAGGTCGAGTAGGCCTGCCCCGCACCGATCGAGGCCGGAAGCGTGGTCAGAAGGATGAGGTCGGGCATCTGGTCGGGGTCGCAGGCGTCTCCCAGGCCGTCGCCGTCCGAGTCGGTCTGCGCCGCGTTCGCGATGCTCACGCAGTTGTCGTTCGGGTCCGTGAGCCCGTCTTCGTCCGTGTCGAGGACGACCTGCTGGCTCGGCTCGTCGAACAAGGTCTGATTAATCCAGAGCGCGACGTCCACGATGGCAGGCAGATGGTCGAGACGCGTGCCTCGAGCCATGCGGATCGCCGGGTCGGAGTCGAGCATGCGGTTCACGAGGATGCTGTTGGCAGCGTTGCCCGGTGCGACGAGCTCGGCCCCGGGAATTCCGAGATCACCGCGGACCGGGGGGACGGAGACGATGTTCATCGCGCCGATCGTCAGGTGGCGACGCAGGTCCATCTGGCCCTGCGCGGTGCCGGGCTGGTGGCAGGTCGAGCAGTTGACATCCAGGTAGTCTCGAACGCGCGTCTGGCGCGAGACCGACGTGTCGCTCGCCGGGTAGAGACGCTCGAAGTTCGCCGGGTCGCCGATGTCGGTGTCGAAGAGGTCGATGCAGTTCCAGGCGTGCAGCTGGTTGTCGATCGTCGCGCCGTAGTCGAAGTCGAAGTTGAGCTGGTCCGCCCGCAGGCCGAGCGCCCGGCCGGCGACGGAGGAGTGGCAGCCGATGCACTCCGACGGGGACGGGTAGTTCCAGGTCTGGGCGCTGCCGTCTCCGCGCACGATCTCCTCGGTCAGCCCGTCGAGCAGGAGCGTCGCGTCCGTCCCTGCCGTGTTCCAGCGATACGTGAACCCGAGCCATCGATCCGGTTGTCGAAGCATGACACGCGTCTCGATCCGGCGCGGGGACGAAGTCGGAGCGGCGTCGAACTGCTTCACGAGGACGGTGCCCACCGGGAAGGTCCAGCGCCGCGGAGAGTGGAACGCGATCTTCTCCGCGCCGGGCAGGCCGATCCAGCGTCGCTTGCCCGCGTGGTCGCTCCAGAGCGGTGACGCGACGTCGTACTCGATCAGCCCGGGCGCGGGCTCGAGGGTGGTCGTGTCGACGAAGAGGCCGGTCTGGGAGAGCAGGGGAGGCATGGCGCCGCCGCCGCCGGAGTCGGTGGTGAAGCGGACGAGGGCCGGATTCGAATAGCTCCACGTGAAGAGTTCCCCGGCCTCGCTCTGGCCGAAGGAGCCCAGTCCGTCGAACTGTCCCGAGATCTGCGTCTCGAATACGCCGAGACCGGTCGCGGGGTCGCGGGTCGTCCGATCCCAGGAGAAGATCGTGCCGTTCGCATCGCCGAAGATGTAGTGGCCCTGCAGGCCGGCGATCGCCCCGCGATAGACGTATCCACCGATGACCGCGATCCCCTGCTGCCCCGTCGTGTACTCGAGGTCCGGCGCGTGCTGGCTCGCGTTGCAGCCCGTCGAGGTCAGGCCGACGGTGCCCTCGCAGTCGGGAAAGCCGAAGTCGAGGCCCCCGGGCGTCCCGACCGGAACGAGGTTCACCTCTTCACGCACGCTCGAGCCGACGTCGGCGATCCAGAGGTCGCCGAGCTCCCGGTCGAACGAGAATCGCCACGGATTGCGGAAGCCGTAGTGGAAGACCGGGTTGCCGAAGGGGTTGTCCGCGGGAATCCCCGGAGAGAACTCGCTCCCCGAGTCGACGTCGATCCGCAGGATCTTGCCGTGCAGGTCGTTCGTGTCCTGGGGCGCGGTCGGGATGTCGAGGTCCCCGACGGCAATGTAGAGGTAGCCGTCGGGACCGAAGGCGAGCATGCCGCCATTGTGGTTCTCGCGCGGTCCCGGGCGATCGATCTCGAGGACCACGTAGGCCGAGCCGGGCAGGGCGCGCTCCGGATCCTGCGGATCCATGCGATAGCGAACGATCCGAGCGCACCGACTGCTCTGGCTGCACGCGGATCCCTCGGCCGTGTAGTGGACGTAGAGGTAGCCGTTCGTCGCGAAGTCCGGATGGAAGGCCAGGCCGATCATGCCCTCTTCGGTGAAGCTGAGGTCGACCTCGCTTCGGATGTCGAGGACCGTCGTCACGTCCTCTTCACGAACGTCCGGTCGGTTCGGGAAGCCGAGGATCAGCCCACGTCGCTCTAGCGCGAAGAGTCGGTTGGTTCCGTCGAGGGGGGCTGCCAGAAAGGTCGGCTGGAAGAGGTCGTAGCTGTTCCAGATCGGATAGGGGTTCTCGACGGTCAGCTCGGCCTCGACCAGGTCTCCATCGAGCGGAAACTGATGGCCGGCGAAGATCGATCGCGTCGACAGGCCA
>JAUIFY010000385.1 GCA_030430245.1 bacterium | reverse complement strand
ACTACGACGAGCGCACGACGATCACCGGGCTCCGCTCGCTCTTCGAGTTCGGCGGAACCGTCGGGCTCGCGCTCGTGATCTGGGTCGCGGTGTTCCCGGCCTACGCGGAGGGTCGAAACGATCCCGCGGCGTACGTACAGCTCGGACTCGCGTCGGCGACCCTCGCGTTCGTGGCCATTCTCCTGTGTGCCGTCGGCACGTCCCCGCTGATTCCGACGTTGCGCCGGCCGGAGACCACCTTCGACTCCGTGCGGCTCCTTCGCGATCTCGGTGCGGCCTGGAGGAGCCACTCGTACCGCTTGATTCTCGGCGCGACGATGCTGGGGGCGGTCGGGCTCGGATTCGACGAAGCGTTTCGTCTCTACATGACGACGTACTTCTGGGAGTTCGACGACTCGGACCAGGCCGTCCTCATGGGAATGGTCGTTCTCGCCGTACCCGTGGCCGTGGTCGCGGCCCGACAGATCAGCCTCCACTTCGACAAGCGCCGGGCGGCCGTGGGGCTCATGTCGTTCGCGATCTTCTTTGGCCCCCTGCCGATCTACCTGCGGTTTGTCGACGTGCTGCCGCCGAACGGAGCACCGGCGCTCCTGCCCCTCATCGCGGGGCACGCGGCCATCAGCCTCGCGAGCTTCCTCGGCTTGATGATCCTGATGCGCTCGATGATTCAGGACTCGGTCGACGAGAACGAGCTCGTGACCGGGGAGCGGCAGGAGGGGGTCTTCGTCTCTGCGGTGGCGTTCGCGGGGAAGGCGGTTTCCGGGTTCGGAAATCTCCTCGGCGGCGTCGCCCTGCAGCTGATCGCCTTTCCCGCTCGGGCCGCGCCGGGGACCGTGCCGCAGAGCAAGGTGGACCTTCTGGGCTGGGCGGTCGGACCGGGCGCGATGCTCCTGAACCTCGGCGCTCTGTACCTCGTGTGGCGCTATCCGATCACGCGGGAGCGCTACCGCGAGATCGTGGCGGCGCTCGGCGAGCGTTCGAGCTGAGGGGCCCGCGGTCTACGCAAAGATCCTCTGGAAGAACGACTTCATCTCCGCCCAGGACTTCGCATCCGCATCGGCGTCGTAGGCCAGAGGCATGCCGTACTTCTCGCCGTTGGCCGTCGCGTCGGGGTTGCTGAAGCCGTGGAGGGCGCCCGGGTAGGCCTCGAAGCGGTAGTCGGCCTTCGCTGCGTCCATCTCGGCCTTGAAGGCGTCGACGTCCGCTTCGGGCACCAGGGCGTCGGCGGCTCCGTGGCAGACGAGGATCTTCGCCTGCACGCTTCCCGGCTCGGCCGTGTGGAACGACCCCAGCGAACCGTGGAAGCTCGTGACGCCGGCGAGGGGGAGGCCGATCCGCGCGGCGTGCAGGACGACGGCGCCGCCGAAGCAGTAGCCGATCGCGGCGATCTTCGAGCCGTCCACTCCCGGGCGCGCCTTCAGCGTGTCGAGCGCCGCCGCGAAGCGGGCTTCGAGCGCGGGAACGTCGCCGAGAGCGGCCGACATCAGTGCGTTCGCTTCGTCGGGAGACGAGCCGGTTCGGCCCGCTCCGTACATGTCGACCGCGAGGGCCTCGTAGCCCAGGTCGCTCAGCTGCTCCGCGCGACCCCGGATGTAGTCGTTCAATCCCCACCACTCGTGGACGACGAGGACGCCCGGACGCGGGGCCGGACTGCTCCCCTCCACGGCCCATCCGACCAGGTCGGTCGTGCCGGCGCGGTAGGTGATCTGTTCGCCTTTCGCCATCGTGCGCTCCTTGGTTTGCGTTGGTCAGCGTGCGTCGAACCGGACCACGGGCTCGCGCGCGGCGTATTCCAGGGTGAGGTAGCGGGCGTATCCCCGCTCGCCGTCGAGGTGACGGCGGAAGAACGCCACGGCGTACAAGTTCGTGAGACGCGTGGCCTCGTCGATCGGGAGGACGTCGGGGCCGCACGTGGTGGCGTACGGCTCGAGAAGATCCTCGGCCCCGACGGCGGGCCAGCTCTCCTGTCCCAGGCCGATCGAGATCAACAGGTTCCCGATCGAGCAGACGTTCGCGAAGTGCGTGTGGGTCGCGCCGAGGATGTCGACCTTGTAGACGCGGGGCGCTCGCTCCGCCCAGTCGAATGCGAGCCGATTGTTCTCGATCCGTACCCCCACGTCCGCCGTCCCGCCGACGAGAAGCATGGGGACCGAGATGCTCGCGATCTGGTCTCGGGTGAAGCCCGCGTTCGGCCCGGTGCGGGTGTCTTGCTGGAGCGTCGCATCGACGACGGCGGAGATCGGGGCGATGGCGGAGACGCGCGGGTCGGGGGGCGCTCCCGCCCAGCCGGCGGCGGCGCCGATCGAGGTCATGCCGCCGAACGAGTGACCGATGACGCCGGCGCGACCCGCGTCGATGCCGAAGAGCACGTCCCCCGGGTCTCGGCTGCGCGCCGAGAGGACGTCGAGGACGAACGATGCGTCGGGCACGCGGCGCGAGGCGGCGAGATCGAAGTCGTCGGTGGGCGAGGACTGCGCGTTCCCGGTGTGCTCGGGCGAGGCGACCACGAAGCCGTGGCTCGCCAGTGCTTCCATGAGCTCGACGGACTGGGTTCGGATCCCGCCGTAGCCGTGTGAGAACACGACGGCCCGCGCGTCGGCCTGGCTCGCGAGCGGCGCCCCCTCGACCGATACCGCGGAGTCGAGGCCGATGCCGGCCGCGAGCTCGTACACGGTGCGCGGCGCGCCAGCCTCGTCTCCGGGGTCGACCGGATACCAGACGTCGACCGGCAGGCTGCGATCCCCGCGGCTCGAATCGATCGCGGTGAACGATTCGTGCCCGACGGCGAAGGGGCCGAGTGCATCGGGGGCCGGCACCGAGGGAGACGTCGTCGCGTCATCGCCGCACGCGGCACAGGTCAGCATCAGCACGAAGGCGAGGCGCGCGATCGGCGCTCCGATCGTGCGTCCCGTGCGCGGTAGAGCGGGCACGAGAAGAATCGACTCCACGTGGTGGGCATACCGCAGTGGGCGCGTCGCCACCACCCGCTCCCAGGGCCGGGCACCGTCCGTCTTTGGGTCCCCGGGGGGACCCCGTACCCACGGCCGCAGGACGTGCTGCGCGCCCCGGGCCGAGGGGCCGACCGGGTGAGCTGCCCAGAGTTCGCGATCGCTCTCCCGGGCCGATCCTGCGACGTTGTAATCCGCGTTCGCCATCTCCATTCTGGGAGCCATGGCCGACATGCCTCATTGGCTCCGGAAGGCGCTCGCAACGCGGCCGGAAGAAGATCGCATCGAGGTGGGGGGATGCTCCATCCACCGGATGGCATGGGGAGAGCGCGACCAACCGGGACTCGTTCTGATCCATGGGGGTGCGGGCCACGCGCATTGGTGGAGCTTCATCGCTCCGCTCTTCCCGCAGTATCGCGTCGTCGCGCTCGATCTCTCGGGACACGGGGACAGCGGTCGGCGCCCCGAGTACAGCGTCGCACGCTGGACGGAGGAGGTGCTGGCGGTGGCGGACGGCATCGGGATGGAAGGGCCGCCCGTGCTCATCGGTCACTCGATGGGCGGCTTCGTGGCGACCGCGACCGCGGCGAAGGCGGGCGGCGATCTCGCCGGAATGATCATCCTCGACAGCCCGATCGTGGCGGAGGACCCGGAGGTCGAGGCGGCGCGCCTCGGGCAGGCCTTCGGCGCACCGAAGGTCTATCCCGACATCGAGACCGGGATCGCGCGTTTCCGAACCGTCCCGCCGCAGGAGAACTACGATCCCTTCATCCTTCGATACGTCGCCGAGCACTCGTTGCGGCGGGTCGACGGGGGCGTCAGTTGGAAGTTCGATCCGGCGCTGTTTCGAGCGGTGAGCCGTTCGCAGACGGCACAGCTGCTGCCGAAGGTGCGGGGCCGCGTCGCACTCATCCGATCCGAGTTCGGCCTCGTCACGCCAGAGGTCGGTGCGATCATGTACGACGCTTTGGGACGGGTGGCGCCGGTCGTCGAGATCCCACTTGCGGGCCACCACATCATGCTGGACCAACCCCTGTCGCTCGTGACGGCGCTGCGGTCGCTCCTCGCCGACTGGGAGCACTCGGTGCCGTTCCCGCGCCCCCCCGTCGCTCGGAGTCCGTAGCCTCGATGCGTCCGGCTTCGCTGGCGACCTTCGTTCTTCCGTACGAAGAGCGCCTCTGGTAGTTCGGGATCTTCCGCTCGTGCCGACTTCCGAGACATCCGCGCCGGCGCACGTGGACTCCGTCCCGGAGGCCGGGTGCCCCGTGTGCCGTGGCCGGGCCTCCATGTTTTGGGACGACCTCCGCGACCTGGAGTACTTCATGGAGGACGAGCGGCATCTCGCGCGTTGCGGGGACTGCGATCTGGTGTTCCTGAGCCCCATGCCGACGCGCGAGGAGCTCCCGAGCCTGTATCCCCCCGACTACCAGAACTTCGACTCCCGGCGGAGCGCGGTCACCGGCTTCCTGCAAGAGCGCTACTACCGACACCACTGCAGCATCGCGATGAGGTACCTCGGTGGGGGAGGCTCCTTCCTCGAGGTGGGGAGCGCGGGGGGGGACTTGCTCAAGCGGATGCGCGACCGCGGCGTACGCGCGGTCGGCGTCGAGATCTCGGAGGACGCGTGTGCGGTCGCCCGCGCCAAGGGGCTCGAGGTCTTCTGCGGTACGAT
>JAUIFY010000384.1 GCA_030430245.1 bacterium | reverse complement strand
AGGTCCTCGACCAGATGAAGTCCGAGCTCATCGTGGACGGCAACGCCCAATCCAGACTGGCGGGCCTCAACTCGACCTTCCGCGCCGACGTACCCCAGCTCTTCGCCGAGGTGGACCGCGAAAAGGCGAAGAAGCTCGGCATCTCTCTCGGCGACGTGTTCGGGACGCTTCAGGCGTATCTCGGCTCGGCCTATGTGAACGACTTCAACAAGTTCGGCCGCACGTGGCAGGTGAAGGTCCAGGCCGATCATCGATTCCGCGTCCAACCCGGCGACATCCGCCGGCTCGAGACGCGGGACGCCGACGGCAACATGATTCCGCTCGGCACCCTCGTGGACGTCGAGCGCAGCTTCGGGCCGCAGAGCATCCTGCGCTACAACCTCTACCCCGCCGCGTCGATCACCGGCTCCGCCGCGCCCGGCTTCAGCTCCGGCCAGGCACTCGCGCTCATGGAGGAGATGGCCGACCAGAAGCTCCCGGCCTCGATGGGCTACGAGTGGACGGGCATGTCGTACCAGGAGAAGAAGGTGGGATCCGAGGCGACGCTCGTGTTCGGACTGGCCCTCGCACTCGTGTTCCTGGTGCTCGCGGCGCAGTACGAGAGCTGGGCGGCCCCCGCCGCGGTCATCCTGGTCGTGCCGCTCGCGCTCCTCGGCATCGTGATCGCGCTCACGATCCGCGGCTTCGACAACAACGTCTACACGCAGATCGGCATCGTCCTCCTGATCGCGCTGGCCTCGAAGAACGCGATCCTCATCGTCGAGTTCGCGCGCGAGGAGCGGAACAAGGGGAAGTCGATTCTCGATGCCGCGACCGCGTCTGCGCGCCTGCGCTTTCGGCCCATCCTCATGACCGCGATCTCGTCGATCGCGGGATTCATGCCGCTCATCGTCGCGAGCGGCGCCGGAGCCGCGAGCCGTCAGGCGATCGGCACCGCCGTGATCGGCGGCATGTCGGCGGCAACCCTCATGTCGCTGGTGTTCACGCCGGTGTTCTTCGTCGTCATGCAGCGCATCAGCGAGCGTGGCGCGGACGAGGCCACGAAGGAGCGGACGCCCGATGCGTGAGGCCGCGACGATACTGCTCGCCGCGGCTCTCCTCTGGGCCGCGGGCTGCATGGTCGGCCCCGAGTACCGGAAACCGACGGCCTCGGTGGCCGACGCCTGGATCGACATGGAGGTCGGGGAGCTACCGGAGACGACGGACGTCGACTACGCCGAGTGGTGGCGCACCTTCGACGACCCGACTCTGAACGAGCTGATGGAGATGGCGTATCGCCAGAACCTGCCGCTCGAGGTCGCCGGACTCCGGGTCGTCCAGGCGATCGCGCAACGCGGGATCGCGATCGGCCAGCTGTATCCTCAGCAGCAGGAAGCCGGCATGTCGTTCGCGCGGCAGACGATCAGCGAGAACACGGCCCAGTTCAGTCCGTTCATCGATCCGACCTTCAACCAGTGGACGCTGACCCCTCTGGGCGCGGCGTGGGAGATCGATCTCTGGGGCCGCTTCCGCCGAGGCGTCGAATCCGCCGATGCGAGCCTCGTCGCGTCGCTCTACGGCTACCAGGACACGCTCGTGAGCCTCCTCGCCGAGGTGGCCACGACGTACGTGCAGATTCGCACGCTGCAGGAGCAGCTCGAAGTCGCGCGCCACAACGTGGGTCTCCAGCGCAACAGCGTCGAGATCGTCCGTTCCCGATTCGAGCTGGGCGCCGTCACCGAGCTCGACCTCGCCCAGGCGCGGTCGCTCCTGCGCGACACGGAGTCCTTGATCCCGGGTCTCCAGGCGTCGCTGCGGCAAGCCCAGGACCGACTGTGCGTCCTTCTCGGCATCCCGCCGAAGGACCTCGGCCCACTCCTCGTCGGGCCCGAGCAGATCCCCTCCGCTCCGCCCGAGGTCGTCGTCGGCCTTCCGGCCGAGCTGCTTCGCGCGCGCCCCGACGTTCGTCGCGCCGAGCGAGACGTCGCGGCCCAGAGCGCTCGGATCGGCATCGCGGCCTCCGACTTCTACCCGCGCTTCCAGCTCGTCGGAGATCTGAGCCTCCAGGCCGAAGACTTCGGCGACATGTTCGAGGGCGGCTCGTTCGCCGCCTTCGGCGGCCCGCAGTTCCAATGGGCCATCCTCAACTACGGCCGCATCGTGAACAACGTCCGCGTGCAGGACTCCGTCTTCCAGCAGCAGGTCCGCCTTTACGAGGACACGGTCCTTCGAGCCCAGCAGGAGGTTCAGGACGCCATGGCGGGCTACCTGGGCTCGCAGCGCCAGGTGGAGTTCCTCGAGCTCGCGGTCGCCGACTCGGCGCGCGCCGTCGAGCTCTCGGAGCTCCAATATCGCGAGGGTGCGACCGACTACACGCGCGTGCTGCTCTCGCAGCAGTTCCTGCTCGAGGAGCAGGGACGACTCGTGGCGACGCGCGGCTCGGTCGCACTGAATCTCGTCTCGCTCCATCGGAGCCTGGGCGGCGGCTGGCAGTTCCATCTGGGCGACGCCCTCGTCCGCCCCGCCACCGTCGCGGAAATGGAAGACCGCGTCCGGTGGGGCGACCTCCTCGAGACGGAGGAAGACTACGAGGACATCGAAGACGCCGACGAGAGTGAGCAGCGCTCGTTCCGCTGGTGGTGGCCCGAGTGGTGAGTCCCGACACGCGAAGAGCCGGTCGCGGAGATCGATGATCTTCCGAGTCGGGAGCCCCCGCCGGCCCCACCACGGCACGCATCACGAACGCCGGCCTCAAAACGCCCGGAAGCGCTTCTTCACGTGCCGCTGTCGGAGCGCGACCGCTGCGCGGCGCTCCTCCGGAGAGACCGTCCGGGTGGCCGCGGGGAGATGCTCGCGCACGCGGTTGAGCTTCACCTTCCTCGCGGCGATCGTCGGCCACTGGTCCTTCGGCGGAGTCTCGCTGTAGGCCCACCGCGGCGCCACGAAGACCTCGAGGTGGCCCGTCGTGTCGAGCCAGTTCGGGACACCGGGATCCTCGTGCGCGACCACGACCCGGATCACGCCGTCGTCGTCGGCCTCGAGTTGGTGACCGTTCAGGCTGCCGAGATGGTTCGCGTAGTCGATCGACTCCCCCCACGGGTTGCCGAGCTGGAAGCCCACGTACTGCGGGGTGGCGGGAACGTGGTTCTCGACGATCAAGGCTTCGTCGGGCGCGAGCGAAGCGATCGTCCCCGCATAGAGGTTCGTGCTCATTCCACCGCCGGTCGCCCCCGACGCGGCATTCACGGTGTTGAACTCGTTCCGCTCGAACGCGATGCCCGGAATGCTCCCAGGCACGTGCCCGTAGCTCCCCATGGGAATCGTCCAGAACGCGTTCCAGAACTTCATCTGGTTCTTCACGAGTTCGCCGCAGCGACGGAGCTCTGCCGCCGCCTGCGCCGGGCCGTACGCGGGCGGATGCGATCCCTCGGCGCCGACCTGCACCATGTCGAAGTGGATCGGCTCTTCCCGCTCCCAGTCGTAGAACAGCTGGCGGCCGCTCACGTAGGTGGCGTAGCGCTCCGGCGGGACGTCGGGATCGGTCGGGTGCGGCCGGCGGACCGTCGCGAGCGTCGAGACGAAGTTGCCGGTGTGGCCCGCGGGGCGCTCGGGCGCGAGCAGGATCTCGAACGATCCGTCCGACTCGACCTCGATCGACGACGAGTCGAGTCGGCCGGTCTGGGTCTTCATCCCCGGACGGAGCTCGGAAAGATCGCCGGAGTCGCCGGCGAGCACGCCCCAGCTCGCCTCGAAGATCACGTAGTGCGGCGCCTTGGGCCCCACCGGAGCCGCCGCCTCACCGCGCCAGTGACGAGCGTCGCCCGTGCGACCGCGCAACACGTAGCTCTTCGCCCCGTCGATCGGAGCGAAGAAGTAGATCGCATCCGCGTTGTCGATGGTCGCGCGGTTCACGATGCTGAGTGCGTTGCGGAAGTGCGGCCGGTCGGGATCGGAGTGAAACGCACGCTCGACCGCGCTGTGCACGTACCCCATGAGGTAGCGGTACCCTTCCGCGAGATTCCGATCGGTCGGCGGCGCCGGCATGAGCTCGCGGCGGTCGATGGCGTCGCGCGCCTCCTCGAGGCTGCGGATCAGATCGTCCCAGGCAGCGTGGAGATCGTCTCGGGTCGACTCGGAACCGTTGGACATGCGCCTCTCGTACCAGTCCACCCCGGTCGCGCGAAGCCCGTGGAAACCCTGCCGAACGGTCGTTTCGGGCCGAGGGCCCCCTTGCTCCGGCCGACGATCCACGTAAAGAACGGATCGTACGCTCCGGCACGACGCCGGTGGGACCGAACCTCGGAGGTGGAGAATGGGCGTGTTGAGGACGATCGAGGCGACGGCGTCGAGAACGGCGTCGGCGCTGTGGCCGGTGGTACGGCGCACGCTGGACCGCCGCGCCCGCGAGGGCTTTCAGCCCGACTGGGCGCCGGCGAAGCTCCAGAAGGGCGCCGAGATGAACCGACCCCACCTCGGTTGGCCCCGCGAAACGGATTCCCTCTGCCCCGGCTGCGTCAAGGAGGCGCGCACGCGCATCCTGGCCGGCCAGAGCACGTGGAAGGTACTTCTCGACGAGACGCCCGGCGAGATCCGCGCCACCATCCGTGAGCGCGACGGCCGGGTGGTCATGGAGAAGTCGTGCCCGAAGCACGG
>JAUIFY010000051.1 GCA_030430245.1 bacterium | reverse complement strand
CCACGGCGACGACGGCCACCGAGACGAAGCTCGCCGCCGTTCCGGGAGCGAGGACGTCGACGGGCCCGACGCCGACCAGTGCCAACGCACCGCTCAGGTAGCCCCGGGGGGTCAGCACGTTGCGGAGGATCGTCAAGAACACGATCTCGGGCAGCGCGAACGGGAGCAAGACCGCGGCCCGAAGAAGCCGGCGCGCGGGAAGCCGTTCGGCGAGGAGCAGCGCCAGCCCCAGCCCCGCCACGAGCTCGAGGATCACCGCGACGATCGGGAGGCCGACGTTCGTGGCGAGCGCACTCCAGAACAGGCGATCGCTCGTGATCGTACGGAAGCTCGCCAGGCTCGGAAAGACGCCCCCGACGGTGTCGGTGAACGCGCGCTTCACCGCTTCGCCCATGGGGTAGACCAGGAAGATCGCGAGATAGAGGACGAGCGGAGCCGCGAGCCAGGTCGCCCTCATCCGGCCGCCCCCGTCGCGTTCGCGGCCCGCTCCAGCGCGCGCTGTCCTTCGGAGAGCGCCCGATCGGGCGCGACCCCTTCGAACGCGACCCGGCGGAACGCACGCTGCCACTGCCGGCTGATCCGTGGGTAGTCGACCCGCTCCGGACGAGGCCGAACCCGTGCGCTCATCGCAGCGTAGCCGGCGAGAAGCGGCGCCCCACCGCCGAACGGAACGTCCTGGCGCGCGGAGAACCAACCGAGCTCCTTCGCCAGCCTCACCTGCGTCGCACGCGAGAGGAGGAAACGGACGAACGCGAGGGCCTCGTCACGGTGAGGCGCGTTGATCGGGACCCCCAGATAGCCGCCGCCGAGCACCGTCGCGCGACCCTCGGGACCCGCGGGAATCGGCGCCGCCCGGAACCTCTCGGGCGCGAGCCCTTCGCTCGCATAGAGCGACATGACGAACGGCCAGTTCAGATGGAGCACCAACTCGCCCCGCGCCATGGCTTCGGCGATCGTCGCCTCTTTGAAGACGGCGCTCCGGGGGTCGAGATAGGGCGCGAGCTCCGCGAAGAACCCGAAGGCGGCTCGTGCCCCCGCGTCGTCGAGGTCGGTGCCGCTGCCTCCCGCCGACCACACGAACGGAAGCACGTCGCAGGTGAGCCCCTCGTAGAGCGCTCCCTTGAGCCCGATCTTGCCCGGATGCGCACGCGCGACCGCGAGCAGCTCGTCCCACGTCGCCGGCGGCGCGCCCAGCACCGAGTGATCGTAGACGAGCGCTTGCCACGAGACGCGGTGCGGCAGGAACCGCAGGCCGTCGAACGTGCCCGCACGAACGGTCTCCGGCTCGAGCGCCTCGACCTCGCCACTGAGACGGGCCGAATCGAGGCGCCCGACCCGGGAGGCGGCCGGCGCGAGCGAGTAGACGTCGAGTTCGACGAGGTCGAGCGTCCCCTCCCCCGCGGCCGCCTCGGCCGCGAGCGCTCGGCGGATGTCCGGGTACTGCTGCGGCACGACCACGACCCGTATCCCGGTCTCTCTCTCGAAGGCGGTCACGATCTCGCGGTACGGGCCCAGCTCGCTCGGAAGAAGCGCGATCGCGATCGTGAGCGCGTCCCCCGTGGGCACGCAACCGCCGAGCACGAGCAGCACCACCGCCGTCGCCATCGCTCGCAGAGCGCCTGCGGCCCCCCACCCCGCCATGCGGCCACTCTCCGCAACGCGTCCGGGCCCGTCAACCGGCTGCGCCGCCCGTGGTTTGACAAGGGTGGTCGGCGGAACGGAGAGTACCCCCATGGCCAAGATCATCGGAAATCTCGTCCCCGACGACGACTACACGCACGAACTCGGCAGCGAGACGAACTTCAACGAGTCCATGTACTTCAACTTCTTCGATACGTCGAAGAACATGGGCGGCTTCGTGCGGCTCGGGAACCGGGCCAACGAGGGACGGGCGGAGATGACGGTCGCACTGTACCGCCCCGACGGCACGGCGATGTTCATGTTCAAGCGGCCCGAGATCCAGAACAACGACGCCTTCGACGCGGGCGGGCTCCGGTTCGAGGTGGTCGAGCCGAGCCAGAAGCTGCGGACCACGTACCGCGGATCGGTCCTCGATCTGAAGGAGCCTCGCGTGCTGACGAATCCGAAAGAGGCCTTCACCCAGAACCCGGCGAAGAAGATCGAGCTCGACCTGGTGCACGACGCCGTCGGTCCGATGTACGGCGGATCGAAGGACGAGAAAGAAGCCGACCGCCCCGCCGAGGAGCAATTCGGCAAGGCGCACTACGAGCAGCACATGGCCGTCTCCGGCACGCTCACGGTCGACGGAGAGACGATCGAGATCTCCGGCCACGGGCTACGCGACCATTCGTGGGGGCCGCGCTACTGGCAGTCGATCGCCGGCTACGAGTGGCTCACGATGAACTTCGGCCCCGACCTCGGCTTCATGGTCTCCGTCATCCGGCGTGACGAGGAGAACGTCCGCCGCGGCGGCGTCATGATTCGCGGCGACGAGCTCGTGCCGCTCACCTGGGCCGACGTGACGGCCGAGTACGAGGAGGGCACGCACTTCCACAAGACCGTCCGTGCCAACGTCCGGACCGGCGCCGGCGAGGAAATGCAGATCGACGGCACGGTCCTGGGCTTCATTCCGCTCCGCAACCGGCGCGGCGGCATGACGACGCAGATCGGGGAAGGAATGACCCAGTGGCGCCTCGGCGACGAGGTGGGCTACGGACTGAGCGAGTTCCTCCGCACGATGGACGGAGACTAGATCAGTACCAGGGACCCCAACCTCCCCACATGCCCCAGTTCATCGCAGCGCTCTCCTGCGCCTCGGCGGCCGACAGCCTCGCCTGTGAGATCTGCTGACGGATCGCAAGCCGCTGGTAGCGCTGGTACGCACGCTCGGTTCCGACGTAGACGCACTTGCAGAACTCGGCGTCGGCGTAGATGAAGCGGGTCTCTCCGTCCATGTTGCGGGGGGTGATCTCGCGCTGAGGCAGAGCCTCCGCGCTCTGCAGCTTGGCTGCGTCGTCGGCGAACTTCATCTGAAACCCAGCCGCCGCGAGCGTGCGTTCGGTCTGCAGCGCGTCGTCGCGCTTGATCGCCGTGCACCCCATCGTCATCGTTCCCGCGACCAGGACGGTCGTCACCCACCTCAACGCGTTCCAGCGAATCATCTCTCGTCTCCTCTCGAGGCGCGAATCTGCCCCGCTGCGGATAGTGCCAGGCTCGCGGCTCCGTGACAACGCACGGCGCGGCGCGGAGCGCGCTCGCGTCGCAAGACCTCACGGAGCCGCGAGGGAGCACCGAGCCCCTCGCTTTCCGCGCGCGAAGGCCCTTGGTACGGTGCGGCTCCTCGTCACGCGAAGGAGGCTCGCAATGGATGCGGATACGAAGCGCCTGCAGGCACTGATGCTCGGGAACGGCTTTCTCGTGATGATCATCGGGATGCTCTTCGGGTTCGTGCTGGGATTCGCTCTCCTCCAGGCGATCGACCTGTGGCCGATCCCGCCCATCGCGGTCGAGATCCCCGGGACCACCCGCGGCTGGGCGACGGCCCACGCGGGCACGATCCTGAACGGCCTGATGGTCGTCGCCATGGCCCTCGCCCTCCCGCACCTGGCACTGGACGGGGGGCGCGCTCGGTGGGTCGTCTGGGGCCTCGTCGCGACCGCGTGGGGAAACACGCTCTTCTATACGTTCGCACCGATCGCGCCGAACCGCGCTCTCAGCATGGGAGCGAATCGATTCGGCGACGCGACCCTCACCGGCGTCCTCGGCTTCGCCCCCGCGATGATCGCCGCCCTGCTCGTCCTGATCGCCCTCGCGATCGCCGCGCGCGCCGCCTTTGCCCAGGCGCGCCGGTAGGTTGCGTCGCTCGTCGGGGGAACCGTAGAAGTCGGGGCATGAAGCTCGGGTTCTTCCTCAACTACTCCGGTGCTCGCTTCGACGTTCCGGTCGAGCGGATCCGGCTCGCCGAGCGCCTCGGCTACGATTCGGTCTGGACGGCCGAAGCGTACGGCTCGGATGCCATCACGCCGCTCGCCTTCCTCGCCGGGAAGACCGAGAAGCTCCGACTCGGTACCGGCATCGCGCAGCTCGCAGGGCGCACTCCCGCGATGACCGCGATGCAGATGGGCACGATCGAGGAGATGGCCGGCCGAGGGCGCGTCATCGCGGGCCTCGGGGTCTCCGGGCCGCAGATCGTCGAAGGATGGTACGGACAACCGTGGGGCAAGCCGTACTACCGCATGCGCGACTACGTCGCGATCATGCGCAAGGTGTTCCGCCGCGAGGGACCCCTCACGCACGACGGCCGCGAGCTACGGCTCCCCTTCCGGGGAGAGGGGGCACTCGGGATCGGGAAACCCCTGAAGTCGATCCTGCACATGAATCCCGACATTCCGATCTGGCTCGCGACCGGGAACGAGGCCATGGTGAAGCTCACGGCAGAGATCGCGGACGGCTGGCTTCCGATGGGCTTCGTCCCCGGAATGATGGACGTCTATCGACCGTGGCTCGACGAGGGCTTCCGGCGCGCCGGCGGCGGAAAATCACTCGCCGACTTCGAGATCCAGGCGCAGAGCACCGTCGCGCTGACGGACGACGTGAAAGGCGCCCTCGCCGCGATGAAGCCCGTCACCGCGCTCTACGTCGGCGGCATGGGCCATGAGAAGAAGAACTTCCACAAGGACATGATGGAGCGCCGCGGGTTCGCGGACGCGGCGGCGCGGATCCAGGAGCTCTTCCTCGCCGGCAAGCGCGAGGAGGCGATCCAGGCGGTGCCGGACGAGTATCTCGACGAGGGCGCGATGGTCGGCGACGAGCAGCGGATCGCCACGAAGTTCCGGAGGTGGCAGGAGTCCGGTGCGACCGGCCTCACCGTCCACTCGACGCAGACCGAGGCGATGGAGCTGGTGGCGCGCCTCGCGGCGTGAGTCCTCTCGGTGGCGGGCGGCTCGCGCTCAGCCGGCCGCGTTCCAGAGCTGAAGCGCGGGCGTATCGCGCTCCCAGCCGAGCACCGAGATCGTCCCCGTCGAGAGCACGAAGTGCTTCCCCATGCGCGGGTCCATCTCGAGCCATCGCGCGGTGAGGACGCGGAGCACGTGGCCGTGCGCGAAGAGCGCGACGTCGCCGCCGGCCGACCGCGCGCGGGCGACCACGCGGTCACACCTCTCGGCGACCTGCTCGGCCGTCTCCCCCCCGGGCGACGGGTGGCTGAAGACCGTCCACCCCGGAACGGTCTCCCGGATCTTCGCCGTCGTGATTCCCTCGTACTCGCCGTAGTTCCACTCGACGAGGTCGGGCTCGATCTCGGCCCGATCCCCGAGCCCCGCGATCTTGCAGGTCTCGAGCGCGCGCACGAGCGGGCTCGAGAGAACCAGCGCAAAGTCGAACGCCGCCATCTCGTCGACCAGCGACTTCGCCCGCTCCCGGCCGGTCTCGGTGAGCGGGATGTCGGTATACGAGGTGTGCTTCCACGCCTTGCTCCACTCGGTCTCGCCGTGACGCGCGAGGACGACGCGGTGCCGCTCGGTAGCCATCTCTTGGTTATCGCGCAGTCGCAGCGGTAAGGGAAACCGCGCCCCGGAGGCCCGGCCCGAATTCCTCGCATCCGGACGGCGGACGTGCGAAGCGCTCTGTTGAGCGATGGCGGCAACCGAGGAAGAGAGTCGAGGACCGCCCCGGGGACCGCGACGACGGCGGCAGCTGGCCGGGTTGTGGGTCGCGGTCGCGATCGGATCGTTGGTCGTGCGGCTCGGCTTTCCCCGCGGACCGGACTGGAGTGGACCGCTCCTGGGACTCGACCTCGCGCTGCTGCTGGCCATGGGGATCGACCTGGCTCGGTCGACGTTCCGGGCCTCGGACGACGGGCTCGCGGCACGCATTCGCGGACGCTGGTTCGATTGGATGGTCGCACTCCTCGGCGTGGCCACACTCCTGGTCGGACCCTCGCTTTCGCTCGACGAAGCGCTCGTCCTCGAGACCCGGGAGCTCGGGTTCTCGTCGTTGCTCGAGGGGGTCGTCGTCGGTTCACTCGTGCTGCTGGTCGTGCACCGCCTTCTGCGCTCACAGGAGTGGATCCTCGCGATGGGCCTCCCTCCCGTCTTCCTGCTCGCCGCGTCGTTTCTCGCTCTGGTGGGCATCGGAACCCTGCTGCTGCTGGTCCCGCGCGCCGCGGCCGACCCGGAGAACCCGCTCGGCCTCGTCGAGGCCCTCTTCACCGCCACCAGCGCGGCATGTGTCACGGGGCTCGCGGTCTTCGACGTCGGCCCGCGGCTCTCCGCCGGCGGCGAGGTCGTGCTCCTCTTCCTCATCCAGCTCGGCGGGCTCGGGATCGTCGCCTTCGTGGTCACCTTGAGCGTTCTCGCGGGCCGCGACCTCTCCGTGCCGCAGCTCCAGACCTTGAAGGAGATGGTGAACGCGAGCGCCCTGGCGGACGTGAAGACGGAGATGCGGGACATCGTGGCGCTCGCAGCGGCGGCCGAGCTGGTCGGCGCCATTCTGCTGTTCTTCACCTGGCCTCATGCGCCCGAGGCCGGGCTGTTGCATCGAGCCTGGTCGAGCCTCTTCCACGCCGTCTCGGCGTTCTGCAACGCCGGCTTCACCCTGACGCGCAGCGGCCTCGCATTCGCCGACCGTGCCCCGATCGCCACGGTCGTCGTCATGGCATTGATCGTCTTCGGCGGCCTGGGCTTCCCCGTGGTTCGCGACCTGGTACGCCGTGACGGCAAGCCGCGAGCGCTCCAGACGACGCTCGTGCTCCGCACGAGCCTGGCGTTGGTCGTCGCCGGCGGCCTCGGATACTGGCTGCTCGAGGGAGGATCGCTTCTCGTGGCCGTGTTCCAATCCGTCACGTCCCGGACCGCCGGGTTCTCGGCCGTCCCCACGGGCGAGCTCCAGGACGCGACCCTCATCCTGCTCGTGTTCCTGATGGCCATCGGCGCCGGCCCGATTTCGACCGGCGGCGGCATCAAGACCGCGACCTTCGCCGTGCTCCTCTCCTCCGTGCGCGCCATGCTGAACGGCCGCGACCGCGTGGAGATCCGAAAGAGGACGCTTCCGGCCCAGGCCGTCCAGGCGGCACTCAGCGTGTTCGTGCTCTACGTGCTCGCCTCACTGATCGTCACGTTCCTTCTCTCCGTCTTCGAGCCCGGCGTGGCGCTCCGCGACCTCGCGTTCGAGTCCGTCTCGGCCCTCAGCACGGTCGGCCTCTCGACCGGGATCACGCCCACGCTGGGAACCCCCGCGCTCCTCGTGCTATGCGCGGCCATGTTCTTGGGCCGCGTCGGCCCTCTCACCCTCGCCATGGTGATCTTCGGGCGACGCCGCAAGGCGACGTCGTACGACTTTCCGGTCGAAGACGTGATCATCGGGTGACGCCTGAGTACAAGGAGCTTGGACACATGAAGGTCATCGTGGTCGGCCTCGGCCGATTCGGCGCCGCGGCGGCGCGCGCTCTGAAGCAGAACGGCTTCGACGTGGTCGGGATCGACAAGGAGATGCGACCGGTCGAAGACTTGAAGGACGACGTCGATCTCGCCGTTCGCGCGGACGCGACGGATCCCGAGGTCCTTCGCCAACACGGCGGCGACGACGTGCACGCCCTGGTCGCCGCCGTCGGCGAGGACTTCGAAGCCCAGATCCTGGTCGTCGTCCAGGCCCAGAACATCGGGATCGAGCAGGTCGTGGCCCGCAGTACGACGCCGACCCATGCGCGCATTCTCGAGGCCGTCGGCGTGAGGAGCACGATCTCGCCCGAGGAGGAGGCCGGCAGCACGTTGGCCCGCCGCCTCGCCGTCCCCAACATCAAGCGCTACTTCGAGCTCGCGGAAGGCGTCGGCATCAGCGAACTGGAGGTCTCGGAGGCGATGGTCGGAAAGTCGCTTCGCGACCTGGACCTCCCGACCAGGTTCCAGCTGAACGTGGTGGGCGTGCGACGGCCGAAGGATCCGGACGAAGAAAGACCGGCGTATCTGTTCGTGGCGGTTCCGGACCCCGACGAGCCACTCCGCGCGAGGGACATCCTGGAGCTCGTCGGGACGGACGAAGCGCTCGCGCGATTCGTGAAGAAGGCGGGCTGAGGCGGGGCTCGGCAGGCGGAGCCCCGCGCACGTCACGCTTGGGTCCGCGACCGCTCGATCATCCCGTAGCTGGTGACGCCGTCCCAGTCGTACTCGGCGCCTCCCTGGTGCAGATGAAACTCCATCGGGGCACCGTCGGCCTTGCCCATCACCTTGAACGTGGTGAGCCGCGTGCGACCTCGAACCCGCGTCACTCCCAGCTCGGACTCGAGCTCGAAGGATACGTCGTCGTCCTCGGGAAGGAGGTCGGTCAACCAGGGGATGCGCGTCGCGCGCGCGGGATACATCGTCCCGTCCTGATAGACGTAGCCCGTGTTGTACGGAACACTGCCGTCCCCCGCCGGAGGGTACGTGATGAACCCGAAGGCGCGACCGTCGGGGAACAACGCTGCCTGCCAGCAGTGACCGCGAAAGTTCGTCAGCGGCCGTACGCTCTGTCGCTTGATGCGTGAGCCGATCGCCGCGAACTCGCGCACCGCTCCATCGACCTCGAGCCGACCCTTGCCGCGGAACATATGCTCCAGACGCCAACCGAATCCCATGCTCTGGGCCTCCGCCCGCTCTTCGTCCGACATCTCGGCGACCCGATCGGCCGAATGGTCGTGCACCCACGCCGGCGTGACCATCTCGAGATCGAGGTCGATTCGCACGGGAACGACGGCGTTGCGATCGAGCGTTCCGCCGATCTGCTGATCGACCGTACCGCCCACCCCCGACCCGTCGAACGTCATCGACCAGCGGCGAAACGGATCGAGGCACCGGAACGTCAGAGGGCCGGCGCCGAAGACCGTCGGGCGACCGTCTGCGTCCAGGGGAGACGGTCCCGGCCCCCGACCCCCGGCGTCGACGATCCGCCCCCCGCCGAGCGCGATGTTCGCCTGGTAGGCGCGATCGTCCCACGATCGCGCCTCCCCCTCGATCCCGATTCGGGGAATCCCGAAGGCGCCGCCTTCCTCGAAGACCCAGAGCGAGGTGCTCTCACGCATCTCGGGGTCGCCCGGCTTCGTCTCGAAGAAGAGATCGTGCGAGGGAGTGAGCCCGTTCGTCAGCCGTTCGAGAGAGAGCATCGCACCACCCCTACGTCGCTCGAGCCGTCCACTGGCTCATTCGGCCGGCGTACGCCGCGAAGCGCGGCCGGACTTCTTCCAAATCGATCCCGAACGTCTCCGGGTCGGGGTGGACGTTCGGAGTCCGCGTTGCGGCGTGCTCCGCCCACCATCGCTTCATCCCGTCCTCGAAAGCTTCGGTCACGGGTTCGTCCAGCCAGGCGTAGAGTGCACGCACCTCACCGAGCGGATCTCGCTGCACCGCACGAAAGTCCATGTCGTAGAACCGGTGGTCGTTCCCGTCTTCACGGAATGCGATCGCGCGCTCCATCGCGACCGACCACTGCTCGACGTTCAACGCTCCGAGCGCGTGCAAATCGATGTCGGCGCTGAACATGCCGGCGACCTCGCGGTAGACGTCGGCAACCGAGACGATCACCTCGCACGGGTCTCGATGGGTCATGACGAACCGCGCATCGGGGAACGCAGAGTCGAGCGCATCCAGGTACGCCAGGTGACTCGGACACTTGAGCCGCCACGGCTTCGCGGGAGCGCCCCACTGCAGCAGCTTCAGCACACGCCGCTCGTAGCGGTAGGTCGACGTCAGATCGGCCTCGTACATCAGCCAGTGCGAGTACGATGGGATGTGGGCGTACGCCTGGAAGTACTGGCTCTTGAAGTCGAGCCCCATGAGGTCCTGGCACTCGTAGGGCCCGGTCGCCGAGCTCGGGACCAGCGCGGCCATGCGTGGCGCGAGCTCCGACATCATGGCGATCTCGGCCTCCGCATTCGCGATGCGCGGATCCGGGCCCGCGACGGTCGAGGGCGGCGGGCAGTGGACGCTACCTTCGAACCGGCGGAGAGAACGCGCCTCGGGATCCTCGGCGAGCAGGAAGGCGAGCGCCGTCGATCCGGTGCGCGGCAGCCCCAGGCCGATCAGCGGCGCCTCGATCGGCTCGTCGTCGATCTCCGGATGGCGCCGGTACCAGTCCTCGATCTCGAGCCGCTGGACGAGCCGCCCGACGATCAGCCGCTCGAGGGCACCGACGCCGATCTCGGTGAGGGTCGCCTCCTCGTCGAGCGCCCGGACGAGCCGATCCAGACCGACGCGAAACGAATCCTCGCCGTAGTCGTGGAGGCCCGTTTCGCCCTCGGCGGCAGCGAGCAGCTCGTCGACGGCCTGCATGGGCCGCACAATTCCGCGTCCCCCCGCCCGCGTCAATCCGTCGCGGCCACGGGCCCCCGACGCTCAGCGGATGCGGGCGATCGCCTGCGTCAGATGCCGCGTGAGCAACATCGTCACGAGGCACATCGCGACGACGGAGATCAGAAACGCCACGCCGACGGCGGCGACGAGACCGCGGAGCTGGGCCGTCACGAAGTCGAGCGGAAGTGCCACCCGCAGGTAGAGCCGCGGCTCGCCGTCGGGTCCGCGGACCGGCATCGCGTAGTAGACCATCTCCTCGTCCAACGTGTCGCTCATGCGCGTGTCCGTGCCCGTGCCGAGGCGCGCCGCGGCGACGAACTCCGGACGATCGCCGTGATTCGGCAGCGCGCGGGGGTCGATCTCGGAATCGGCGACGACGGCGCCGTCGGGCGTCGTCACCGTGAGGCGAACGGGTCCCTGACTCGCCATGTCGCGGGCGATGCGCGAGACGAGGGGTTGCAGCCCGGCGCCGTCGATGGTGTCGGCGCCCCGGACGACCAACGCCGCGAGGGGCGTGAGGCGCTTCAGCTCGGCGATCTCCACCTCGTGGTGATACTCACGTAGCTCGTAGAAGCCCCAGATGCCGAGCACGACCCCGATGACGAGCTGGAGAAGAAGGAGCGAGACACTCACACGCCGCGTCGTGCGAAGCGTACGCTCGCGGAGGACGACCGCCTCGGCGATCTGCTGGGCGAGATCCTCGGCTTCCTCCCCGGCCTGACCGTGGAGCGCCGACTCGGCCGTGCCGAGCTCGCCCATCTCGAACGCCGCGTGCGCGAGCAGCAACCGCGCCTCGGCCTCCCCGTCCGCCGCCGCGAGGTTCTCGGTCCACACCGCTCGTGCCGCCGCGAAGCCGGCGATCGTGTCGCGAAGATCCGAGTAGAGATCCGCACGGTTCGCGACTCCGACGCCCAGCTCGACGATGTCCCGACATTTCGCGAGCAGAATCGCGGCGCGCTGCGAGATCCGGAGACTCTCGTTGTGCGCCAGGTAGTCCTTGATCGCGTTGCGGAACTCGATGGCGTCTTCGAACCGCTCCGTGGGCTCGCGTGCGAGCGCCCTGCGGCAGATGTCCTGCAGCTCGACCGGGACGTGCTCGGAGAAGACGGGCGGCGAAGAGTCGAACGCCGAGAGCAACACGTCCATGAGCTTGGCCCCGGTGTGCGGAGGACGACCGGTGAGCACCTCGTGGAGGAGTCCGCCGAGCAAGTACACGTCGGTCCAGGGCCCGAGAGAGTCCCCTGTCGCCTCGACCATCTCGGGAGCCATGTAGACGGGCGTGCCGGCCGTACGGCGGACGGTCGATCGGTGCGGGGCCCGCACGCCGAGCTCCGAGTCCGTGAAGCGCACGGCGAGTCCCCAATCGACGACGAGCACCTCCCCGAAGTCGCCGATCATGACGTTCTCCGGCTTGAGATCCCGGTGGAGCACCCCGCGGCTGTGGGCGAAGGCGACCGCGTTCGCGACACCGAGAAGCACGTCGAGATGATCCTTCAAACGCGGCGGCTCCGCGGTCGCCGGATCGAACCCGGCGAAGTCTGCTCGAAGGCGATCCGACCAGGTGTTCCCGCGCATGAGCTTCATCGCGAGCGCGACGTCCCCCCCGGAATCGACCGACATCCCATAGATCGGGATTACGTTCGGGTGCTCGAGCTGCGCCGTCACGGCCCCCTCGGAGAGGAACGCCCAGCGTGCAGACCGGCTCCCGCGGCGCTTGGAGCGCAGACGCTTCACCGCGACGTCGCGCTCGAGACCCAGCTGTCGCGCGCGAAAGACGACGTTCATGCCGCCGCGGCCAACCTCCTCGACGAGCTCGTAGCCCGTCTCGACGAGGCGTCGGTCGTCGAACGACTCGAGACCGTCGTCGGCGTCGCCCCGGTCGTGCCCCTCGAGGACCAGCGTGGGAGCGTCCGGGTCGACCTCGCCCGGAGCGCTCGTCGACCGAGCGCCCAGAGTCTCGCGGAAGTCGACATCGGTGGCCTCCGCCAGGTCGGTCCCCAGCAGGCCGCGGAGCGTGCTCTCCTTCACCGCCGGCACTCTAGCAGGAAAGCCCCGGATTCCCGGTCCCTCCGGGAGAACCCGCGGGACGGTGTCGCGGTTCGGAGAGAGCCGGGGGCGCTAGCGGAGCCCCAGCTCCTTCAGCTTCTTGTGGAGCCCGCCGCGGGAGAGGCCCAACGCCTGCGCGGCCTTCGACACGTTGCCGTCGTTCTGCTCGAGAACGTCGGCGATGTGCTTACGCTCGAACTCGGTCATCGCGTCGCGGAGCTCGGTCGGGCGGGCACCGCCGGCTTTCGCGCCCTTCGCAGCGTCGTCGCCGCCCGTCGGCGATGACGCCCCGGTGATGCGGGACGAGAGGGTCGAGAGCGTGATGCGGTCGCCGTCCTCGATGATCGCCACCGCCCGCGCGAGCTCGTTCTCGAGCTCCCGCACGTTGCCCGGCCAATCGTAGGCGGACAGCGCCTCGAGTGCCGCGGGCTCGACGCCGCGAACACGCTTCCTCTGAAGCTCGGATTGGGTCCGCAGAAGGCGCTCCGCGAGAAGGGGAATGTCCTCCCGCCGGTCACGCAGCGGCGGCAGCTCGATCGTGAACGTGCTCAAGCGAAAGAACAGATCCTCGCGGAATGCTTCACGGTCGATCTCGGCCTTCAGGTCGCGATTCGTCGCGGAGATCACGCGGACGTCGACGTGGCGCGGCTCGACGTCGCCCACGCGGCGAATCTCACCGTCCTGGAGAAAGCGCAGAAGCTTCGGCTGCATCGACAGCGGCAACTCGCCGATCTCGTCCAGAAAGACGGTCCCACCTTTCGCCGCTTCGAAGAGACCGGCCCGGTCCTGCACGGCCCCGGTGAACGCGCCGCGGCGGTGCCCGAAGAGCTCGCTCTCGAGCAGGGCCTCGGGCAGCGCCGAGCAATTGACCGGCACGAACACGCCGGAGGCGCGGTCGCTTCCCTCGTGGATCGACCGCGCGACGAGCTCCTTTCCGGTTCCCGTCTCTCCAGTGATGAGCACGGGAATGATCGATCCGGCGGCCTGGCGCACCAGGTTGAGCACCTCCAGCATCTTCGGCCCACCGCCCACGATCTGAACGCGCTGGTGCCGACGATGACCGCGTTCCTCGTTGACGGTCGACTCGCTCGTATTGAAGAGCGTATCCCCGGCCGGCTCGTCGTGGGGCTGCCCCTCCTCGCCCGAGAAGACGACCTCGTAGCCCGCGATTCCGATCCGATCTCCGTCGTGGAGCGGCTCCGGCAGGGTGATCGGCACGCCGTTCACGGTCGTCCCGTTGGCACTTCCCAGGTCGGTGATCCGGTGGCTTCCGTCCTCCTCGCGCGTGATCAGAGCGTGGCGACGCGACACGCTCGAGTCCTCGATCACCAGGTCGCTGTTGGCGGCCCGCCCGATCCGGGTGTTCTCGCCGATCGACGTCGCTCTCGTGTCGCCGTCCGGGGTCCGGAGCAGCAATCGTGCGGGGGTACGGGCCATGGAAGATCGGTCTCCTGCGGCGCAGACTGTACTGCATTCGCCCGGCCCGGGCGACTACCCCGTTGCGACCCGTGCAACGCGCAGGGACGAGTGCGAACCGCCTGCATCGGCCTCCGGCTCGCGCCGGCGAACGGAAGCCACTAAAGAACGTCCTCCATGGAGGGAGATCTCGTCTACGCCGGGGCGTTGTTCGTCTCGGGGCTCGCCTCCGGCTTCGCGGGAGGCTTGTTCGGGATCGGCGGCGGGCTGCTGCGCGTGCCGCTCTTCCTCTACCTGTTCCCGGCCTTCGGAGTGGCTCCGGAGGTGACGATGCACTTGGCGGCGGGGACCTCGTTGGCGGTCGCCGTGCCCGGCACGATCTCGGCGTGTCGGACGCAGCATCAGTCCGGAAACATGGACATGGGATTCGTGAGGAGCTGGGTGCCGCCCCTGCTGGTCGGGGTCCTCGTCGGGCTCGGGATCCAGCGCTACGCGCCGAGCCACGTCTTGATCCTCGTGTTCGCCGTCGTGCTGTTCCTGCAATCCCTACAGATGCTCGTCGGGGGCGAGAAGCTCCACTTCGCTTCGGCGGTCCCGACGGGCCCGAGGCGCTGGGGGATCGCTGCGTTCATCGGGGCGCTGTCCGTCGCGCTCGGGATCTCGGGCGGTGCGTTCACGACGCCGACGCTCGTCGCGATGGCGTATCCGCTCCGCAAGGCCCTCGCGGTATCGACGGCGACCGCGCTCAGCGTAGCCTCGGTGGGCGCCATCGGCTCGATCGTGAACGGCTTCGGTGCCACCCATCTGCCGCGGTTCTCTCTGGGCTACGTCGACCTCCTCGCCGCCGCGGTGATGGTCCCGGCCGTGCTCGTCACGTCGCCCATGGGCGTGAGGACGGCCAACCGGATGAACAAGCGGCTGCTCTCCCGCGTATTCGCGATCTTCCTCATCCTCGTCGCCTCCGACATGGCCTTCGACTTCTTCGAGCGCCGCTGAATCGCGGTGGGTCCGGAGTGGCCCGATCCCTGCATGCCACCAGCGACACACGGAGGATCTCGATGTTGCGCTGGCTGCAACGAAAGCGGCGTTCCGTTCCGCCGCCCCCCCATCTCACCGATGCCGAGCTGCGGGAGTGGCGGACGTTCGTCGAGGAGTGCAACGAGGCACTCGCGGCCTCGCCGACCATCGCGCTGCGTCACTACGCGAGCAGAATCCAGCACGCCGTCATCCGGCAACGACTCCCGCTCGATCGATTCCTCGAAGATCACCCGGCGCCGTGGCGCGCTCGGCACGGCGGGCGGCGCCCGGCGTAGGGGTGGGCGTCGCCGCCGCGAACGGGCGGGGAAGAAGCTCCGCACACGGCTGGTACGAACGTCCGCTTTCCTCTCTCTCGGACGAGACGTCCAGATTGACGGACCCGAGCTCGTCAATCGCGCCCGGGTGGGCCATCTGCAGCGTAGCCGAGAGCGCGAAGCCTCGCCTTCGTCGTCGTGTCGAGGGCCTTCGGGGGAGCCGTCGCGGCGAACGCTGCGTCGTCCGGAACGAGCCGTCCCGCGAGCTCGACGACGATCTCGGGCCGCTCCCCGGACACGTCGTGCCTCTCTTCGGGATCGTCCTTCAGGGCGTAGAGCTCGATCGTTCCGTCGGTTGCCGCGATGAGCTTGTAACCGTCGTCGCGCGTCACCGACCGAAGGACCTTCTTGCGAAAGGGGTCGTAGACCATCGCGCGCGCGAGCCCGCCCCTCGGACCCGGTGCTCGACCGACCACCCCCCGCGTTGTCGCGTCCGCGATCATGCGATGGAGCGTCCTCACCTCGGTGACCGGCGCCCACTGGGCCGGCGCGGCCCCCTGGCACGCGGGCCAATGGACGGCGAGCGGCACCCGGACCATCTCCTCGTACAGTGTCGTCGCGTGCGCGATGCGACCGTGCTCGAGGAACGCCTCGCCGTGGTCCGCGGTGACGATCACGAGCGTGTCGCCGAACAGATCCTGCTCGCGTAGCCTGTCGAGGATCGAGCCGAGCTGTGCGTCGGCGAACGCGAGGTTCTCGCGATACGCCCGCGCGAGCCGACCGACGTCCTCCGCCGTGAGCGGACGACTCCCCTGCTGATGCTCGAGCAGCCGGCCGCCGTCCGTCCGAACGCTCCCGTCGAAGCCGAACCGCCCGGCAAACGGCGCGGGAGGCGCATAGGGCGCGTGCGGGGCGAGGAGGTGGAGATACAGGAAGAACGGCCGCCCGGGATCGTCGGACAGCCAACGCGTTGCCGCGGCGACGATCGGCGCCGTCTCCGGCGATTCCGCCCACTTGCTCGTCTCGACCTCGAACGTGTCGAATCCGCGATCGAAGCCGAAGGTCTCCGACACCCACGGGTTCTGCGAGAACGCGGCCGTCGCGTAGCCGTCGCCCGCGAGGACCTCGGCGATCGACATCTCGTCCGCCGCGCGATAGGCGACTCCGTCGGCGGGCACGAAGGGGGCGTACTTCCCGGTGAGCAGGCTGCTCATCGAGACGATCGTGGTCGGGGCCTGCGCGTAGGCACGGAGAAACAGCGTCGCCTCTTTCGCGAAGGCGTCGAACTCGGGCGTCGTCGCGGGATCGCCCCCGTACGCCCCGAAGTGTCGCGCACCGGCCGCGTCGAGCACGATCAGGACGACGTTCGGCCGCGCGCACGGGTCCCCCGCGAAGCGAGTCCAGAGCACCCCGGCGAGGCCGATTCCGATCGCCAGCAGGGCCGCGATTCGCGCGCGCCACACCCGGTCGTTCTTGCAGTCCGGGCCGTGCTCGTCGAGGTCAGAAGAATTCCGCGATCGCGGCGCCCCCGACGACGAGCCCGGTGGCCCAGAGCCACTTGGGGTCGCGCGCGAGCCGGGGCCGGCGCGACACGTCACGCACCCACTCCGCGTGCCCCCCCACCCCCCCCACCGTCGCCCGCGCCACACGCAGAACCAGCGTCAGCTCGATGACGAGGCCGACCAGGATGAGAGCGATCCCGAGCGGGTTGCCACCCCGCCACGCGAAGAGCGCGAGCAAGCCGATCGGCAACAGGACGAGCAACTCAGTACCCGAGCTCCGACTGAACCTCGCCGATCGCCTCGTCGAGCCGCCCGACCAGGTCCTCGATCTGCTTCTTCGTCGTGATGAACGGCGGGCAGATCGCGACGTAGCTGAGCCCCGCGCGGAGAATCAGTCCCCGCCGGAGGGCCGCCTGACGGATTCGCCACGGCACCTTCCGATCGTCCGGGAACGGCTCGCGCGTTTCGCGATCGCGCACGAACTCGACCGCGCCCATCATGCCGGCCGTCCGCACCTGACCGACGATCGCGTGGCGGCCCAGCCGCTCGAGCGACTTCCGGAACGGCTTCGCCTTTCGACGCACGCCGCGGACGAGGTCCTCTTTCTCGATCACGGCGAGATTCGCGAGGCCCGCAGCGCACGCAACCGGATGCCCGGAGTACGTGTAGCCGTGGTGAAGCACGAACTCGTCGCCGGCCTCGAGGATCCGCCCGAAGAGCCGCTCGCTCAGGATGACTCCGCCGAGCGGCACGTAGCCACTCGTCACGCCCTTCGCGAAGGCGATCATGTCGGGGACGACCTTCTGGGTCTGTACCCCGAAGTTCCGCCCCAGCCGCCCGAAGCCCGTGATCACCTCGTCCGCGACCAGCAGGATGTCGTGGCGGTCGCAGATCTCGCGAACCCGGGCGAGCCAGCCGTCGGGCGGTGGAATGACGCCGCCGACGCCCTGGACCGGCTCGAAGACGAACGCCCCGATCCGGTCTGCGCCCTCCCGTTGGACGATGCGCTCGAGCTCGTCCGCACACGCGAGCGCACACTCGGGATGAGTCTTCCCGAGCTCGCAGCGGTAGCAATCCGGCCTCGCCATCCGGTGCACGCCGGGCATCATCGGCTCGTAGTGCTCGTGAAACGCGCGCAGTCCGGTCAGGCTCGCCGCCCCCGTCGACGAACCGTGATACGCGCGCGTGAGCGCGACGATGCCCCTCTTCTCGGGTCGACCCGAGAGGGACGCCAGGAGCCGCACGAGACGGATGACGCTCTCGTTCGCCTCCGATCCCCCTCCCGCGAAGAAGACGCGATTCAGCCCCCGGGGCGCCATCTTCGCGATCCGCGCCGCGAGCCGAATCGCCGGCTCGGAAGAGAACCCGATCAACGTGGGCGCGTACTCGATCGCGCGGGCCTGACGCGCGATCGCCCGCGAGATCTCGGCACGCCCGTGGCCCACGTTGACGTTCCACAGCGAAGAGACGCCGTCGATGTACTTTCGACCGTCCGCATCCCACACGTGGATGCCGCGTCCTTTCACCAATCGCACCGTACCGTCGCGGTCGGTCTGGGCGGGCGACCCGAACGCATGCACCAGGTGGGCACGGTCGAGCCGACGGAGCTCTCGTTCGCTTCGATCCATTCGGACGAGACACTATCCCGAACGCGCCCGCCGACAAAGCCGGGGGCGAGGGCTCAGCGCGAGCGAGCCGCGTCGTTCAGCGTCCAATCGTACTCGAGATAGGAAATCCCGTCATCGGTCAACTTCGCGATCCGGGCCGAGGTCTCGGGGCCGGCGTTCTCCCGGATGTAGGTGGCGACCCCGCCCTTGCCCGCGAAGTCGTCCCCGTACCACGTGAAGATCGAGGACACCTCCGCCGATGCGCCGTCCTCGCCGGGACGGAGCCCCTTCGTACGGTTCGCGAGGAACCGTTCGACCTGCTCGTCGAGCTGTTCGTCGAGGCGGTCACCGACGTAGGGCTCGTCCCGGAGGTCGGGACACGAGAGCGACGCACAGACGACCGCGAAGTGCACGCGCGGATCGTCGAACTCCTTGCGGAGGACCCCGTGCTCGATCTCGTCGAGGGCGTACTCTCGACCCGCGACCGTACCGACCTTCTTTCCCCAGATCGGGAACAGGAAGTTGCCACCGTCCTTGATGCTGTCGATGGGCATCCGGTCGACCACCGCCTTGATCGCGAGGAGATTGTAGGCATTCGCCCAGAATGCCCAGCGGTCCGCGTCGGTGGAGAGGGCCGAGGGATCGGCCCCGGCGAAATCCCGAAGAGCCTGCCGGTAGTCCGGATCTCCGGGCAGCGCCGCATAGTCGACGAGGTTCAGCTCGATCCCGGACACGGTACCGGGGTGGACGTGCCGGGCGAGCAGGCGGCCGTATGCCGTCTCCTCGGCCCCGCCGGCCGAACGAGCCGGCCCTCCGACGAGACACAGGCCGAGGCCCATCACCACGACGACTCCACGCATTCTCCTCGCTCGATTCGCCATCTCCACCTCCACTACGCGCCGACGCCCTCCTTCGTTACACCATGTCCCGAGCCGAGATGACACGCGACGTTCCCCAGGAAGCCCCCCGCTCGGACGATCCCCGCGGCGTGGGTGCACTGCTCGCGAGCGCGGCCGGACGATGGCCCGAGCGGCTCGCGCTTCGATCCGTCCGGAGCCCGAACCCGGCACGGGACGCCACCTACGCCGAGCTGCACGACCGAGCCCTGCGCGCCGCGACACGCCTCCGAGCGGCGGGGGTCCGGCCCGGCGATCGCGTCGCCCTCGTGGCCGAGAACGGGCTCGATGTCGTCAGCGCGTGGTTCGGGATCACGTACGCCGGTGCGACCGTCGTTCCGATCCTCATCCTTTCGGCGGCCTCCGAGATCGCGGTTCGCCTCGACCACAGTGGGTGTCGCGCGATCCTCTTCGACGCGGAGCGGTCCCGAATCGTCGCCCGAGTCGCAGGGGATCGCGCGCGTCTCCCCGTCGAAGGACTCGGGGATGCCGGCGTGCCGACCGCAGCGGGTCCCGAGGAAACGGATGCCGACGCGGGCGCGATGATTCTCTACACGTCGGGGACGACCGGCCATCCGAAGGGCGCGGTGATCTCGCACCGGACTCTCCTCGCCCATGCGGAAGGGATCGGAGAGCACGCACTCCGCCTGACGCGGGACGATCGCGTGCTGGGCGTCCTCCCGCTCGCGCACTCGTACGGGCTGCGCATGGTGCTGCTCGCGACCTTCCGGGCCGGATGTCGCGCAATTCTCGTGCGCCGGTTCGACGCAGCCGCAACGCTCGAGCTCGCCCGAACCGAAGCCATCACGTGGATTCCCGCCGTGCCGACGATGTTTTCGGCATGGGGCGCTCTCCCACATGGGCCGGGCGTCGAGTCGCTTCGCTGGTGCCTGTCGGCCGGCTCGCCGCTCGCCCCCGAGATCCTGCACCGCGCCGAGGGTCGACTCGGAGCGGAGATCCGGCAGGGCTACGGCATGACCGAGGCGACCTTCTCGACGATCAACGCTCCGCCCGACGAGCGGGTCATCGACAGCGTCGGCCGCCCGGCGCACGGCGTCGAGGTCCGCATCACCGACTCGTGCGGCAACGAGGTACCCGCGGGGGAGACCGGCGAGGTGCGCGTCCGCGGTCGCAATCTCATGACGGGCTACCTCGACGACGCAGAAGCGACACGCGAAGCGCTGGGCGACGGCTGGATGCGGACGGGCGACCTCGGTCGGCTCGACACCGAGGGCAGGCTCTACGTCGTCGACCGGCTGAAGGACATGATCATCCGCGGCGGCTACAACGTCTACCCGTCGGAGCTCGAGGCGGTTCTGGCCGAACATCCCGACGTCCGCGAGGTCGCCGTCGTCGGCCGACCCGACGACCATTTCGGGGAGGAGATCGTGGCTCTGATCGTTCCGAACCCCGGGCGCACGCCGGACCTCGCCACTCTTCGAGCGTGGGCGACCGAGCACGTCGCGCGCAACAAGATGCCGCGCGAATGGGCCGTTCTCGAGAGCCTGCCTCTGGGACCGTCGCGCAAGGTTCTGAAGCGCGAGCTCCGGCATCGGATCGACGACGGACGCATCACCACGGAGCGGATCGGATGAGCGCACTCACCCCGGGGTGGCTGGCCGTTGCGGCCGGGCTGATGGCGTTGCTCGGCGGAGACGCCACGGCGACGCCCGCGGCGTCCGCCGGGGAGGCGGCGGCCACGCCCATGGAGCGGGCAGACGGCAGCCCCACGACGAAGCCCTCGGGAGAGAGACCGCCCGTCATCGTCATCTCGCTCGACACGCTCCGCGCCGACCACGTGGGAGCCTACGGATACGAACGCGACACGACGCCGAACCTGGACTCGTTCGCGAGGGACGCGGTGCTCTTCCAGCGCGCCTTCACCTCGGGTGGCGGCACCCTGCCCGCCCACATGACCCTCCTGACGGGCCTGCCCCCCGGCGTCCACGGCGTGACGGCGCAGAGCGGCGCCGTCCTTCCGCAGGGACGTGTGACGCTCGCGGAGGCTCTCGGGAACGTCGGATACCGCACCGCCGGCTTCACGGGAGCGGGATACGTCCGCCGACAGTGGGGGTTTCAGCAGGGCTTCGATCGGTTCGACGACGAGGGGCGCGGCTTCGAGCAGATCCTGCCGAAGGCCCTGCGTTGGCTCGACCGACCGGATCCGCGCCCGCCGTTCCTCTTCCTGCACACGCTCGACATCCACTCGGACTGGGAGCGGCTGCCGTACGACGCGCCCGCTCCATACCGCGACCGCTGGGTGGCCGACGACTACTCGGGCTCCTTCGACGGATGCCGCGACGATCTTTGCGCCTCGAAGCTCCTCGCGGAGATGAACCAGAGAGCACGTCGCGGAGAGATCGACCTCGCGAGCTACTTCACGCCCGAGGAAGTCTCCTACATGCGCGACCTCTACGACGGCGGAGTCGCCTACACGGACGCACGGTTCGGCGAACTGATGGCCGCGCTCCGGGAACGTGGGCTCTACGAAGACGCCCTGATCGTCGTCGTGTCCGACCACGGCGAGGAGTTCCTGGAGCACGGATTGATGCTCCACGAGCAGATCTACGACGAGATCGTGCGCGTCCCGCTGCTCGTGAAGCTGCCGAACGACGCGCACGCCGGAGAACGCGTCGATGCGCTCACGGCGATGATGGACATCCTACCGACGGTGCTCGAGGTGGTGGGCACCGAAACTCCGGCGGGCGTCGTCGGTGCGAGCCTCCTGCCCATCGTCGAGGGCCAGAGCCCGGGCCGATCGTTCGTCTATGTCTGGGGCATCCCGGAGAAGCTCCGCACTCGCGACTGGTCTCTCATCCGCGGCGAGGACACCCCGCCCGAACTCTACGACACCGTCCGCGACCCGAGCGAGAAGACGAACGTCGCCGCGACGCGACCAGCCGTCGTCCACGCGCTCTCGCGCCAGCTGGACGCGATCAAGCTCTCCCAGACGCCGCCCCACCCGAAGAAGAATCCGAAGGCCGACCTCTCGCCACAAGTCGTCGATCAGCTCGAAGCACTCGGATACCTCCGGGAGTGAGGCGCTCGCCTGACCTCAGGCGGCGCGCCGCGCCTGGACGAAGCTGAAGAGGGCGAAGGCCGGGATCCCGATCACCGCCAGGGAGAAGAACGTGGCGAGACCTCCGAGCCACGTCACGGGGGCCAGCAGGTAGAGAACGTCCTCGAGCTCGAACCCCGCGAAGCTCGGCTGAGCGTACGCCACGCTCCCCACCCGTCTGGCGTGCGCGCCACGGATCGTGAAGATCGCGACGAGCGAGAGCCCGGCGACGACGCCCATCGGCACGGCCCACAGGCCGAGGGGGCCGCTGCGCAGGCCGAAGCCGATCCCGGTGAAGAGCGCCGTCTTCACGACGAGGTCGACGATGCGGTCGTACCGATGCCCGAAGTCGGACGTCTTGCCGGACATGCGGGCGAGCTCGCCGTCGGCGTGGTCGACGATGCCGGCGAGCAGGAAGAGACCGCCGCCGACGTCGGCCCAGCCCCCACCCTGGCCGTACGCCCATGCCGCCCCGAGTCCGACGAGGAGTCCCAGGGTCGTCACGTGATTCGGATGTAGATCCGTGGAGACGAACGGCTGGACCATTGCGCGCGCGATCCGCGCATCCCACGGTCGCTCCTCCATCAGCGCGACGCGTAGCGCGACCGGAAGAGCCGCATCGCAACGAGGAGCATGATCGCTCCTTCGAGGAAGAGCATCGTGACCGGCCACGCGATCTGTACGAGATCGCGGTTGCGCAGGATGATGTCGGTGAGGCCGCGCATCGCCCACGTCGTGAAGACGGCGGGCGAGAGACGCCGCATCCAATCCGGCTCGATCTGCTCCGGCCACCAAAGACCGCCGAGGGCGGAGAAGATCAACACGGCTGCGAGACTCACGATCAGCGTCTGCTCGCGGCTCGACGTGATGCTCGCCACGAGAAAGCCCAGGGCGACGGTCGCAAACACGATGGCGATGGTCAGCACGGGGAACGCCCACGGCGACGATCCGAGCGACACGCCGAACACCAGATTTCCCCAACCGAGCAGCACCAGCATCTGGACGACGCCGACCACGAACCGCGCGCCGAGCTTGCCGACGAGGATCCAGACGAAGCCCCCCGGCGCGACCAGGAGCCGCTCGACCGTCCCATTGTCGCGCTCGTCGTGCATGGAGAGCGAGATCCCGGCGACCGCGGCGAGCAGGACGAACATCACGGCGAAACCCGGAACGTTCTGCTCGTAGGCCTCGACCGTCAGCTTGTCACCGGTGAGGTTCCTCTCGCTGAGGGTGATTCGTTCCTCTGCGAACGGGTCGTCGATCGCTTCGGCGTCCTTCTGCGCCACCATCAGCAGGACCTCGACGGCCCGAATGTCGTCGGGGCGGGCGGTGTCGGTCAGAAACTCCCATGTCGTCGGCTCGTCGCGCCGATAGCTCTCGCTGAATCCCGCGGGAATGACCATGGCGACCGGCGCGCGATTCTGGACGCGCACCACGTGCTCGGCCTCCTCCCGGCTCATCCGTTGCGGGTCGCCGTGCTTCCCGAGGAGCTGGACGTACATCTCGGCGACCGGACCGCCGTCGAGATCGACGATCGGGATCGGCATCTTCGGCACCTCCTCGGTGCCGTAGCGGGCCGCGACGACGATCGTGATCACCACGATCGGCGCGGCGATCGTGTAGAAGACCGTCCAGCGGTCGCGAAGGAGAAGCCTCAGGTCATTGAGGAAGACGGCGACCATCGAGCCCGAACCGCTCCGAGTACTCCCGGTATCGCTCGATCTCCGTGGCGGGATCGAGTCCGAACTGTTCGAAGGTGTACTCGTGACGCCCGTGCTTGTCCTTGCGGTGCTCCGCGAGGAAGGCGCGCATGCGCGCCTCGGCGGCCGAGGTCAGCTCGAGCTCGGCCCACGCGTAGATCGACCGGACCGTTCCGATCGGGTCGTCGACGAGCTCGCGGTAGTTCACGTCGATCACCTGATCGGCGGGAACGCGTCCCGAATCTCGATCGGCCAGAGCCTTCATCAAGCCCCCGCCCCACCGCTCCGACATCTCCGGACCGACCTCGATCGGATCGACCGTGTCGCTGAACGCGCTCCGCAGAACGGCCGTGAGGCTCGCGAGCGACGCCACGACCGGCAACGGGTCGCGGTGGGTCATCACGACGCGGGCATCGGGATACGTCGCGAACAGCGCCTCCATGCCGAAGATGTGCGCGGGTGCCTTCAGCACCCACCAGTCGCCGGCGCACCGCCATTGGAGATGCTGGAGGAATTGCTTGTGGCCGGCATAGCTCGGCTCGAGGTTCTGCCGCTCGAGCCACGCCTGGTAGGTCGGCACGTAGTGCGTCGTCTGGAACTGGAACGAGTAGAACGACGGCGCCGACACGACCAGGCACTCCTGCGGAAGCCGTGCCTCGACGGGGTGGATCTTCCGGAACTCCGGGATGATGCGATAGAGCCACCGCATCTGGCGCTGCGCGATCTCGATCCGCTTGTCGTTCTCGTAGCGGGCCCGCAACGGCGGCGGAGACGGGAACATCGTCTCCCAGCCGAGCGGCGAGCGACTCGACGGATCCTGCGCGAGCAGCCCGTGGAGCAGCGTGGTCCCGGTGCGCGGCATTCCCGTGATGAAGAGGGGCCGTGGGACGGGCGCCTCGCGGATCTCGGGATGGCGCCGGCAATCCTCCTCCATGCGGAGTCGGTTCGAGAGGATGCGCTTCAGGTCCTGACGGGCCGCGATCCGCCCGAGAAGACTCAGGCCGGAGTCTCGCTCGAGCGACGTCACGAGCAGGCGCATCGGCGCTTCGAAGCCCGGGTCGCCGAAGTCGGAGAGCCCCGTGCGGCGACGTGCGGCCTCGAGGAGCGCGTCGGGGTCCAGTGAGGGGCCCGGCACTCCCGCCTCGGTCATCGCCCAGCCACCCATGTTCAGGGCGCGGGCGAACGCCGACGGCTTTGGGCTCCCCGTGATCATAGACTCTCCATCCCCGCACGCTCCGAACGGGGCACCAGTAAAGCGTTCGCCTCGCCGATCTGCCAGACCACGAGGCCGGGAATCCCGAGGGTCAGCTCGCGAACCCGCTTGGCGAGCGACAGCGCGAGCGAGGTCTCCGGCCCGATCCCGAGCACCTGCCCGAGCAGCACGTACCCACCCTCCTGTACCCCCAGCGCGCCCGGAACCGCGAAGGCGGCCGCGCGCACCGCCTGCCCGAGGCTCTCGAGCAACAGCGCCGTCGACAGATCGACCGGATGGCCGAGCAGCCACAGGGCGAGCCAGACCTCACCCGCCCCGACGACCCAAGCGACGAGGTGCCAGACGAGCGCCCCCAGCACGGCGCGCCCGTCGCGATAGAGCGCGGCCACGTCGGCATCCATGCTCTCGGCCCCGTCGGCGAGAGCCGTACCGCCACCCGGGGCGAGCTTCTGCAGCCCACGCGCGAGCGCGCCGAACATGCCCCGACGCTGCGCGAGGAAGAAGCCGAGCAAGAGGAGCGCCATCAGCATGGTGCCGACCAATGCGGTGGGCGCGAGCTCCCGGCCGCCGACCTGGGCGATCAGGAGCGCGAGTCCCAGCAGCGTGAACCCGATCTGGGAGCCGACGAGGGTCGTGATGTCGACCACCACGCTCGCTCCGGCGAGCGCTCCGGAGACGCCGCGCCGGGCGATCAGATTCGCCTTCACGACGCTGCCGCCCACCTGGGCGACCGGGAGCAGCTGATTCACGGATTCGCCGATCCACCGGGCGTAGACGGCCGTGCGGACCGAGATCGGCGATCGCGATGCGAGAAGCCGGCGCCAGCCCATCGCGTCGGCGAAGAGCGGCAGGAGGTGAAAGGCGGCGACCCCGAAGAGACCCCATCCGGCGACGGACAGAGCGCGCGCGACGTCGCCCACCCCCTCGCGGGCGATGATCGCGGCGAACAGGACGACGCCGACCAGAAGCCCGCCCCGCGCCAGGATTTTCAGCCGATTCCCCCCGATGATCGCACCCCCCCGGCAACCCGCACCACCTCGTCGGATGCCGAAAAGTCCCCGGGATTACTCGCACATCGGGGCCTGACCTTCCAGTCACCCGATCGACCGGCCCGACCCTTCGAGGGCGCGGCGCCGGGTCAGGCCGGCGCCAGCGCAGGCGGGTCGGTAGGGGGCGGGCTCGGCGCGTCCTGCGCGACGAGGTGGTTCGCCCCGGAGGCGGTCGCGTAGACCGCGGCCAGGCTCTCGCGCCGATCGGGATCGAGGATGTCGTCGACGTGGTACCAGGCGGCCTCGGTCCGGTCGGGCGTGACGTCCACGACGGTGTAGCCGCGGTGCGTCGTATCGGCCCACTTCAGATGCGGGTTGGCGGCGTAGAGCACGGCGAGGAACCCGTCGCCCGGCACCGGGAAGCCCGACGTCACGCCGGGCGTGACGGACTCGACCCCGACGG
>JAUIFY010000383.1 GCA_030430245.1 bacterium | reverse complement strand
CCACGGCTTCACGCGGGCTCGCTACCTCTCGAACGGAGACCTGCTGCTGTGCGGCCCACGCCCGGGCGGGTCGGGAGCGCAGGAGGCACGCCGCTGGAAGACGGAGCTCTGGTACCTGCCCCGCCACGGACTCGACCCGGCGCAGCCCCTCGCCGAACCCTGCTTCGAAGGCCCCGCGGTTTCGAGGCGCGACTTGACGATCGCGTGGACGCGCTCGGACTATCCAGAGAAGATCCTGTTCGGCCGATCGGAGATCTGGACCGGCCGCATCGAGATCGAGAACGGCGCCGCACGATTGGTGGATCGCCAGAAACGAGTCGACCGCGCGGACTTCTCCTATCTGGCCTTTCTCGAGACCCAGGACTTCCGCCCGCCCGACGAGCGCGAGCTTCTCTTCACGGCCTACGCGTATCGCGGGGGCGAGGTCATGGGCGTCGACCTCGCTTCCGGGACGTTGACGAACTACTCGCAAGATTGGGGGTACGACGAAGCCGAGGGCGTGTTTCCCGACGGCCGCTCGATCGCGGTCGAACGTGAGCTCGATACCTATACCGCGGTTCCGGCGGGAGACATCGACATCTGGCAACTCTGGCTCGACGGCAGCGGCCGTTCGCGCCGGCTGACCCGCTTCACCGAGTACGCGGGGTACGGGGCCAACAACCCCGTCGTGAGCCCCGACGGAACCAAGATGGCCTTTGGAATGCGCGTCAAAGGCGGCGAGCACGGCAACGCGGATGGGCTCTTTCTGTTCGATTTCGAGAAATCGCCGCCTGGGACGAACTGGAGGATCGACGACTCCTGAAGGCTCCCCTCGATCTGCCCCCAAAACGCGCACGCGGCGCGGCAGGCTGCGGCAGAACGGCGCATGGGTCGCTTCGAAGGAGGCTCGGGGTCTCGTTGCTGCGCGGCGTCGAGTCGGATTCGGTCGCGTTTGCCCGGCGTACTGCACGCGCCATTCTCGGCTCGACGCGACGGCGGGGCCGACGTGCCTTCGAAGCCGCCACGGACTTCGGTCGAACGACGACGCTTCATGCGCTCGCGACCGAGGGTGCGGGCTGCGGACACGAGGGGCGTCGGCAGCCACACGCCTCAGTCCACGACACGGACGAAGCTCCGGAGCACGTCGGGCAGGTCACGCCACGGCGCCGCGAACGCGAGCACGACGAGCGAGATCCCCGCGCCTGCGACGATGAAGACGCCGATGCCAAGTGCCGCGTCGGGCACGAATCCGATGGCCGCGCTCGCGGCGACGCCGCCGGCGGCCTGCAAGAACCCCTGAAGGGCCGAGGCGCGGCCGCCGATCGCTTCACAGTCGCGAAGGCCCGCCGCCATGCTGATGGGCATCGCGACGCCCAGCGTGCCGTAGAAGACCGCAGCCGAGGCGACGAACCACACGAGCGCGACCATCCGGTCCGACGAATCGAAGTGGGTCCCGACGGCGAGGACGATCGAGCCTCCCGCGGCGACGGCGACGACCAGGGCCGCGACCACCCACGGCTTCGCGTGACCGACCTCCGCCCGCCGACCGATCTGCGCACCGACGATGAAGGTGGCGGCGATGATCATGTAGGCGATCCCGAAGTGGGAGGACGAGAGCCCGAGCTCCTTCATCATCACGACTGGGGATGCCGTGATGAACGCGAACATCGAACCCGACATCGCCGCGACGACGAGTGATGGGCGAAGGAAGTACGGATTGCGAAGGAGCTGCCACCACGTCGATGCGATCCCGGAGATCCGGAGAGCGCTCGGGTCGGGCCTGGTGAGCGTCTCCTGAAAGCGCCAGACGATATAGGCGGCCACACCCGCCGGAAGCGCCGCCAGAAGACCGAAGATGGCACGCCATCCTGCCGAGGCCTGAAGGAGCCCACCGAGCACGGGACCGAGCGCGGGCGCCAGGAACATCGCGCTCGCGAGTGCGCCGATGACACGCGGTCTGTCGTTCGGTGCCGTCGTGTCGACGACGAGCGTTCGACTGAGCACCATCCCCGCACATGCGGTGACGCCGGCGAGGGCGCGCCAGAGAAGAATCGCCTGGAGGCTCGAGGAGAGAACGATGCCCACGTTGCACGTCGCGAAGGCGACGAGGCACGCGAGCAGGACGGGTCGGCGGCCGAACCGATCGGCGAGCGGCCCCCATACGATCTGACCGATGGAGAACCCGACCATGAACGCGGTGATGACCTTCTGTGCGTCCCGAGCCCCGATGTGGAGCGCGTGCCCGAGCGCCGGAAGCGACGGCAGGACCGCGTCCATGGAGAGCGGGGCGAGCGCGGCGAGAAGAACCAGGAGGAGAAGCGGCGTGGGTCGGGCGGGCGCGGGCATCTCCGCTCATGATGCGGAGGGAGGTGGGCCAGAGCCAGCGATGGGGCTGCTTTGGTCGGAAGTCGACGCTGGAGCTCCCCGCGCAGCCGCCGCGTCGGGTCGTCTCCCCTCGTCCCAGCATGCGACGAGGCCGGGTCCTGGCCCCACGGTCGCCCAAGAGTCGAGCTCCCCCGCTACCGGCACTTCACGGTGGTTCCTTTGCGATTGGTCGTGCAGTCGGAGGCCTCGAAGACCGTCTCGGTGCAAAGACCCAGCTCACCATCGCCAAAGGCGATCGTCATCTGCAGGGGCAAGTCGTCGCTCACCGCAGACCACGCGCCGTCCTTCGCGACGACTTGCACCTTCACCTGACGCGGCTCCTTCTTCGAGCGGTCCTGGACCGTGAGGACGGTGATCCCGTTGTGGGAACCGGACTTGTCGCGAAACTGGTGCTTGGTGAAGCTCTTGTTCGTCTTCCACTCGGCGTCGGGTGGAATGACCCCCTCGGCGACGATCTGGCGCGGGTGGCTGGAGAGTGTGACGACCGCACCGGTTGCGAATGGCTTCACATCACGGAAGTCGTCGAGCTCGCTCAGCACGAACTCGCCTTTCGCCACGACGCGCTCGTTTCCGGAGGCTCCATCGCCGAGCTTCTTGACGACGAGCTTCGGTTTCATCGAGAGCTCTTGTTTCCCGCGCGGCCGCAGGCAGGCGTCGCAGAGGTCCCCCCAGCCATCCCCGTCCGAATCGAGCTGCTCGGGGTTCGGAAAGGCTCCGCACACGTCACAGGCATTGTCGACACCGTCCCCGTCGATGTCACCATCCCCCGCGTTCGCAAGAAATGGGCACGAGTCGTCGCCGTCGGGGATGCCGTCTCCGTCGACGTCCTCGTCGTCCGGAAAGATGTCGCAGGCGTCGCCCAGCCCGTCGAGGTCGGCGTCCTCCTGGCCCGGGTTCGGTCGCCGCGGGCAGTTGTCGCCGAGATCGGGGATGTCGTCGGCGTCCGCATCCGGGTCGCACAGGTCACCGATACCGTCGCGGTCTAGATCGAGCTGAGCCCGATTCACCAAGTCCGGGCACGAGTCGCAGGCGTCGCCCACACCGTCTCCGTCGGCGTCGATCTGGCCCGGGTTGGCGGTCGTCGGGCAATTGTCGACGCCGTCCCAGACGCCGTCTCGGTCGGGATCCTCGCCCTGGCAATCGGCGGAACAACCATCGCCGTCCGACACGTTTCCGTCGTCGCACACCTCTCGGAGGGAAGCGCCGAGGCGGATCCGCCCCCCCGATTCGACCAGGCCATTGCCGCAGGTCTGCAGGTCGCAAGCATCGCCGACGAAGTCCCCATCGAGATCCTCTTGCTGGGGGTTGGGTGTGCCGAAGCAGTTGTCGAGGTGATCGACGATCCCGTCACCGTCCACGTCGCGCGCGGAGAACTCGGGAACGCCGGTGAACGTCGCGACCTCAGGAACGGCGGGCTTGAGCTCCCGGTTCCCGGCGACGTCCTCCGCGACGACCAGGAAGCCGTAGCGGCGGTCCGGCTCGCCGTGGAACGGCCGGGAGGTTTCCCGCGATGACCACAAGTACTCGAACGGCCCATCGTCCACCGAGACGTAGATCTGAAAGGCGTCGATCTCGCCGTGCGGGTCTTCCCCGCTCCACGACAGAACGAACGAAGGCGGCGAGCTCTCCGGCAGGACGTCCAGGCTGGAAATCGGTGGTGTCTCGTCCAATACGGTGACCGTCTCGTTGGTGGACAGGGTCTCCCAGATCTCGAACTGGATGTCGGCGCGATTGCGAATCTCGGTTCCCGAGGGGAGCCCGTCCTTTGCTTCGACGGCGAAGAGCAGGCGGCCGCTGTCCCGCGGGGGAAGGTCGATGCCGAGGAGCTCCCAGCGGAGCTGGTTTCCGTCGAGCGACGCCGTCCAGCGCTCCTCCCTCTGGACGGGGATCTCGAGATCGGTGCCGTTCAGCTCGATGGTCAGAGACTCGAGGAAGCTTCGCTCCCGCAGGACGACCGTTTCGCCGTCGGAGAGAGAAACGACCGTGCCGTCCGGCGCGATCAATCGGAGCGTGCCCAGATCGAGACCATCATCGAGAACGTCCGTCACGAATACGTCTCGAGCCTCGATGTCACCCACGTTCTCGAACTCGATCGAGTAGAGGAAGGGGGAGCCGGAACGGAAGTAGCGCCCGTAGTAGGTGGAGCGCAGGCCATAGGATTGCCGGGTGCTGCTGATAAACCCCTGCGCCGGGTAGTTGCCCCCGGACTGCCGGTACGACCCCGGCGGCGGCAGCGACGGGCACTGATACACCTGGCCAAAGGGCACCGCCCGCGGCGACAGGAACGGCCCCGCGTCCGGGTTGAACTGCCCCACA
>JAUIFY010000382.1 GCA_030430245.1 bacterium | reverse complement strand
CTGGCCGAGCGACGTGCGGGTTCTCTGTCTGGCGCGCCATGGGGCGACCCGCGAGCACGTGGGCGAGATCCTGAGCACGGCCGGCGCGCAGGTCGATCTCGCCGCGACGCCGGATGAGGCCCTGCGCCATCTGGATCGATCCCACGCGGAGCAGCGACCCGTTCGGCTCGCCGTCGTCGATCCCGGCGCCGCACCGGAGGACGGTCGCGCGCTGGCCCGCATGCTGCGCGGCTGGGACGGGTTCGCCCAGCTGCCGGTGCTCGTGCTCGTGCCGTTCGTCGCTCCGATCGAGCCCGACGCGGAGGACGCACTCGCCGGCATCGCCGCCCATCTCCACAAGCCGGTGCGTCGCTCCCAGCTCCTCTCCCGCGTTCGCACCCTCCTTCGCCTGGGCCCCGCCCCCGAAGCGCTCTCCGCCTGAACGCAGACCTGTCGCCGGCTAGCCCGGGAGCCAGGCTTCGAGGATCTCGTTCACGGCTTCCGGGGCTTCTTGCTGGACCCAGTGGGAGACGTTCGGCAGGTAGTGGACCGTCAGGTCGCGGACGAGCTCGTCGGTGCCGTACGTGAGCTCCTTGCCGAGGGCGGCGTCCTCTTCGCCCCAGACGAGGAGCGTCGGGATCTCGAGGACGGGCGGGTCGTCGACGAGTTCGGTCCACTCGGGCGGCATGTGTCGAAGGCCCCGGTACCAGTTCACCATGGCCGTCGCCGCGCCGGGCTCGAGCGCCGCGCGACGGTAGACGTCGGTGACCTCGTCGGGAAACCGGCTCTTGTCGATCGCCATGCCGCGGAAGGCCTCGCCGACGGCGCGCGCCTTGCCCGCACGGAGCATCGCTTCGGGCAGCCGCGGGACCTGAAAGAAGGCGCCGTACCACGAGCGCTTGATCTGCGCCCAGCTGCGCAGCCCTCTGCGGAACAGCGTCGGGTGAGGCAGGTTCATCACGACGAGTCGGTCGAGGCGCTCGGGCTGGGTGAGGGCGAGCAGCCAGGCGACGACGCCTCCCCAGTCGTGGCCGACGAGTGTGACCGACGACGCGCCCGACGCGTCGATGAGGCGACACACGTCGTCGACGAGCGCCTGCGGGCGGTAGGCCCGGATCCCCTCGGGGCGAGTGGTGCGGCCGTAGCCACGCTGGTTGGGTGCCCAGACCCGATATCCCAGCTCGGCGAGCGCGGGGATCTGGTACCGCCACGAGTAGGAGAGCTCGGGAAATCCATGGAGGAGGAGTGCGAGTCGATCCGAGGATGGATCCCCCGCCGTGTCGACCTCGAACGTGATCTCGCCGGCTTCGAAGAAGACGGTCTCGACGCCGCCGCTCATCGCCCGGTACGTTTGGCGAGCGGTTCCGGGCGCTGCAGGGCACGCACCGTCGTCTCCAGCGGCGCCTGTACCATGGCCATGGGCGCGGTCTCGTCGCCCGGCTCGTATGGCTTCGGCAGCACGGCGGTGAACATCTGCAGTGTGTAGTCACCCGATTCGGGAATGTCCTCGACGTCGACCAGACTGAAGCCGGCCGCGTGCTTGCCGTCGGTGCGTGGACGCTCGGGTGTGCCCGGCTCCTCGTCGACGAACACGGTCCCGCGCACGACGCCCCACTCCTGCCACTCCTCGGGCGTGAGGAACGCCTGGAGAAAGCTCCCACCGCTTCCCGCGGTGACCCACCAGTCGTGATCCTCGCCCGTGAGGATCAGCTCGGGCTCGCCTTCGTAGTCGAGACCGTTCGGGTGGTTCGCGTCGAAGTACCGGGTACCGTCCGCGACGTCGCGGAAATCGGTCAGCGTCACGAAGCTGAAGTCGCTCGCGAGATTCAGGACCATCCACGGGATCGACACCTTCGTCGGCGTGACGAAGGAGCTTCGGAAGTGATGCGTCTCCACGCGTCCAGTCGGGAGCTCGGGAAAGAGCGCGCCGAGATCGACCGAGAGGTCGACCTGACGAGTGGCGCGCACGGGCCCGTTCTTCACCCCCGAGAGCTCCATCATCGAGTCCTCCTCGGTGAACTCGAGGGTGAAGTCGCCGAAGAGGAAGGAGAAGGTCGGTGCACCGCGCATGCGCGTTCGGTGGACGAGGTTCGCCCCCGAGCCTCCCGCCTCGGGTGAGATGCGGAGCGATGTGAAGAAGTTCCCCTCGTCGTGGTAGTCGACGGTGTAGAAGTCGGACCGGGCCTGGTTGGAGCCCCCATCGAAGTGAACGTACCGTGCTTGCGATGGTGCGGGGACGTCGAGCGGGAAGTGGAGTGCGTACGCCCACCCACGTTCTTCGGTCCGCGGGTCGCGGACCTCGAGCTCGATGACCACGTCGGCCGCCTCGGGGAGCGCGGCGCGGTCTCCTCGATCGCCGGCGTCCATCGCCATGAAGACGAGCTCGTCGTTGGCATCGATCCCGGGGAGATCTTCATCGTCCGAGGAATCGTCGTCCACGCGCGACAGCACGAGGTCGCCCGACTCGTGGCGCTCGTCGATCTGGAAGGGGATCGGCATCGCCTTGCCCTTTCGGATCGCGAAGACGCGGATGCGATCGGGTGACCGTCCGGTCAGGTCGGGCAGCTGCTCTCCCGTGAGGAGGACCGGGTCGTGGACGCGCGGCAGGGTCTTGGCCGTCTCTGCCGAGGCGTGTGCGAGGACGGTGCACGGTGCCGTCGCGAGAAGCGCGACCCACAGTGCGATCCGTCGACTCATGTCCGATCTAAATAGCGATCGTGCTCGGGGTGCGCGATAGGGAAGATGAACTCATCGGCCGCGATCCGAGCCGCAGCCGCCGGAGGCGGGCCGCCGGGTGGCCGAGTCGCGCCCGCACCCGGTCGAAGGCGGCCTCGACCGCCCGCTGCAGCGCGTACCGGAGCCGCCATTCGTCGTGGCGGTCGAACCGGTCGCGGTAGGCCTCGAGGCCGACCCGCGACACGGTGCGTCGGTCGCGGTCGGGCGTCTCCCAATCGAGCCCGTCGCACTCCACGTACGCGACGTCGTGTCCGAGAGCGAAGAGGAGCCCCGCCATCTCGCCATAGATTCCCATGCCGCGCGTGCGCGATGCGGACAGGAAGGCGCGTGCCGCTTCACGGTCGAGAACGAACGACGGCACCATGAAGTCGACGCGCCCCCGGACCCCGAGGCCCCTCGCGAGATGGCGGTTCGTCTCGGTCTCGGTGACGACCAGAGCTTCCTGATGGCTCTCGTGGGCGGCGGGCGTTCGGCCGACCAGGAGCACCGGATGGCGCTTCGATCGTTCGACGAGAGCCTCGAGCTCGTGGATCGGACCGCGCGCCCAGTGGAGCGCGCGGTCGAAGTCCAGGTAGTGGACCCGGCTCCCGGAGCGGCGAAGCCCCTCCCGAATCGACAACCGATACAGAGGGCCGCGCTCGTTCGCGGCGAGTGTGCCGATGAAGACGCCGCGTTCCTCGAGCAGGTCGTTCGTCGCCTCGGCGGTGCTCGGGCTGGTCGCGACGACCATGTCGGCGTACGCGCGCCGGAGCCGGGGTAGCCATCGGCGGATCTCCCCCGCGAGGTCGCCACCCGGGTCGTGCAACGTGGACGCGAGGATCACGTCGCTCTGGCTCGTGCGCACGCGAGACGTCGTCGCGTTCGGCTGAGAGCTGCGTCGGGAGGCGGACCGGTTGGGCATGACGGGGATCTCCTGGGCGCTCGACTCCATGGGAGATCGGCCCTTGGAGTCTGCTGCTTTAGACGGTGTATGGAGAAGCATGAACTACATCGACGTCGAGGAGGCCCGGGAGCGATCCGGACTTCGGCTCGTGCTCACGGCGGGCGTCCCCGGCCCGTGGGGCGAAGCGGCGAAGGCGATCCTTCACGTGCAGGGACTCGAGTATGCGGCCGTCCGTCAGGTGGCGGGGGAGCGCAACGAGGCCCTCCAGGACTGGACGGGCCAGAGCAGTGCGCCCGTCGCGATCTGGAACGACGAGCCTCCATGTAGCACCTCGCGCCGGATTCTCTGGCTCGCCGAGCGGCTGCGGCCGGAGCCGCGTCTCGTTCCGCGCGACGCCGAGGAGCGCGTCGCCTGCCTCGGCATCTGCGACGAGATCCACGGAGAGAACGGGCTCGGTTGGTGTCGCCGTCTCGCGATGCTCGCGCCGTTGCTCGAGGGACTCGGAGACGCCGCTCGTGACACCCCGCTGGGCTTCATGGCCTGGAAGTACGGGTACTCGGGAGAGGCCGCCGCCGCGGCCGAGGCGCGCATGATCGAGATTCTCGACGCGTTGGCCGCCCGGCTCGAGCAGCAGCGCGCCCGCGGCTCGCGCTACCTCATCGGCGACTCCCTCTCGGCGGCCGACCTCTATTGGGCGGCGTTTGCGGCGATGTTCGCGCCGATGCCTCCGGAGAGGTGCCCGATGTCGGATGGCATGCGCGCGATGTACACCGTGGACGACGGGGTCGTCGCGGCCTCCCTCCGGCCGGAGCTCCTCGCGCATCGAGACCACGTCTACGAGACGTACCTCCCGCTGCCGATGAGCTTCTGATCGCGACTCGTGGGGGCTCCGCCTCAGATCTCGACCTGTGCGCCGATCTCGACGACCCGGGCCGGCGGGATGTGGAACGACGTCGTGAGCGAGGGGGCATTGCGCGACAGGAGGGAGAAGAGGTCCTTGCGCCAACGTGCCATGGCGCCCCCGCCGGTCGGGAGGGTGCCGAGGAGCGCCTGCTGTCGTTGGTCTACGGCGAGCTGCGCTCCATCGCGC
>JAUIFY010000381.1 GCA_030430245.1 bacterium | reverse complement strand
CGACCTGGTCGAGCGAATCAAGGACATGGCCGAGATCGCTCGTCGCGAAGGGCTGTTGGCGCTCGAGGGCAAGGATCACGGCGATCCGTTTCTGTCGAAGGGGCTCGGGTTGCTGGCCGACGGCGTGGATGCGAGCCAGGTCGTGATGGTCCTCGACCGCGAGCTTCAGTACTCGCGCGAGCGACACAAGAAGGGCCAGAACATCCTGAAGGGGATGGCGGCGACCGCGCCTGCGTTCGGCATGATCGGCACGCTGATCGGACTCGTGCAGATGCTCGCGTCGATGGACGACCCGAGCAAGATCGGTCCGGCCATGGCCGTCGCTCTCTTGACGACCCTGTACGGTGCGGTGTTCGCGAACCTGGTTTTCGGCCCGCTGGCCGACAAGCTCGACCTTCGCAGCAAGGAAGAAGGCCTGAACCGAGAGCTCGTGCTCGCTGGGGTGGAAGCGATCGCGCGAGGAGAGAATCCGCGCTTGATCGAGCAGCACCTCAAGGTCTTCCTCGCTCCTGCGGTTCGTCCCGCGGATGACAAGTAGGTCCTCCGGTGGAAGGCAACTCCGAAGCCGAGGGCGAAGAACAGGGACTCCGGAAGGCTGCGAGCGAGGAGTGCGAGTGCGAAGAGGGTGCGCCCGCGTGGGTCGTCACGTTCGGCGACCTGATGTCGCTCCTGCTCACGTTCTTCGTGCTGCTGCTCTCGTTCTCCCGCATGGACAACGAGCGCTTCAAGGAGCTGGCGGGCTCGTTGAAGGAAGCGTTCGGTGTGCAGAGGATCGTTCCGGCGTTCGACCTCCCTCGCGGCATCGATCTCGTCGCGCGCGACTTCAACACGACCTTCAGCGCGGAGAGGCTCGAGCAGCAGATCAAGGAGGCGGTGAAGCGCCTCAAGAAAGAGGTGGAAGAAGGAGAGGACGAGGTCGAAGAGGGCACGATCGACGATACGGCGGCTGCCGAGGGGGAGGCGCTGACCGGCGCCGACGGCGACGCGGAGACGGCGTTCGACGCGACCGCCCTCGAGGACGCGTTCGACGTCGAGGAGAACGCCACGGGCTACGTGATTCGCCTGGACGGCGCCGCGGCCTTCGAGTCGGGCAACGGCACCCTTCGGCCCGAGGGCCGGCTCTTGCTGCGGGCGATCCAGCCGGCGGTCCTGGGCTTCGGCGGCGACATCCTCGTGGAGGGGCATACCGACGATCGGCCGTTCCCCGGGCGCGGTCCCGGCGTCGATGACGGCAACTGGCAGCTCTCGTACGACCGCGCGCACTCCGTGGTCCGACATCTGCACCAGCACATGGGGCTCGACCTGGACCGGATCGGCCTGGTCGCGCGGGGGCCGAGTCGCCCGAGAGCGACGAACCAGACCGCGGAAGGGCGGGCGAAGAACCGCCGGGTCGAGATCGTCTTGCTCAAGCCGATCGCGCCGCGCCGGGAGCGCGAGGTCGAGGTGGCCGATGCCGCGGCGGTCCCGGTCGAGAAGAAGCGTCCGCCGACGATGCGGCAGACCGGGGACACCGTGATCCCGGAGGCGAACTTCTCACCACTCGAGAAGCCCGGCTACGGTCGCGGGCCCCGCGGCTTGTTCCCCGATTGAGCGCGCGCGCCGCTCGTTCCCCGGAGGGAGGGCGCTCCCCAGGCGGCTCGGTCCCGGATGGGGCGCGCTCAGCGCGTCGCGGGTTCGTACCAGATGGGCGAGGTCCAGGCGCGCTCCTGGATCGTCTGGGGCACGGCATCGGCGCTGCAGCCGGGCGGTCGTCTCGACGGGGCGATCTGCAAGCACTGCCACCAGGACCAGCGGCAGCTCGGGTTCTCGACGACGCGGGCGTAGTACACGGCGGGCCGGTCGGGGTCGAAGTCGGGGTCGCGCCAGACGCCGCAGAGGCTCGCGTAGCCCGGACCGCTCGTTGCGCACGTCTCGAGATCGACGGACGCGCCGTTCTCCTTCGTGCCGGCGACGTCGTAGACGGCCTGGTGGAAGTGGCCTCGCGGGCCGAACCAGCCCTTCACGATCTGCGCCCGTTGGAGGAGTCCTCCGGGACGCTCCTCCGTTCCGGGATCGCGCGCGGCGAGCACCGCGAACGTCGGCGCCTCGGCCGTGACGTCTTCCGGAAGGTCGGCCCCCATGGGAACGCCGAGCGTGTAGCCCTGCTGCAGCAGGTCTTCTCGATCGCAGAGGTCGACCGGGAGATCCCAGCCGCCGAAGAAGCGAGGCGTGATGCGCGGGCCGCTCGTCGCGAAGGTTTCACGCCGGCGCATCGCATCGAACAGGGAGTCGCGCGAGTTCTCCTCCGCCCAGACTCCGGCGAGCCCTCCCGGATTGCGCGTGATCTCCCAGTTGCCGTAGGGCTCGTCGGGATTCGAGCCGAGGCGGAGCTCCGCCGTCATGTCCTCCGTGCCGTCCGCGCCCGGGTAGGACCACTCGGCGACGGCGCCGGGGCTCGCATTGTGCGTATCGGTGCCTCCGACGAAGCCGAGCTTGTACGGGTTCACGCCGATGCGGGCTCCCTCGCGGAGTCCTTCGATCAGCGCGTAGCGGACGAAGTCGAGTCGCGATTGGCAGCCCTCGCCCTTGAGGGCCCCGGCGCCCGTTCCCTCGAAGCAGTCCTCGGGAGCGTGTGCATCGGCGCCGCGAACCTTCTCGAACTCGCATAGCTCGTCACGGCTGCCGAGGACGCCGAACATCCCGTTCTTGCACTCGGATTCGCCCTTCACCTGCATCATCTCGACGATGGGCTCGAGCGATGCCCGTCGGGTCGCGATCTCCGGCTGCTCTTCGAGGGGGAGGTCGCGGTACGAGACCTCGAACATGTTGCCGTTCGACAGGTTCGAATTGTGGGGAATCGCGATGACGTCGCAGCCGATGTCCAGGTCGAGACATCGTTCCTCGAGGCGCTTCCAGAGGAGCTGCTCGGTCGGCGTGTCCATCCACGAGATCGGGAGCTCCGGAACGATCTCGTTGCGGAAGATGACGTTGCGGTGGATCTTCGAACGTCCGGGGCTGCGGCTGTACTCCCAGGCCGGGAAGGTCGTGAACGCGCATCGCGACGTGCGGTCGTAGAAGCGCTCGGCCGCTTCCTGGGTCTCCTGCCAGACGGACTTCGTCGCGGCGCGGCAGATGGCGCCCTCGGGACCGCAGACCTCGCCGTTTCGTCCGCCGATGCCGACCACGCCGACGACTCTCTGGTGGTTGCCCGTCACGCCGAAGACCCACGCGAGAAACGAGTCCTCTTCGCCCCGGAAGATCCGGCAACTGCTCGTGTCGTACGCGGGACTCTCGGGGTCGAGACACACCGCCACCTCACCCATCCACTCCGCGTGGTCGGTGACGGCGGCGAAGTCGAGCGGGCGGTCGATCCGGATGGATCGCGTTCCCTTGCGTGCGTCGTCGAGCGGGGCGATCGCGATCGATTCGCCGGTTGCGAAGCGGTACGCGTCGGCAGGGGAGAGCAGGGTGCCGCGGATGTTCGCGTCCATCGAGATGCCGGTGTGGACGTGGAGATCGCCGAAGAAGGGCTGCCGGAGTGGGTCGTGGTCCGCACAGGGCTCTCGCGGGAGGAGCGGCGCCGCCTCGGCCGGTCCTCCGCGTGGCGACCACGGCTCGCTTCCCGGGTCTTCGGAAAGGACCTGACAACCCGAGATCAGGCCGGCTGCGACGAGGGGGATCATCGCGCCCGAGAGGGCCCGAACGCCCCTCGCGATCTCAGGCGCGCGCATCGGGATCCTCTAGCGAACGGTGCGGTGGCTCGCTCGGCTCGAAGAGCGTCATGCCCTCGTAGACCCGACTGGAGAATCCGGGTGCCCGGAACGGCGGTCCGGCGGCCATCCGCCAATAGTGGAGGAGGCCGATGCCTCCGATGGGAGCACCCGTCTGCGGGTCGGGCGCGACCTCGACGAGATCGAGCATCTCGCGACGAGAGTTGAAGGGGCCGATGGCGCCGAGCTTCTTCTGGACGCGTGCGGCGGGTTGGCCAAGGCAGCCATCGGGGCAGATCCGCCCGATCGCCTTGCGCGTGTCGTTGGGGCGGTCGGTTCCGCGGAGGACGACGCGGTCGGCGAGCCCGTACCACTCGAGGTACTTCGCGAGCACGGGGTTGCCGATGTGGCCGGGGCGACGGCGCTCGGTGATGAGGAGATAGACCTGGTCGGGCGCGAGACGATCCACCTCGGTCCGGAGGTGGTGCATCAATCCTTTGAAGTCGCGCAGGGTCTTCGAGCGCCGGAAGGCGGGATCGGGATCGTCGAGATGCCGGAAGACCGGCCCGACCTGTGTCAGGAACACCACGACGATCGCGATCGCGGTGTAGAGAGCGTTTCGGTTGGCCTCGGACAGCGCGCCGCGTCGAAGCGGATCGAAGCCTCGCAGTGCGCCGAGGAGCCCCCCGGCGGCGACGATGGCGAACGCGGGGATCAGAAAGACCGCATGGCGCGGATGGAAGTAGTACTCCTTCCAGCGCTCGATCTCGACGATCAACGGGATGGTTGCGAAGGATGCGACGAGCCCGATCGCGACGACGTATGCTTCGCGACTTCGCCGGCGCTCGTGGAGCAGAAGCAGCACGATGCCCGCGGCGAAAGCGGCGAGCAGCACGTCGTTTCCGAAGGCGAAGAAGTCGATCGCGGTGTACGTGCGCTCCCAGGTGTCGAGGCTCTCGGTCGAGCGCCCATAGCGGACGCCGAGGAACGTCCCGCGTAGATACGCGCCGACGGCAGCGAG
>JAUIFY010000380.1 GCA_030430245.1 bacterium | reverse complement strand
TATCACATCGCCGGCGCCACGAACATCATGACCTCGATCTGGACGGGTCGGAAGCTCGTGCTCCTGCCGCAGTTCGATCCGCGGGAATGGCTGGAGACCGTCGAGCGCGAGAGGATCACGCATGCCTTCGTCGTCCCTACGATGATGAAGAAGATCCTCGACCACCCGGACTTCTCGTCGTTCGACCTGTCCAGCCTCACGAACCTCTCGTACGGCGGCGCCCCGATGCCGCTCCCCGTCATCCGTCGCGCGCTCGAGTCGTTCCCCGACACGGTCGGCTTCGTCAACGCGTTCGGTCAGACCGAGACGACCTCGACGCTCACGGTGCTCGGCCCCGACGACCGCCGCGGCACCGGCGACGCCGAGCAGGACGAGCTGGTTCTGCGACGCCTGACGTCCATCGGCCGACCGCTCCCCGACGTGGAGATCAAGGTCATGGGCGGCGACGGCGCGGAGCTCGGAACGAACGAGACGGGCGAGATCCTCGTGCGAACTCCTCGTGTCATGAAGGGCTATGCGGGAAACGTGGACGGAGGGGCTCGGCGCGACGACGACGGCTACCTCCATACCCGCGACCTCGGCTTCATCGACGAAGACGGCTACGTCTTCCTCGTCGGGCGCGCGGACGACATGATCATCCGCGGCGGCGAGAACATCGCTCCCGCCGAGGTCGAGGGCATCCTGCAGACCCACCCGGCCGTCGACGAGGTCGCCGTTCTCGGGCTTCCGAACGAGGAGTGGGGACAGGTCGTCGCGGCGGCCGTCGTACTCCGTCCCGGACAGAGTGCGTCCGCCGACGAGCTGGGCGAGCACTGTCGGGCGCGACTCGCGAGCTTCAAGAAGCCCGAGGTCGTCCAGATCTTGGAGGAGCTTCCTCGCAACCCGCTCGGGAAGATCCTTCGCAACGAGCTCCGCAAGCAGCTCGGGGATTGAGGCGAGATGGGTCGGGCGCGCGTCTCGTCGGTGGACGTCGCTCTGCGGCGCGGCGTCGGAGCGATCACGCTGGGGTTGATCGAGGGGCGGCTCGACGCGCGGGCGCACGCGGCGTTGGCCGACGCTTGCGCCGCGCTGGATCTGGAGGACGACCTCCGGGCCGTCGTCCTGCGCTCGAGGGGGAAGGCGTTTTGCGTCGGCGACGCGGACGACGTGACGATCGACGGCGTGGACGGCATCACGGCGGTCGGTCGACTGCGGGTGCCCGTTCTCGCGGTGATCGGCGGGGACGCCCTGGACGCGGGCCTCGAGCTCGCCCTCGCGTGCGACCTGCGCGTGGCGGCGCGCTCGGCGCGGCTCGGATGGCCCGGCGCTTCCGACCCGATCGCACCGCGACACGGCGCGAGCCAACGGTTGCCCCGGGTCGTGGGCGGCCCGACCGCGGCGCGGATGCTGTATCTCCGGGAGATCTGGACCGCGGGGGCGGGGAGGGACGCGGGGCTTCTGCACGCGGTCGTGAAGCGGGAGGATCTCGCCGCCCGCGTGCGCAAGCTGGTGGCCACGCTCGCGGCGCGCGCACCCGTCGCACAGCGCTATGCCAAGGAGACCCTGCGGGCGGCGTCCGATCTTCCGTTGGCCGAGGGGCTTCGACTCGAGGGCGATCTCTACGTATTACTCCAGACGACCCGGGACCGTGCCGAGGGTGTCGCGAGCTTCCACGAGAGGCGGCGGCCGCGGTTCGTCGGGCGCTAGACTCGAAAGGACTCCGATTCCATGGCGACGCAACTGGGCAAGATCTACGTCTGCACGAAGTGCTCCTCGCAGTTCATCGTGACGAAGGCCGGCACGGGGGACCTGACGTGCTGCGGCCAGCCGATGGAGCAGAAGAAGTAGGTCAGGCCGTCGCGGACGCCGGATCCCGGGTCTCGGCCAGGAGAGCTCGCGTCGCGTCGCCGGCGCGCGACGCCGTTCGGAGGCGGGATAGATCGTCGGGCGTGTCGACGTCGAGAGCTGCTCCGGAGCACTCGTGCGTCACGACCTGGACGCTGCGCTCGCGGAGCTGCTCCAGGTGGAGTGCGAGGCTCCCCGGCCCGAACCGCGGGTCGAGCAGCGTGGGTGGCCGCACGACGGCGAGATTGGTCCCCGTGCCGTCGGCCGAGGGAACCAGGACCACACCGCGGGCCGGAGCGCGCTCGACCGCGACACGCACGTGTTCGGGGCGTAGGAGCGGGAGATCGCCCATCGCGATCACGATGGTGGTGGCGCCGTTCTCGGCGGCGTGGTCGATCGCTTGCCGGACCGACTCGTTCAGGCCCTTGGCGCCGCGCTCGCGAAGGGGGAGAGCGCCACTGGTCTCGGCGAGGTCGAGAGCACGATCGTCTCGGCTCACGACCAGGGTGGTCTCGATGGGCTCGCACGCGACGAGTGCCTGGACCACGTCGGTCAGCATGGCGCCCGCGAGCCGCGCCCGGAGCTCGGCCGAAAGGACCGGGGCCAGGCGCTCCTTCGACGACGTTCCCAGCTTGGCCGGTACGATCGACCAGATCATCTCTCGTGTTCCCGTGACGGTTCCTTGCGTGCTCGGGGGGGATCTGCAAAACGCAGCGCGTGCAGGTCCGGAGCCCCGTTCGATGCGCCTGATCGCCGGGGAGGCCAAGGGGCGGCGCTTGAACGTGCCCCGGGGACTCCAGGTCCGGCCGAGCGGCGCTCGGCTGCGTGAGTCCGCCTTTGGCATACTCGGCCACCGAGATGCAATTTCGGGCGCTCGTGTCCTCGATCTGTTCGCTGGCACCGGAGCGTTGGGCCTCGAGGCGCTCTCGCGCGGCGCGGCCGAGCTCGTCGCGGTCGAGAAGGAGCGCACGGTGGCGCGGGTCCTGGCCCAGAACGTCGAGCACTGCGGGTTCGGCCTGCGCACCGAAGTTCGCACCGAGCCCGCGGAGTCGGCGCTCGAGCGGCTCGCGGCCGACGGCCGGGCGTTCGATCTCGTCCTGGTCGATCCTCCGTACCGCCGCGGCCTCGTTCCCGGCGTTCTCGATGCGCTCTTGCGGCTCGATCTGCTTGCCGAAGGGGGCCGGGTTCTGATCGAACACGCACGGGACGAGTCGATCGACGTGCCCCTCGGTCTGGCAACCGAGGTGGAGCGCAGGTGTGGTGACAGTTTGCTGACGCTGCTACAGCGAACGGGCTCGTGGAGCTGAGGAATCGAGGGGAGCTCTCATGGCCAAGAAGAAGAAGGCGGTCCGCAAGAAGAAGCGCACGTCTCCCGGAAGCGGCCAGTCGTCGGTGCGAAGCGCCGCGGCGTCCGGATCCATGGACGGGAGGACGGCGATCTACCCCGGCTCGTTCGACCCGATCACGAAAGGTCACGTCGACATCATTCGCCGCGCGTGCCAGGTGTTCGGGAACGTCACGGTCGCCGTGGCGTACAACCCGAACAAGGACGCGGCGATGTTCTCGCCCGAGGAGCGGGTCGAGATGATCTACGACGCGCTCCCGGATCTCGAGGGGCAGGTCGTCGTGGATTGCTTCACCGGGCTCCTCGTCGACTACGCGCGACGGATCGAGGCCGGGGTGATCGTGCGCGGTCTGCGCGCGGTCTCCGACTTCGAGTACGAGTTTCAGATGACGATGATGAATCGCCACCTCCGCCCGAACGTCGAGACCGTCTTCCTGATGGCGGGCGAGCAACATTTCTACACCAGCTCTCGCCTGGTGAAGGAGGTGGCGACCTTCGGGGGGGACGTGACCAGCTTCGTTCCGCCGGAGGTGCTCGACCGGTTTCACCGGCGCCTCGAGCGACCTCGCGAGACCTGAGGACCCGCGCGGAGACGCCCCGAAACGAGAAAAGGGCGACACCGGAGGCCCGGTGTCGCCCTTCGTGCGTCTGCTCGTCCCGCCCGCGCTCGGCTTCGCGGAGGCCGGTGGGGACGGACGAGCGCGTCGCGAGCGTCTACTTGCGCATGTGCTTCTGGAAGATGGCTTCGGCCTTGGACGCGGCGGCCTCGGCCCGGTCCGCCGCCTGGGAGGCGCGGGTCGCGGCGGCTTCCGCGCGAGAGGCCGCCTGCTCGGCTCGCTCGGCGGCGAGTTCCTCGGGGCTCGGCCCCTTCTTGGCGCAGCCCATCCCGAGCGACGCGGCCAGTGCCAGCCCGAGCACCGCACCAGCCACCTGATTCACCTTCTTCATCCGATCACCTCCTCTTCCCGAGCGTTCGGCGCGGCCCGAGGGCGGCGGAACGCCATGCGCAGACAGGTATTCCCGTAATTCGGGACGATGGCACAGCCCACGGGGCGAAACAAGAAGCCGCGCACACGGTGCGCGCGGACCGGCTCGAACCTTGTCTCTCGGCGTCCAACCTGTACCCTTCTGGATTCGCGCGTGGCGGCTCGACGGGGGCCGACCGGACGTCTTCAACCCTGACCCAGCGGAGGTTTTGTCGCGATGGCGACGATGATCACCGACGAATGCATCAACTGTGGCGCCTGCGAGCCCGAGTGCCCCAACACGGCCATCTATCAGGGCGGCATCGAGTACGACGCGCTCGACGGCTCGAAGCAGCCGGCGCTGACCGACGAGTTCTTCTACATCGTGCCGGAGAAGTGCACGGAGTGTGTGGGCTTCTACGACGCCGAGGCCTGCGCTGCGGTCTGCCCGGTCGACTGCTGCATTCCGAACCCCGACATTCCCGAGACCGAAGAGGTCCTGCTGAAGCGCGCGGCGGAGATCCACCCGGACAAGACCTTCGGGCCCGACTCGCCGTCGCGCTTCAAAGAAGGCGCGGGCGGCGGGGACGAGGCCCCCG
>JAUIFY010000379.1 GCA_030430245.1 bacterium | reverse complement strand
AGCCTCGTGGAGATCGACCGCGGGAAGTGAACGTCTTGCGGGGCTCTACCCCGCGGCCTCGAGCGCCTCGTCCTCTTCGCCCGGGGCGTCCGCGTTCGCGGCCGGCGCCTCGCCTTCGGGCGTCGCGTCCGCTCGCTCCCCGTCCCCGTCTTGGCCGCCGCCGCCGCCGTCGTCGTCGGGCGGCGACGCATCCGAGGCGGCTTTCTCCGCGAGGCGCTCTTCCACCATGGCCGAGACTCTTCGCACTTCCCGAAGGGCCACGCGGCACCAATCGGAGGCCGACGGAGCGCGGCCCGCGTCTTCCAGATGCTCGATCGTCGCCATGAAGTCGCCTCTCGCGAGAGTGCCCACCGTCTCCGCGACGTTTCGCACCGCGGCGCGCACGGCCGCCTGCGCGCCTCCATCCTCCGGCTCGGCATCGACGAGTGCTTCGAGCTTCGGTGCCAGGGTTCGCACGGAGTCCGCCAGCTCGCTCAGGATCTCGAAGTACTGCTCCGAGTCGAGCCCGAGCTTCTTCAGCGCCCGGTGCTCCTCGACCAGAGTCAAGGGAGCGCAGTCCTTCAGCGCGGATTGGATCTCGTGGACCAACTCGTCCTCCGGGATCGGCTTGACGAAGACGCGCCGCGCTCCTCGGAGGCTGACGGCCTTCACCGTTTCGACGTCGACGGTTCCCGAGGCGACGATGATGGGCAGGGCGGAAAGCTCGGGCCGCTCTCGAATCGCGTCCATGAAGGCCAGTCCGTCCATGCCCGGCATCGACAGGTCCGTCACCACCACGGAGATCTCGGGCGATGCGTCGAGGGCGGCGAGCGCGGCCTCGGCATCCTCCACGCTTTGCGTCTTCAGGCCGGCTCGGCCGAGATTCGCCTCCATGACCCGAGCGGTCATCCGATTGTCGTCGACCAACAGAATCATCGCGTGCTCCGCGCTCCGACTGCGACCCGCACGGGGTCCCCGAGGGGAACTTCGGCGGTCCCGGAGGAGACCTTGAGGGCTCGGGGCGACGCGGGATCGCCCCCATGAAACCTCGGTTTTCCGGCGGCGGGACGCGGGTCGATGGATTCCCCGGTGGGTCTATTCGACCGGGACGTCGCGGACGCCCTCTGGTGTCAGCAGATCGGCGACGAGGTCGTAGTCCGCCGCCTGGGTCACCACGGCGCGGCGGATTTCGCCCGGGCGGGCCGTTCCGTTCGCGAGGATGATCTTGCCGTCGACCTCGGGGGCCTGGCCCCACCAGCGGCCGTCGAGGAGGATGTCGCTCTCCTCGCTGGGCCCGTCGACCAGAACCTCGAGCTCCCGGCCGACGAGGGCGTTGGATCGCTTGCGGGCGATCGTACGCTGCAACGTCATGAGCTTCCGCTGTCGCGCTCGCGCCACGTCGCCGTCGACGAGGTCTCTCATCGTGCCGGAGTGCGTGTCCTCCTCGTGGGAGTAGAGGAACACGCCGACGTGATCGAACTCGGCCCAGCGCACGAGATCGCAGAGCTCGTCGAAATCGGCGTCGGTCTCGCCGGGATGGCCCACGATGAAGGTGGTTCGGAACACCATGTCGGGGAGCGCGCCGCGCAGGCGCTCGATGACGTCGTAGATGCGGCGACCACCGTGCCCGCGCCGCATGCTTCGGAGCATCGCGTCGCTCGCGTGCTGAAGGGGCATGTCGACGTACGACAGGACGTTGTCGTGCGTCCGGAAGACGTCCACGAGCTCGGCGGATAGCGTCTCCGGGTACAGGTAGTGCAGTCGGAGCCAACGGAGGCCATCGATCCGGGCCAGGGCCGCGACGAGCTCCGCGAGAGTCGGTCGATCGTCCAGATCGCGCCCGTAGGCGATCGTGTCCTGGCTGACGAGATTCGCCTCGACGACGCCTCTCGCGACGAGCCCTTCGACCTCGCGTACGACGTCGTCGACCGGACGCGAGCGCTGCTTGCCACGGATGCCGGGGATCGCGCAGAAGCTGCACGTGCGATTGCAGCCTTCCGCGATCTTCACGTACGCGCTGTGTGCGCGCTGCGTGAGACGACGGGGATCCGTCGCCCGGATCGTGTAGTCCGCGGGATTGCCGACCATCAGGCGCTCGCCGCGATCGTCGAGGATCTCCCGCAACCGGAGCATGTCGCTCGATCCGAGAAAGTGGTCGACCTCCGGCATCTCGCCCGCGAGCTGACCCACGTAGCGTTGGGCGAGGCAGCCGGAGACGACGAGGCGCTCGCACGCTCCGGCGTCCTTGTAGTGGGCCATCTCGAGGATCGTGTCGACGGATTCTTCCTTGGCCGGACCGATGAAGCCGCAGGTGTTGACCACGATGATCTCGGCATCGGCGGGATCGGCGACGACCTCGAAGCCCGAGGCGTCGCTGACCCCGAGCATGATCTCGGTGTCGACGCGGTTCTTCGCGCAGCCGAGAGAGACGAAGTGGATCCGGCGGGTCACCGCATTCCGATACCCGTTGTGCTTCGCGCCCGCCACGACGGTGGTGTAGGGAGAGCGCCATGGCAGAGTCGAAACCCCAGCCCATCTCGCCCGGTCAGGAGAGGATCGCGAACCACTTCATTCGCTGGATGACGAAGGCGAACACGTGGGTCTACCGGGCGACCGGCGGCAAGGTCGGCGGCAAGTTCATGCGCGGTGCGCCGGTGTGTCTCATCACGACCACTGGCCGTAAGTCCGGGCAGAAGCGAACCGTGGCGCTCATCTACCTCCAGGATGGCGAGGACGTCATCCTCGTCGCATCCAAAGGCGGCATGGAGCACCACCCGCAGTGGTACCTCAACATGGAGGCGAATCCCGACGTCGAGGTGGAGATCGGCACGACGATCACCCCGATGAAGGCGCGGCGCGCGTCCGACGAGGAGAAGGCGGCGTATTGGCCGAAGCTCGTCGAGATCTATCCGGACTACGAGGACTATCAGGCGCGGACGACGCGGAACATTCCCGTGATGGTGCTGTCGCCCGCGTAGACGGGGTCGACGTCGCCCATGTGGACCGTCTGCATTGCGGCGTTTCTCTCGGCCGCACTCACGCTGTTCTCGGGCTTTGGGCTGGGGTCGTTGTTGCTCCCGGTCTTCGCGATCTTCTTTCCGATCGAGACGGCCGTCGTGGCGACCGCCCTCGTGCATCTCGCGAACAACCTGTTCAAGGGAGTGCTTCTCGGCCGTCATGCGAAGCTCGAGGTCGTGCTCCGGTTCGGGATCCCCGCATTGTGCGCCGCGATCGTCGGCGCGTGGGTGCTCGATTCGCTCGCCGGGGCCGACCCTCTCGCGGCGTGGAAGCTCGGCAGTCGCATCTGCGAGATCACTCCGGCCGGGATCGTCATCGGCCTGCTCGTCGTCGGCTTCTCGATGTTCGAGTTGCACCCCGTCAGCCGGCAGGTCGGATTCGACGTACGCTGGATGCCGCTCGGCGGAGCCCTCTCCGGGTTCCTCGGAGGCCTCTCGGGGCACCAGGGGGCGATGCGCACCGCCTTCTTGATCCGGCTGGGGCTCGAGAAGGAGTCCTTCCTCGGCACCGGCATCCTCTGCGCGATCCTGGTCGACCTGGCGCGCCTCTCCACGTACGCGACGCTCGCCGGGGGGCCGCGCCTGGCCGACGTGAGCGGGTCGTCGACTCTCGTCGCTGCGGGTGCTCTGAGCGCGTTCGCCGGGAGCTGGGTCGGGCGGCGGCTGCTTCCGAAGGTCGAGATGGAGTGGATCCATCTGCTCGTCGGGGTATTGCTTGCGGTGCTCGGACTCGCGATCGTCGTAGGCATCGTCTGAGAACGCATGGCTCCGCTCGTCACCACACCCTCCGGCGCGCTCGAAGGCGCGGATCTCGGTCATTGCCTGGAGTTTCGAGGCATTCCGTTCGCGGCGCCGCCCGTCGGACCCCTTCGCTACCGCACACCGGAGCCCGCCGGGTCGTGGGTGGGAGTTCGCTCCGCGACGAGCTTCGGGCCGGTCGCGCCCCAGAACGACGCGATGTCGGTCCTCGTGCGGCGGTTTCTGGGCGGGGTCGCCGAGCAGAGCGAGGACTGTCTCTACCTGAACGTCTGGACGCCCGCGGCGGACGGCAAGCGCCGCCCCGTCATGGTGTGGATCCACGGGGGCGCGTTCACGCTCGGCTCCGGGGGCAACGAGCTCTACTCGGGCTCACGGCTGGCCAAGCGCGGCGACGTCGTCGTCGTCACGATCAACTACCGCCTCGGGGCCGTCGGCTTCCTGAACGCGGACGGAGTGTTCGGAACGGACTCCGGGATCGTGCCGAACGTCGGGCTCCACGACCAGATCGCGGCCCTTCGGTGGGTGCGCGATCACATCGAGGCGTTCGGGGGCGATCCCGAGTGCGTGACGATCTTCGGCGAGTCGGCTGGCGGGATGAGCGTCGGTACCCTGCTCGGCACGCCGGCGGCGCAGGGGCTGTTCCACCGCGCGATTCTCCAGAGTGGCGCGGCGCACAACGTCTCGACACCCGACAAGGCCGCCGAGGTCGCTCGCCTGTTTCTCGAGGAGCTCGGCCCGGCGGGCTCGAGTCCCGAGGCGCTGAGGGCGGCACCGGTGCGTGCACTGCTGAACGCCCAGCGCGCGATCGCGGATCGGCTCGGAATCCTCCTCGGGATTCTGCCGTGGCAACCGAGCGTCGACGGCGAGCTTCTTCCCGAGCCGCCCCTCGAAGCCATCGCGCGCGGCGCGGTCCGGGCGGTGCCGACGATCATCGGGACGAACCGTGACGAGTGGCGGCTCTTTCTGATGGGAGATCCGAGG
>JAUIFY010000378.1 GCA_030430245.1 bacterium | reverse complement strand
CCGTGCCCAGATAGTAGCTCGCGCGCAGCATGTTGAGCGGCACGCGCCGCTCGTCGAGATCGATGAAGAAGCCGCCGAAGCTGTTGTCGACGGGGTTGATGTTGTCGAGGAGGCGAAAGACGTCGGTTTCGCCCCACACCAGGTTCTGCCGACCGATGCGCAGGAAGAGATCCCCGAGCTCGGCGTCGAGGAAGGCCTGGAAGAGCCGGTTGCGATAGCTGCCGACCTGACGCAGGCGATGGCGCACGAAGTACGTCATGTCGCCGAGCTGAGCCTCCTGCGAAGGCTGGTACGTCGGACTCTGGCGCAGGAAGGCGAGAAGGTTGTTCTGGGTCTCGGCGGCGGTGCGGTACTCACTGGGACCGAAATCGTAGATGCCCTCGTACTCACCCCGGTAGTTGAGCGTGTAGTCGAGACTCGCGACCCACGACGGCAGGATGTCCTCGAACATCGGAAGGATGTCGTGGTCCCACTCGACGTCGAGGAAGTACCGATTCTGGATCACCTTCCAGGCCGGCGAGTAGACGAACGTTCCGCCGTACGAGGTGGGCCGCTCCAGCCGCGTCGACTGCTTCGCATTGGTGCCGATTCGCACGTTCGCGTACGCGCGAAGACTGACGTTGATGGTCTCGTCCTCGTTCAACGGGATCGCGTCGGCGGTCGAGCCCACCGAGAGCATCGCCAGAGTTCCGAATGCGAAAGCCGTAGTGCGAATGAAGCGCATGTTCTCCTCCCCTGAGAACAGGACCGCATCATCCATGCCAGAGGGGTCCGGCCGTTCGGGCCGCCGAATCGACCGGACACGACCGAAACGCCCGTCCCATGTCGACAGGGGTCACCCACCGCTCGGAATCACGAGCCGCCCTCCGTCCCAATCGTCGGAACGCGGGCCTCGAGCTCCGCGCGGCACGCTCACGACGGGCGATTGAACGACCGCCCGATTGGGCTAGAGTCCCAGCGGCAGGCACCCATGCGCAAGGACGAGGCGGACGCGCCCCAGAGCGACGAACCCGAAGCGAGCCGACGCCCCAGGAGATTCCATCCCGTGCGCTGGGTGCTCCTCGCGTTGCTCCTGACCGTGGCGTACTGGGTGGCGTCGTACGGAGCCCGTCCGACGGCGGAATCCTGGCTCTCTCGTACGTTCGGCGCGCCCGTGAAGGTGGTCCGCGTAGGATTCGACCCCGTCGACGCCGTGATCACCCTCGAGGGGCTAGTGACGCGCCTGCCGTCCGAACGCACGGCGCTCGGGCCTCCCGTCGTCGCCGATCGGGCGCGCATCGACCTCCAGTGGTTTCCGCTGATCCACCGCCGCCTCCAGGTGCGCGAGTTCACCCTCGAGGGCGCCGTCATCGAGCTCGAGGAGGCTCCCGACCTCGCTCCCAGCCTCGAGGCACTCGGCACACCGACCCGGACGCGGACCCTCCCCGACGATTGGACCGTGCAGGTCGACCGGATCGCGCTTCGCGACAGCCTTCTCAAGCTCCGTGGCGTGTCCGCCGAGAGCGAGACCGTCGACGTCGAGGTCAAGGAGGCGGAGATCACCTCGACGCGCCGCCGCACGAGCGAGCTCGGGGCAGCGACGAACCTCCGCTTCGATGCGAGCTTCGAGGGCGGCCGACTCCGTGCGGAAGGGCACTACACCCTGCGCGACGACGGTCTCGCGATCATGGCCGACGTCCGCGCGACGGACGTGCCCGTGGGGCCGGTCCTCCAACACATTCCCCAGCTACGCACCGACGCACTCTCCGGGCGACTCGAAGCCGAGATGCGCTACATCCTCGAGCCCGACCACCGCAACATGCTGTCCGGATGGGCCCGCCTACGCCACGCCGAGGTGCGCGCGCCGGAGAGGGACGACCCGTCGGTCGAGGTGCGCAACGCGATCGCCGACATCGCCGCACTCGACCTGCGCGCTCGTCGCCTTCACGTCCGGTCGCTCGTCCTCCGCGGCGCGACGTTCGCTCCGGAGTCGCAGATCGGCGTCACCGTGCTCGACTCCCTGCGCGAGGACGAGGCCTCACGCACCCGCCGCGGACGCTCTCGCGAGAGGCGATGGCGCTGGTCCGTCGATCGGTTCGATGCCTCCGGGGCGCGACTTCGGATCCCCGGCCCGACGGACGAGCCGATGGAGCTCGTGGCGTCCGTTCGTGGCGAGAATCTCGGCCCGCGCTCGCACTGGTCTCCGGTGCGCGCGACGTTCCAGCACGGGCTCGGGAGCGCGGAGTTCGAGGGCTCGGTACGCACGTCGTACGAGGAGCCGCGCCTCGAGGGACGGCTCTCCGCCGCCGGGGTCGATCTCCCCGCGCTCGCGCACGAGGTGGGATTCGTCCGAGCCGATCTCGTCCAGGCGGGGACCGTCTCGGCGAACGTGGACGTCCTGCTCGAGCCCGGCGCGGCCGGCTTCGGAGTGAACGGCGTCGTCTCGATCGCCGGGGCGAAGATCGTCGGCCGCCCTCCCGAGGGCTCGGCGTCCGGCGACGACGATGCGGCTCCCGCGCCCACACGCGACGACGACTCTTCGACCCTCGACGCCGCCCGTGCCGCGACGGCTCGCCCGCCGAGCGACGCGCGACGGTCCGCTCCGCCGCGACCGGCGCCCCTCGACGAGCCCCCATCCGACCCGATGTCCGACGATGCCCCCATCGAGCGGGAAAGAGTCGATCTCCTCGGTTCGTTCGCTCTGGGCGCCCGCCGCATCGATCTCGCCGTCGACGCGCCGGCTCCGCCCAAGCGCAAGAAGGGCCCCCAGCCGCCGCGCCGGTGGCACTTCGACGCGACGCTCAACGGCCCGTTCGTGCACCTCGGCCGCAACGAGGACGGCTGGGTCCTTCCGCCCCTCGACCCGGAAGAGGCCCAGGGCGACGGCGCCACCACCGCGTCGACCGCGACCGAACGACCCGAGACGGGCGAAGGTGACGGCGCGCCCGAGACCGAATCACCCGTCTCGCTCGCCGAACTTCTGGCCCCGGTTTCGATCGGACGCATGGCCGTCTTCGGCGGCCATGTCCGCATCGTGGACGATTCCACGGAGCCGACACTCACCATCGACGTCAGCGAGGTCGGCGGCACGGCATTGGGCGTTCGCCTCGAGCCATTCGAGGCCGACGAGATCTTCCTGCAGGGCTACGGAGCCGACCTCGGCATGCTCGAGATCCGTGCGCTCCAGGCCTCGCAATGGAGCGGCCTCGAGATCGCGGGGGAAGAGATCCCTCTCTATCTGGCGGGCCCCTACCTCGAACGACTCGGAGTGCCCTACCGTTTCACCGCCGGGACCGGCTCCTTCGTATCCCAGCTGCGACACGACATGGACGGATGGACGGCCGATACCCTCCTCGTCCTGAACCGCCCCGCGGTCGATCCGTGGACGGAGGGCCCCGACACGGACGCACGGCTCGGCATGTCCCTCACCTCGGCCTTCAAGCTGCTGCGCGACCAGAACGGCGACGTGCGAGTCCGCGTCCCGCAGCTCGACGGATTGGAAGACGGCTTCGACACCGCCGTCTACGACGCGATCCGGGGCGCCCACGAGGCACCCAGCTCGGGGGGCGCACTCACCCCGACGACGATCGGCTTCGCACCCGGCCAGACGGCGATCAGCCCCGCCTCCCGCGCCCGTCTTCGCTCCATGGCACGCCTCGTTCGTTCCCATCCCACCCTGCGGATCGAGCTCGCCGCACCCGCTTCGCTCCAGGACCGCCGCTGGTTCGCCGAACGCTCCCTCCTCAAGCGACTCGACGACCGCGGCGGACTCATGGGAGCCCTCCGCCTCCTCGGGGCGACGGACGAAAAGGAGCGCATCCGCCGCGCGCTGCAGGCCCGACTCGAAGGCAAGCCGTGGTATCTCGAGGCGTATGAGGAGGAGATGCTCGACGAGCTTCTCGCCGAGGAACCACCGGTGAGCGCCGACGAGCTTCGCCGCCTGGCCGCGAACCGGCTCTCCGCCGTCGAGAAGCTCTTCCTCGAAGAAGGGATCTCGTACGGGCGGCTCCAACGTCGTCAGATCTCCGGGCAGGATCGCACGACGCTCGCCGCGGTCCTCGTCAGCGTGCGCGCACCCGAGCGGCGCCTCCCACCCCCCGAAACCTCCAACCCCGGCGACTCGGACGACGGCGTATGATCCGCCGCATCCGACGATGCGCGGCGGAGCTCATGCCGTGCTGAAACGCATCTTCAAGTTTCTCTTCTGGACGACCGCGCTGGCCGCGGTCGCCGCCGGCGCGGTCGCGCTGATCCTCTGGCGCGAGCTCTCCCAGGACCTCCCCCCGATCGAGGAGCTCCAGCGCTACCGCCCCCCCGCCGCGACGCTGGTGTACGCGGCCGACGGCGCGCTGATCGGTGAGTTCTTCGATGAGCGGCGCTACCCCGTCTCGATCTTCGACGTCCCGCGCCACGTCAAGGACGCGTTTCTCGCCGCGGAGGACACCGAGTTCCACGCGCATCGCGGCGTGGATTTCGCCGCCATCGCCCGCGCGTTCCTCGCCAACTGGCAAGAGGAAGAGATCGTACAGGGCGCAAGCACGATCACGCAGCAGGTCGTGAAGCAGCTCCTGCTGTCTCCCGAACGAAGCTACGAGCGCAAGCTGAAGGAGGTCATTCTCGCCCGTCAGCTCGAGTCGAAGCTCCGAAAGGAGGAGATTCTCGAGCTGTACCTGAACGAGATCTACTTCGGCGCCGGCGCCTACGGAATCGTCGCCGCCGCGCAGACCTACTTCGGCGTGGGTGTCCAGGATCTGACCATCGC
>JAUIFY010000377.1 GCA_030430245.1 bacterium | reverse complement strand
AACTTCGTCGTCGGGGGAAACTACGTCGTCGGGATCGTCATCTTTCTGATCCTCGTCCTCATCAACTTCGTGGTCATCACGAAGGGCGCGGGACGGATCGCCGAGGTCGCGGCGCGCTTCACTCTCGACGCGATGCCCGGCAAGCAGCTCGCGGTCGACGCAGAGCTCAACTCGGGCGTCATCACCGAGAAGGAGGCGCGCGAGAAGCGGAGATCGGTGGAGGCCGAGGCCGACTTCTACGGAGCCATGGACGGCGCCAGCAAGTTCGTCCGCGGGGACGCGATCGCGGGGCTGCTCATCGCCGCGGTGAACATCCTGGGCGGTCTGTTCATCGGCGTGATCCAGGGCGGGCTCGGCCTGGTGGATGCGGCCGAGATCTACACGACGCTGACGATCGGCGACGGGCTCGTCTCGCAGATCCCCGCGCTTCTGGTCTCGACCGCGGCCGGAATCATCGTCACGCGCGCAGCGTCGGGCTCGGACCTCGGGACGGAGGTCACGTCGCAGGTCTTCCTGAACCCGAAGGTGCTCGGCACGGTGTCGCTGATCCTCGTCGGCTTCGCGATGATTCCGGGGCTGCCGTTCCTGCCGTTCATCGTGCTGGCCGGGGCGATGGGGGCCCTGGCGGCCATGACGAGCGGCGAAACCGCGGAGGAGTCGGAGGACGCGGCCGCCGAGGTGGCTCCGGGCGCCGAGGCGGCTCCGGCGGCGGCACCGTCGCTGGGTCCGATCGATCTCCTCGAGCTCGAGGTGGGCTACGAGCTCGTTCCCCTCGTCGACGGCCAGGCCGGGGGCGAGCTCATCGGGCGTATTCGGAGCCTCCGCGCGCAGCTCGGCCAGGAGCTGGGCATCGTGGTGCCGCCGGTTCACATTCGCGACAACCTCCAGCTCAAGCCGGGGGAGTACGCCATCCTCCTCAAGGGCGTCGAGATCGCGCGGTACGAGGTGCGCATGGGCTACTGCCTCGGCATCAGTCCGGGCGAGGTCGACACGACGCTCGCCGGGGTGGAGACGAGGGAGCCCGCGTTCGGATTGGACGCGCTGTGGATTCCGGAAGCGGATCGCAAGCGGGCGGAGCTCGGCGGCTACACCGTCGTCGACGTGGCCACCGTCGTCGTTACCCATCTGACCGAGCTCATCCGCGGCCACGCCTACGAGCTTCTCGGCCGACAGGAGGTGCAGGAGCTGCTCGACGGGCTGGCCAAGACGCACCCCAAGGTCGTCGAAGAGCTGGTGCCGCAGGTTCTCACCCTCGGCGTGGTCCAGAAGGTCCTGCAGAACCTCGTTCGCGAGAAGGTGAGCGTGCGCGACATCCTGACGATCGTCGAGACGCTCGCGGACTACGGGCCGGTCACGAAGGACGCGCAGGCGCTCACGGAGCACGTGCGCCAGGCGCTCGGCCGATCCATCGTCCATCGCTTCCTGTCGGAGGACCGCGTGCTTCGACTCATCACGCTCTCGCCCCGTCTCGAACGGCGTATCGCCGAAGCCGTGCAGCGCGGCGACGAAGGCTCCTACCTCAGTCTGGAGCCCGCCGTGGCGCAAGGGCTCGTCGGAAGGCTGGCCGGCTTCGGTGAGCCGTTCGCCCTGCGCAACGCGACGCCCCTTCTGCTCTGCTCGGGCGCCATCCGCGGACCGCTGCGGCGATTCACCGAGCGGTTCGTTCCGAGCCTCTCGATTCTCGCCCCCGGTGAGGTCCCATCGAACGTGCAGATCGAATCGTTGGGTGTCGTGGAGCTGGACGACGATGCCGGCGGTGCGAGCGCCGCCCGGCTGCAGGTTCCGCCGTCGGCGATCTCGGCGGAAGGAGCATCTCTGTGAGGCTGCGCAAGTTCACCGGTGCCACCGCATCCGCGGCCATGCGGGAGGTCAAGCGAGAGCTCGGCGAGGATGCGCTGATCCTCGGAACGAGAGATCTCACGGGCGGGGCGGTGGAGATCACCGCCGCGACCGACGTGGATCGGGTGACGTTGCCCGATCCGGAGCCTCCGCCGCCGCGGGCGGGGGCACAGCGTTCGACGGAAGAGGGCATGGGCGACGTATACGAACTCCTGCAGGGCCTCGGATCGCAGCTCCGGCGCCTCGAGCGACGCCTGCCGGCGTCGGCCGCGGCGGGCGACGCCGGAGGGATCGAGCTGGAAGCGGACGCCCGCGACCTGGCGCGCACGCTCGAGATCCACGGGCTGGCGAGTGGTGTCGGGCACGACATCGCGCGGCGGTTCCAGGAACGCCGCGTCGAGGGGGAGGTGTTCGACGCCGCGGTGGCCGGTGCCATCACGGATTGGATGCCCCGGCTCGAAGGGACGCCGGCGGCGAACGTGCGCTTCCTCGTGGGACCGACGGGAAGCGGCAAGACGACGACGATCGCGAAGCTCGCCGCGGACGACGTGCTCGGCGGGCGGGAGTCGCCGCTGCTCGTGAACGCGGACACCATGCGCATCGGCGCCGGCGAGCAGCTCGCGGCCGTCGCGAGGCTGCTGGATCTCGAAACCCACTCGGTGAACGATGCGTCCGAGCTGCGGGCGTGTCTGAACGCGAACGTCGGTAGACCCGTGTACGTGGACACGGCCGGACTGTCCTCGGACCAGGCCGTCGTGCGCTCGATCCGCGCGCTGGTGGAGGGATGCGGGGCCACACCGGCGGTGACGGCGGTCGTCAGCGCGACGGCGGCGCGCTCGTCGCTGCAGCGCGCGTGGACGCAGTTGGAGCTTCTCGCTCCGGGCGGCTGCGCGGTGACGCATCTCGACGAGAGCGACGAGCCAGGCATCGCCTGCTCGTGGGTGGAGGAGGTGGGGCTACCGCTGCGGTGGCTCGGCACCGGACAGCGAGTCCCACAAGACCTGGCCGAGGCCTCGGGCGCGAATCTCGCGCTGTGGCTGGTCGCGGCCTGACGGTCGGCTGATGAGGAGTGCAAACGCAATGAGAACCGATCGAGCGACGGACGAGCTCGGCAACGTGGTGCCGTTCCCCGGGCCCACGAGCCGCAGCGGGGCACACGGGGCGGCGACGATCGATGCGGTACCGGACCGCGCGTTCCGGGCTCTGGCCGTCTCGAGCGGCAAGGGAGGGGTCGGCAAGACGAACCTCGTCGCGAACCTCGCGGTTGCGATCGCACAGAAGGGGCGCCGGGTACTGGTGCTCGACGCCGATCTCGGTCTGGCGAACATGGACACCCTCCTGGGCCTCCACCCACGCGCGACGCTTCGGCACGTGATTCACGGCGAATGCGGTCTCGGCGAGGTGATCGTGTCCGGGCCGAAGGGCATCCGGTTGGTTCCCGCCTCGAGCGGATTCGAGGACATGACCCAGCTCGGCGGTGCGGAGCGCCTCCACCTGCTCGAGGAGGTCGACGGGCTGGAGGAGGACTTCGACGTCCTCCTCGTGGACACCGCCGCGGGCATCTCGTCGAACGTGACGTTCTTCGCGACGGCCGCGCAGGAGACGCTCGTCGTCGTGACCCCCGAGCCGACGTCGTTGACCGACGCGTATGCCCTGATCAAGGTGCTCTCGACGCGGTACGCGGAGAACGACTTCGGCGTCCTCGTGAACATGGCGCAGACGGTCGAGGAGGCCGACCGGACCTTCGCCCATCTGTCGCGCGTCGCGAGTCGCTTCCTCGACGTCTCCCTGCACTATCTGGGGCACGTCCCGTACGACCGGGAGCTGCCGGAGGCGGTGAGACGGCAACAGGCCGTGCTCGAGCTCGCGCCGGGATGTCCCGCGAGCCGCGCGTTCGATGCGTTGGCGGATCGGATTCTCGCCGCTCCGCCCGAGGTGAACGCGAAGGGCGGCCTCCAGTTCTTCTTCCGTCGCTTGATCGAAGGAGGACGGTCGTGAGCGCGCCGCTGTCTGCGGTAGCCTACGGCGGCGAGCCGGCTCCGGTCACCGACGACACGGTCCGGCGCTACCTGCCGCTGGTGCGAAAGGTCGTGCGCCGGCTCGCCTACCGCCGCCCGCCCGCGGTGGAGGAGGCGGAGCTGGTGAGCTGGGGGCTCGGCGGCCTCCTCGACGCTCTGCGACGGTTCGATCCGTCGAAGGCGGCGACGTTCGAGACGTACGCGCAGGTTCGGATTCGGGGCGCCATCCTCGACCGGCTCCGCGGACAGGACACGACCGCGCGGAGCACGCGCGAGAAGGCGAAGCTCCTCGAGCGCACGTATCAGATGCTGGAGACCCGGCACGGCCGGGCCGCGACCGAGGAAGAGGTCGCCGAGGAGCTGGGGAAGACGCTCTCGGAGCTCCACACGATGCTCGCCGAGGTCGGGCGAAATGGGATCTTGAGTCTCGAAGACCTCGTGAGCTCGCGCGACGGCAGCACGTCGGGCGACGAGGTTCTGGCGAGCGACGACGCGGGGCCCGCGGAGGTCACTCTTCATCGCGAACGCGTCGCGATTCTCGCCCAGGCAGTGAGTCGGTTGCCGGAGAAGGAACGAACCGTGATCGCGCTCTACTACCACGAGGGCCTCACGATGCGTGAAGTCGGTGAAGTGCTGGATCTCACCGAATCGCGGGTCTCGCAGCTCCATTCGCAAGCCTTGATCCGTCTGCGGACGTCGCTGCGCGGATCGCTGGGAAAGGGATTGGATCGATGATGGTCGCACTCACCGAATGGATGCCGGTCGCCGGCATCGCCGTGGACGTGTTGCTGATCGTGCTCGTCGGCATGCTCCTGCACCGGCTCTCGAAGGACCCGACTGCGGTCTGGAAGGCCCGGGAGGCGCGGCTCGGCGAGATCTACGAAGCCCTCCGTCTCCTGGTCACGCAGGCGGAAGGCCAGG
>JAUIFY010000376.1 GCA_030430245.1 bacterium | reverse complement strand
ATCGACGACGACGGCTACCTGAAGATCGTCGATCGCAAGAAGGAGCTCATCATCACCGCCGGCGGCAAGAACATCAGCCCGGCCAACCTCGAGTCCGCACTCAAGATGATTCCCCTCGTCGGACAGGCCTGCGCCATCGGAGATCGCCGCCCGTTCGTCGCCGCCCTCGTGGTGCTCGACCCGGACGCCGCCAAGGCTTTCGCCGCGGCCGAGGGATTGGGCGACCTGAGCCTGGCCGAGATGGCCGACCACCCCAAGGTGGTCGAGACCATCCACACGGGACTCGAGTCGGCCATGGCCGAGTTCAACAACGCCGAGCGGGTCAAGAAGCTGAAGATCCTCGGCGAGGAGTGGCTCCCCGACTCCGACTGCCTGACCCCGACCTCGAAGCTCAAGCGCCGCGGAATCCACGGACGCTACGAGCCCGAGATCGAGGCCCTCTACGAACGCTGAGTGGAGTCGCGCGGCGCGGCGCCCCCCTCACGACGCGGACGGGCCGGGAAGCGCGCCCTCGACGGCCTGGTTCTGCATGAACTGCATGAGCAGCTCGACCAACTCGTGCGGTGGCGGGGCCTCGGGCTCCTCGACGGAGTCCTTGTAGTTCTCGTACTTCAGGAGATCGAGCTTCTCGTAGGCGTCGCGCACCCTCGGCGTCAGGAGCCCGAGCCGCTTCAGGTTCGGCACGATCTTCGAGAACGTCATCTGCCGGAAGCCACGCATGAAGGGCGTTTCGATCGACCACTTCGTCCAGACGTCCGCATCCCAGCCCAGTCGCTCGAAGACGGGCGTCACGAGGAGTCGCTCTCGTAGCAGCTCCGTCGCTTCGATGATGAAGTCCTCGCGCTCGCGAAGCTCGGTCGAGCTCATCTCGTTTCGGTAGATGCCCTCAAGGGCGAGAACACCGAACCCGACGTGGCGGGATTCGTCCGCCATCACGCGCGTCACGATGTCCTGGATGAGCGGCTCGTCCGCCATCTGCATGCGCAGGACGCCGAAGGCGGCCAGCGCGAGGCCCTCCACGAGGATCTGCATCCCGAGGAACGTCACATCCCACCGTGGATCGAGGATGATCTCGTCGAGAAGCTTCCCGAGGCTCGGATGCACCTGGTAGGAGAGCCCGAGCTTCTCGGTGAGATACCGATGGTACACCTCCACGTGCCGGGCCTCGTCGGCGACCTGGTTCGCCGCATAGAACTTGGCCTCTTCCCATGGCACGTTCTGCACGATCTTCGCCGTGGCGAGGAGCGCGCCCTGCTCACCGTGAAGAAACTGCGAGAGCATGAAGGCGTTGGTGTGCAGCTGCATCTCGAGGAGCTTGTCGTCCTCCAGCGGAACGGGCGGCTGCATGAGCTCGTTCGTCATCTTCGCGAGCCCACCGTCGAGCCGCGTCTGCACAAGCCGCTCCAGGTCCACGTCGATCGACCAGTCGACGTCCGAGGCGTTCCACGCGAGATTCTTCCCCTTCTCGTAGAGGGAGAGCAGGTTCTTGCGCTCGAGCTCGTACTGCCAATCGAACACGGTCTCGAGGGTGCCCTTCACCGACGAGAAGGCGCCGCTCTCCGGCATCGGAATCGGATTGGTTTGTTCGAAATCCATGATTGTCGTCCTTCGTCAGGCCGGCGTGCCGGCGCGAGGGCCCTCGCGGACCCCCAGGTAGGCGAGCAAGAGCTCGGTCAGCTCGGTTCGAAGCTCCTCGTCCGACAGGGTGCGATCCGCCACGCGGGTCTCGCCGAGGAGGAGGTGCTGCTGCATGAAGGCAAAGGCGGCCTGGATCCCGAGATCGATCGCCAACGCGGGGTCGCGATGTCCGAACTCGGATCGGCGTGCCAGGAGGAGGCGCTCGAAGCGCTCGGTCACGCGCCGGCGAAACCGGAGCGCGTCCTCTCGAACCACGGGGTCCTGTACCGCACGGAAGAGGAAGGCCGCGAGCATCCGCTCGCGCTCGCGCGCGACCGTGACCAGCTCCGCCACCGCGGCCCGCACGATCTCGCGCGTCGGCACCCCCTCCCACCGGTCGGGGTCGACCAACCCCTCGACGCGCCGCTCGAGCTCGCCGTAGAAACGCTCTTCGAGCGCTCGCAGGAGCTCGTTCTTGTCGCGGAAGCGCGCGTAGAACCCCCCGACCGAGGACCGGGCCCGGCGGACGATCTCCGGAATCGAGACTTCGGACAGGCCCTTTTCGTTGATCAGCTCCTCCGCCGCGTCGAGGAGCCGGTAGAGCGTGCGCTGACTGCGGGCCTGCTTGGGTCCCGAGACCGTCTCGAGCGGGAGAGCTTGCGTGTGTGTCATCGACCCCTCGGACCCGACGCGGGACGAGACACCCCGAATCAGAATCCGATTCGGTTTCTATCCGAGCCGAACACCTGTGTAAACCCTGGTCGCGCACCTTCGGCCGAGCCACCACCGGGAGTCGCCGGGCCCCCGGCCCGAGCCGGGACGCGCGAAAGGCCCGCGGGGCCTCAACCGCGCGTGATGTACGTCTCGAGCTGCTCGATCTGGTCCTGCTTGTCCGAGATCACCGCCTTCACGATGTCTCCGATCGACAGCAGTCCGTCCAGGCGGTCCCCGACGACCACCGGAAGGTGCCGGATCCGGCGCTCGGTCATGAGCTCCATGCACTCCTCGACGGTCTTCTCCGGCGTCACGACGAACAGCTCCGTCGTCATGATGTCCCGGACCGGCGTGTCTTTGGACGCCTTTCCCTTCAGGATGACCTGCCGGGCGTAGTCGCGCTCCGACAGGATCCCGGCGACGTTCGCGCCGTCCAGAACCAGGACCGCGCCGATGCCTCGCTCGGCCATGAGCTCCAGCGCCGCGAACACGGAGTCGTCGGGGGCCACCGACCAGATCTCGTGCCCCTTCGACTGCAACAAATCCCGAACGGTCTTCATTGGATCCTCCTTGGTCCTGGAGGTCGCTGCGCGGCCTGTTTTCGAGGCGAGTCTGACACTCTCCGGCAAGGCGCTCAAGCGTTTCCGACGCGGCCCGCATGGCGCGACCGAGCGACCTGGACTTGGCCCGGGAGCCCGGCAAGATGATGCCATGGAGTGGATCGCCATCGGGATCGCGGTGTCGTTTGCGGCGGTCGGGCTCGGGTGTCTGCTCCTGACGGCGATCGGGCTGCCAGGCACCTGGATCATGATCGGACTCGCGGCGGGGGCCTTCCTCCTCCAGGAAGCGACCGGCGCCGTGAGCGGCGGGACGGCCGTCTGGTGGACTCTGGGTATCTGCCTGGCCCTCGGCGGGCTCGGCGAAGTCGTCGAGACGGCCGCCGGAGCCATGGGGACGCGCGCGGGCGGCGGCACGGGGCGAGGCATGGTGGGCGCCATCGTGGGAGGAATCGTGGGAGGGATCGCGCTGATCCCCCTGATCCCGATCCCCCTCGTCGGGACCCTCCTCGGAGCCACGATCGGCACGTTCGTCGGCGCGCTCGTGGGCGAGTTGACCGGCGACGGAGACGCGGTCGGAGCCGGCTCCGTGCGGGCCGCGGCCGGTGCGACCCTCGGGCGCCTCCTCGGGTCGATGGGCAAGACCCTCGTGGCCGCGGTCGTCTGGGTCACGCTCTCGGTTCGCCTCTTCGCGCGCTGACCGCCCGGCCGGGCGGAGCGCGGACCGAGGTGCTCGCTCCACCGTACGCGTGGTGCGCCTCCCGGCGCGGACCGCTAGGCTTGACCGCCATGCCCGACGCGAGTGCCGGATCTTCGCACACCCTTTCCGAGTACGAATCCAAACGGCGACTGGCCGCGCTCGGCGTTCCCGTGGCGCGGGAGCGCCTGGCGAGCACCGAGGACGAAGCGGCGACGGCCGCGGCCGAGTTGGGTGGCGCGGTGGCCGTGAAGCTCTGCGGCGACCGCATCGCGCACAAGACCGAGCGCGATCTGGTCCGCCTCGGAGTGTCCGGCGCCGATGCGGCGCGGACGGCCGCCCGCGAGCTCCTCGCCGCGGCCCGCCCCGAAGACGGCGACGTCTCCGTTCTCGTCGCGGAGATGGTCGCCGGCAAACGCGAGCTGATCGCGGGCTGCCTCCACGACCCGACGTTCGGACCGTGCGTGATGCTCGGCATCGGCGGCATCTTCGCGGAGGCGCTCGCGGACGTCGTGTTCCGACTGGTTCCCCTGTCGCGCACCGACGCCGAGGAGATGATCGACGGCCTTCGAAACCAGAAGATGCTCGAGGAATTCCGCGGCGAGCCGCCGGTCGATCGCACGGCACTGGCCGACGTCCTGCTCGGGCTCTCCACGCTGGTCGAGGAGGACCCGGCGATCGTCTCCGTCGACCTGAATCCCCTGATCGTCGCGGCCGGCCGTCCGGCCGAGGTCGCGAAGGCCGATTCGTTGACGGGGCGCTACCTACGTGGCGAGCTCGCGATCTCCGCGGCGGATGCGACGCGGCAACCGTCGGGTTCGATGACCGTTCGGAACGCGGACATCCACAACTTGCGCGGCATCGACGCCACGTTCCCGCTCGGCGTCCTGACCGCCGTGACGGGTGTGTCGGGCTCCGGCAAGTCGTCGCTGGTCATGGAGTCCCTGCTCGAGGCGATCCGCGACGAGACCGTCGAGATCGACGGGTTCTCGCGGGTCGCGCCGACCGTCGTCGACCAGAGCCCGATCGGCACGACGCCGCGGAGCAACCCCGCGACGTACACGGGCATCTACACGCCGATCCGCGAGTTCTTCGCGCAGCTCCCGGCGAGCAAGGTCAAGGGCTTCAAGCCGGGGCGGTTCTCGTTCAACGTCGCGGACGGGCGCTGCGAGAACTGCGAGGGCAAGGGCCAGATCCGCGTCGAG
>JAUIFY010000375.1 GCA_030430245.1 bacterium | reverse complement strand
CACGATCGACGGTTGTGACCCCCTCTTCGTGCTGGAGGACGACCCGGATACCAGGACGGTCTTCGCGAGCTCGGTGCCCGTGAACGCGTTTCTCGACGGCGTCGAGGGTGCCGATCGGCTCTGCCGGGACCTCGCCTGGCTCGAGGGGTACGACGGGGAGTTCAAGGCGTGGCTGTCCGATGCGACGACGTCGCCGTCCGACACGTCCACGCGCTCGTCCGATCCATACGTCCTGGTCGACGGGACCAAGGTCGCGGACGACTGGGACGACCTGACCGATGGGACTCTCGACCATGCGATCGACCGGGACGAAGCGGGGGCGAAGACGGTCGGTTCGGCGTTCACGAACACGCATCCCGATGGCACCGTCATCGAGGTCGGCGCGGGCCATCCGTGCAACGGCTGGATGAGCGCGTCGAACGCCTCCGGCGCGATGACCGGAAGCCTCGGGTCCGTCATCGAGAACTGGACGCGCGACATCCGGTACGACTGCGACGGGACACCGTCGAGCGCTCCTCCCGGGGACAAGGTCGCTCGCCTCTACTGCTTCGAGCAGTAGGCGATCCTCGAGCGAGGCGTCGTGCGCCCCCGGTCTCATCGGAGAGCCCGAGCTGCTAGGCTCGGTGCTCGTGACCTACGCCTTCGGGAGCTTCCGCCTGAACCTCGATGCGCGCGAGCTCTGGCGGGGAAACGAGCTCGTCGCCGTCGGACCGAAGCCGTTCGATCTGCTCGTCCTCCTCATCGAGCGTCGCGGACGGGTGGTGACGAAGGACGACCTGTTCGAGGCACTCTGGCCCGGTACGCACGTCTCCGAATGGGCGCTGACGTCGACCGTCAAGCTCGCACGGCGCGCGCTCCGCACGGGAGGGAGCGGTGACGCGCAGGGCATCGCCATCAAGGCGGTCCACGGGCGCGGATTCCGCTTCGTGGGGGAGGTGACCTCGACCGCGCCGGCCGCCGCCGCGCCGTCGCCTTCGACCTCGGAGCGGGCGCCTGAGCTCGTCGGGCGCGAGGCCGAGCTCCAGCTGCTCGATGCCACCCTTCGAACGGTGCGCGAGGGGGCCGCCCGGACGGCGCTCCTCGTGGGGCCACCCGGAATCGGCAAGACGACTCTGCTCGACGCGTTTCTGGAGCGCGCCCGTGCGTGCGGAGCGCGCGTCGGTGTCGGGCAGTCCGTCGAGCACTACGGCTCGGGCACGCCGTACCTCCCGCTGCTGGATGCGCTTCGCCAGCTCCTGGATGGGGCGGGCGACGGCGACGTCCCGGCGGTCGCCCGCCGCGTCGCGCCGAGCTGGCATGCGATCCTCTCGGGGACCGCGGACGAGGAGCGGAGCTCGCCGCCTCCCGGTCTACGGTCGGCCGACCGGATGGCGCGCGAGCTGGCGGATCTTCTCGAAGCGTTGCCCGCCGCGCCCGCCAACGTCGTCGTGATCGAGGACCTCCACTGGAGCGATGAGTCGACGGTGCAGATCCTCGCGGACCTGATGCAGCGCCGGCTTCCCGCCCCGGTGCTCCTGCTCGCCACGTACCGGCCCGGGGAGATGCAGGGTCCCGCCGCGCTCGTCTCGGAGCTCGCGCGGGATCTCGACGGCCGCGGCGGTGGCCTGGAGCTGCGGCTCGGGCCGCTAGCCGCCGAGGACGTCGCCTCGTACCTCGCGGGACGCCTGCCCGGGGCTCCCGTCGCAACGGATCTCGTCCGGCGCGTTCACGAGCGGACCGGGGGCGAGCCACTCTACTTGTGCAACTTGACCGACGTCGCGCTCGACACGGGATGCATCGCGGAAGTCGAGGGTGCGTGGACGGTCGCGGGCGATCTCGAATCCCTCGTCCCCGACGACCTGCGCAAGCTCGTCGAGCGGCAGGTCGATCGTCTGTCTCCCGAAGAGCGCGGCGTGCTCGAGGCGGCGAGTGCCTGCGGCGTGCAGTTCTCGATCGCGTCCGTCGCGGCGGCTCTCGATCGCCACGTCGGCGACGTGGAAACGCTCGCCGAACGACTCGCGTGGCGGGAGCTCTTCCTCGAGGACGCCGGCGCCGAAGAATGGCCCGACGGCACGCTGGCAGGGCGCTACCGCTTCGCGCACTCTCTCTACGTCGACGTGCTTCACGGTCGCATCCCCTCGGCGCGGCGCGTGCGGTTGCATCGCGCCATCGCGGAGCGGAAGGAGCGCGCCTTCGGCCGTGGCGCTCCCTGGGCCTCGGGCGAGCTCGCGGTCCACTTCGAGCGAGGCCTCGTTCCGGAGCGGGCCATCGAGTACCGCCGCGTCGCAGCGCGCGTGGCCGGTTCTCGCCACGCGTATCGCGAGGCGGTCCTTCATCTCCAGACCGCGCTCGGCCTCGTCGCAGGGCTGCCCGAGGAGCTTCGGCGGAAGGTGGATCTCCGCCTCCGGCTCGAGCTGATCGGACACAGCCGTTCGGCGCGTGGTGGCGGGACCGGGGATTTCGGCGCTCTCCTGCGAGACACGCTCCCGCTCGTCCGGGATGGCGGGGACGACGAGGAGGCGTTGCGGGTCCTGGTGCCTCTCGTGGGGATGAACGTCATCGGGCTGGCGAGTCGAGAGGCTCTGGCGCTCGCGGAGGAAGCCCGCGAGCGCAGCGCGCGCGTGTCCGGTGTCGCGGCCAGCGTCCAGGCCCACCTGGTCTACGGCCAGGCCTGCCAGCAGTCCGGTCGGCTCGTCGAGGGCGAGGCGTCCTATCGAGCGGCTCTGGAGCTCTACGACCCCGCGACCCACCACCAGCATCTCGAGGTGTACGGCGAGCTCGACCCGGGCGTGGCCGGGTCCATGTGGCGCGCGAACGTCCTCCTCAGCCTCGGACGGGGGGATGCGGCTCTCGCCAGCAACCAGGCCGGGCTCGAACGAGCGGTCGCGCTGGGGCATCCGGGTTCGCTCGCATGGTCGCAGCTGATGTCCGCGATCTTCCATCTCTCGATCGACGTGCCCGGTCCGGCGCGTCGCGCGCTCGACCAGGTGAAGCGGATCGCGGCGGAAGAAGGATTCGAGCCGGAGATCATGATGGCCAAGTTCGCCGAGGGCTGGACGCTCTTCGTCGAGGGCGGCCCCGAACGGTCCATTCCGGTTCTCGAGGAGATGCTCCGCCTCTGCGAGCGTCTCGGCGGTGCCTCCTTCGCCCCGATGGGCGAGTCGCTTCTCGGCGCCTGCTACGCGTTCACCGGCCGGTCGGGGGAGGCCGAGGGGCTCTTCCTTCGGGGAATGGAACGGACCGACCCGACCCTGGCCCCGACGCTCCGCGGGGTCGTGGTACGAACCTACACCGGCACGTTCCGTGCGATCGGGGTGATGACGGACGACCGAGCCGAGGAGCTGCTGCTCCCCGTGCACGCGTCGGCGGAGGTGATCGGCGATCGAATGGGTCTGCTCGGAAGTGCCGTGCAGCTCGCCGTGATCCGGGAGGGCCGGGGCGACGCGCCGGCAGCGCTCGCCATCCTCGAGCCCGTCTACCGGTCGTTCACCGAAGGCCTGCAGCTTCCCGCGCTCGAGGCCGCCCGTGTGCATTGCGAGCGCCTTCGCGCACAGGTGGAGTAGATCGCCCGCCTCTCGAACGGAAATCTGGCATCCTGGCATAAAGTGTGTCAATTTTTGACGCATTCGTTCCCGTCCAAGACGCCCCGGGGGTCTTCATGAACGCAGTGCTCATCTTCGACGATCGGTGTGAGGTCGCGGCTTCGCCCGACGTACCCGCGCGGTCCCGAGGAACGCGCGCCGCTCGGGCGGCGGGATGTCGGACGGGGACGGGTCGGTCCGTCGGCCTCGAGCGGGTCGAGGGCGTTTTCCAGAAGATCGGAGCCCTCGCGACGACGAGGTGTTGAGGCGGACGCGCATGCGGGATCTCGAGAACAAGGTGGCTGCGATCACGGGGGCGGCGTCCGGGATCGGGCGCGGCCTCGCCGAGGCGCTCGCGAAGGAGGGCGCCGAGCTCGCCCTGTCGGACATCGACGAGGTGGGACTCGAAGAGACGCGGGCTCGCGTTGCGACCGTGGCGCCTCGGGTCACGACGCGTGTCGTCGACGTCGCCGATCGGGGTGCCGTCGAAGCCTGGGCCGACGAGGTCGTCCGGCAGCACGAGCGCGTCAACCTGATCTTCAACAACGCCGGCGTGGCGCTCTCGTCGGCGATCGTCGACATGACGTACGAGGATCTCGAGTGGCTGATGGGCATCAACTTCTGGGGCGTGGTGCACGGGACCAAGTCCTTCCTCCCGCACCTGCTCGCCGCGCGCGACGGCCACGTGATCAACATCTCCAGCATCTTCGGAATCATGGCGGTGCCCGGGCAGGGCGCCTACCACGCGGCGAAGTTCGCGGTTCGTGGCTACACCGAGTGCCTGCGCGAAGAGCTCGACATGATGGATGCCGGGGTTTCCGCGACGTCGGTCCACCCGGGAGGGATCAAGACGAACATCGCACGAGCCGCGCGCATGTCCGGGTCGACGTTGGGGGACGTTTCCGCCGAAGAGGCCGCGGAGCAGTTCGACCGCGCGGCGAGGACCACCCCCGAAGAGGCCGCCGTCGAGATCCTGGACGGCGTCCGCTCGAACGCACGCCGTGTGCTCGTGGGCTGGGATGCGAAGCTGATGGACGCCGTGCAGCGCGCCCTACCGACGAGCTATCAGGGCCTCGTCGTACGAGGCATGAAGATCGCCCGCGCTCGGATCGTGTGACGAGCATGAGCGACCACGGGAGACGAACGATGGTGACGTTGCAGGGGCCGAGGAGGTGTGCACCGTGAGCTCGGTCGCCCTGACGCCGGAGCAGCAGGAGTTCGAGGAGTACGTC
>JAUIFY010000374.1 GCA_030430245.1 bacterium | reverse complement strand
CGTCCTCCAGAACGTACCCGGCATGAGGAACACCTGCTTCTCGTACGACGAAGACCATCGCGACCTGATCGCCGAGAAGGCGGAGCCGCTGCAGCTCCGGCCCCAGAAGATGCCGGTCCGCGCCATCGACGACGCTTGACCGCCGGGGCACGCCTCTGAGACATCCTGAGCGATGCGCGCCACGCTCCCGACGCTCGCCCTGACGCTGCTGCTCCTCGACGCATCCGCGTCCTCCGGACGCGAGGGCGACTCCGGACCGGCCGGCTACGTCGAGGCCATCGAAGACGCGCCGTCGGGAGCCGGCATGATCGGTGAGGTGGACGCGGCCCGCCCCCAGTCCGGAGCGGGGACCGTGGCGGAGCCCGCGACGGGGCTCACGTCGCGCGCACAGACACGGGTCGAGGAGATCGTCGTCCACGCGCGTCGGAGGGAAGAGCTCCTCGAGAGCACTCCGGTCTCGGTCACCGCCCTCGGCGAAGCGACCCTACGTGCCGCGAACGTCCAGCGCATCGACGACATCAACGAGCTCGTGCCGAATTTGACCTTCACGAGCCGGCGCAACGTGGAGGCCGACGTCCGCATCCGCGGCGTGGGGGCGAACACCGGCGAGATCGCATTCGACCCGGGCGTCGGAGTCTTCGTCGACGGCGTGTTCCTCTCGCGCGCGTTCGGCGGCATCCTCGACGTACTCGACATCCAACAGATCGAGGTCTTGCGCGGGCCCCAGGGCACCCTCTTCGGGAAGAACACCGTCGGCGGCGCCGTGAACATCAGCACCGTCCGACCACACGAGGAGCTCGAAGCCTTCGTGTACCTCCGCCCCGGCAACCTCGGGGCCATCAACACCCGCGCCATGGTGAACGTGCCGATCTCGGTCGGGGCTCTCGAGGATCGCGTCTTCCTCCGCGCCGCGCTCGCGACCGTGAACGACGCAGGCTACGCGTACGACGAGTTTCGCGACGTGTACTCGAGCGATCGGAACTCGCTCACGTTCCTCGGCTCGTTGCGGATCCTTCCGGTCGACGACGTCACCTTCGACGTGACGGGAACCTGGTCGAGCTTTCACAACAACGGCAAGGGCGGCCAGTGCGTGCTCGTGCGCGAGGGAGGCCTCGGTAGCCTCGCGCCCGGGTTTTTCGACGCCTGCAAGAGAAGCCGCCCGCGTCGATTCGGTGCGAACGTCGACAACGTCGTCGACGTGAAGAGCTTCGGCACCTGGGGCACGCTCGCATGGGACGTCGGCGACGTCGGTCCTCTGCAGGATCTCTCGCTGAAGTCGATCACCTCGTGGCGCAAGCAGCTTCCCCGCCGCCGCCACGACTTCGACATGACCGAGATCCCCGTGCTGGCGGTCTCCAACGTCGGCGGAAGCCCCATCGACGGCCGCGAAGGCTTCCAGCAGCAGATCAGCCAGGAGATCCAGTCGAACGGACGGGCATGGGACCAGCTCGCCTACGTGGTCGGGTACTTCGTCTACTGGGAGCAGGCCGTCACGCACAGCGGCACCGCCGTCACCGCGGGACCCGTCGTCGCCCTCACGGACGACTCCGATCGGATCGACAACTGGAACTGGGCACTCTTCGGACAAGCGACCTGGGACGTCACCGATTGGCTGAGCCTCACCGGCGGACTGCGCTACACGGAGGAGAAGAAGGGCATCGAGATCGTGAACCGGCTCGTGACCGACGTCGAAACCGATCGCCCCCCCGAAGATCGCGGACAGAACAGCGAGATCTTCACCGCCTGGACACCGATGGCGAGCATCGCCTTCGAGACGCCGGAGGAGCTGCTCGCCGAGGCCAACCTCGACCACCTCCTCGCCTACTTCACCTATGCGCGTGGGTTCAAAGGCGGTGGGTTCAACGCAGTCCTCGCCGGGACGAGCGTCGACAACTCGTTCGCTCCCGAGTTCCTCGATTCGTTCGAGATCGGCTTCAAGACGATCGCACTCGACCAACGCCTCACCGTGAACCTCTCGCTCTTCACGGCGAGCTACGACGACATCCAGGTCGCCACGTTGATCGATACGACTCCGCCCGGCTCGGAGGCGCCGGACTTCAGCCGAGTGATCCTGAACGCGGCCGAGGCGACGAATCGCGGCGTCGAGCTCGAGCTGATGGCTCTGCCGACCGACGGGCTTCAGATCTCGGGCAATCTCGGCTACCTCCACGCCCGCTACGACGAGTTCCTCGGCATCAGCGACACGACCGGCCTCCCCACCGACCGGTCCGGTCAACGCCTCCCCGAGGTGCCGCAGTTCCAGTCGTTCCTCGCGGTCCAGTACTCGTTCCCCTTGGCCCTCGACGGGCCGGTCTGGCTCCAGGGCTGGCTCACGCCGCGACTGGAGTGGTTCTACACCTCCTCGACGCTCTACGCGGGCCCCGAGATCCCGGCGGCGACACAGCGCGGGTACAATCTCCTCCACGCCCGGGTCTCCTACGGCTTCCTCGACGATCGGGCGCAGGTCGCGCTGTGGGCCCAGAACCTCACGAACCAGGCGTACTTCAACCACGTGAACCCACTCGTCTCCTCGTTCGGGAACATCGTGCGGTACTACGAACCTCCCCGAACGTTCGGCGCGGAGCTGAGCTACAGGTTCGGCTGACGCGCGGGGCCAGCCCCGCCCGACGCGACGGGCCGAGCCGTCTCGTCGAGAGCGGCCTGTAGATCGCGCGCGAGGGTGCGCACGGCGGGCGGGCCCAGCATCGAGTAGTGGTCGCCCGGCACGATGCTCGCGACGATGCGGCCCCGAACGGTCCCCGCCCAGCCATAGGACCCAGCGACGGTGGCGGTCATGGGGCGCTCTTCACACGCGAACACGTGCACGTCCCCGTCGTAGGACTGCGGAACGTACGCGTGCAGCGCCGCCTCGTCCTCGTGCTTTCGCGCGTCGAGCCTCGCCACGACGACCTTCGATTCGGCGCTCTGGCGCAAGCGCTGGCGCATCGCGCCGAGTGCGTAGCCCGCTCGATCGAGCACGGTCCGCACCGCGCGCCCGGGATTCATGCGCGCGAGATTCCGAGCGAACGCGACCACCTGCCCGGCTCGCGTCGAGTAGTCCCGCGCGCCGTCGGCCTCGATCAACGCGAGAAGCCCGACGTCCGCTCCCGATCGGCGAAGCTGCTGCGCAATCTCGAACGCGACCATGCCGCCCGTCGAGTAGCCACCGAGATGGTACGGCCCCTCCGGCTGGATCCGGAGGATCTCCTCGACCAGCCCCGCGGCGATGGCCTCGATCGTGTGCTCCGCGCCGGCCGGACCGATCGGCTCCAGGCCCAGGAAGGGCCGATCCGACCGCAGGAGCCTCGAGAGCTCGCCGAACCAGTGACAGCCGCCCCCGGCGCCCGCCACGCAGAAGAACGGCGCACCCGCCCCGTCCGCCCGGAGCGGTACGACGATCGGGCGCCTGGACGCGTCGTCGTCTCCGCGCACGATCCGAGCCAGGCGCTCGATCGTGGGAGCGCGCAGAAGGTCGGGCACCTCGATTGCGATCCCGAGCTCCTTCTCGACCGCGACGAGCAGGGTCACGACGGAGAGAGAGTCTCCACCCACGTCGAAGAATCCCTCGTCGATGCCCACCTCGTCGAGTCGAAGAACGTCGCACCAGATCTCGACCAGCTTCCGCTCGACGTCGTCGCGCGGCGGCGCTCCGCCGGTCTCTCCTCGCCAACCGACGTACTCCTCGGGAGGGCGAAGGGCTCGACGGTCGACCTTGCCGTTGAGCGTCATCGGGAGCTCGTCGACCGCGACGAGGGTCGGCACCATGTACGGAGGCAACCTCTCGCCGGCGAACGAGCGTAGCGCCGGCAGCAGCTCCACCGAGGGCTTCGACGAGACGACGTACGCGACCAGCCGCACCCGGCCGGGCGTGTCCTCCCGCGCCACGACGGCCGCCGCTTCGACGTCGGCGTGGGCGTTCAGCACGACCTCCACCTCGCCGGGTTCGACGCGGTACCCGCGGATCTGCACCTGGTCGTCGATACGCCCGTGGAACTCGATCTCGCCGTCTTCCCGGAACCGGACGAGATCACCCGTGCGATACACGCGGTCGTCCGTTCCGTGCCGGAACGGATCCGCGAGGAACTTCTCCGCGGTCAGCTCGGGGCGGTTCAGATAGCCTCGCGCGACCCCGGCGCCTCCGATCCAGAGCTCCCCCTTCTCCCCGACGGGGAGCGGCTTGGAGTCCGGATCCACGACATACACGCGGTAGTTGTCGATCGGACGTCCGATGGGCGGTGCCTGCGGGCCGCCCGCTCCCGTCGGAACCACGAACCACGTCGAGTCCACCGTGCATTCCGTCGGGCCGTACGAGTTGTACAGCGTGAAGGGCAACCTCTGCCGCGGGGCGGCGTGGAGCTTGTCGCCTCCGACGAGACAGGCCCGAAGACGGCAGCTGCGCGACCAATCCTCGCGGAACACCGCCTCGCCGAGGGCCGTCGGCAGGGACACCACGTCGATCTCGTGATCGATCAACCAGGGCACGAGACGGCGCGGATCGACACGGGTCTGCGGATCGGGTGCGTGGAGGCTCGCGCCGCGGACCAGATAGGGCCAGATGTCGACGACCGCCGCGTCGAACGCCACGCCGGCCAGCATCGCCGTGCGGTCGTCCTCGGTGATGCCCAGTCGCCGCCCGTAGACCCCGACCAGGTTGAGGAGGTTCCGGTGCTCGATGAGCACGCCCTTGGGAGTCCCGGTCGAGCCGGACGTGTAGACCACGTAGACCAGGTTCCTCGGCCCGACCCCGCTTCGGGGGGCCTCCTCGCTCTCGCCGCCGAGGAAGTCGTCGTCGCAC
>JAUIFY010000050.1 GCA_030430245.1 bacterium | reverse complement strand
ACATCGACGAGATGCTGACGATCATCGCCCAGCTCGAGGCGAAGGGCCTCGCGTACCGGGCGGACGGCGACGTCTACTTCAGTGTTCCCGACTATCCGCCGTACGGGCGCCTGTCGCGGCGACGCCTGGAAGATCTGCAGGCGGGCGCTCGCGTCGAGGTCGGCGAGCGGAAGCGGCATCCGTGCGATTTCGTGCTGTGGAAGGGCGAGAAGCCTGGTGAGCCGAAGTGGGACAGCCCGTTCGGCCCCGGACGCCCCGGCTGGCACATCGAGTGCTCGGCCATGGCGTCGAAGTACCTGGGCAGGACGTTCGATCTACACGGGGGCGGCGAGGATCTCGTGTTTCCGCACCACGAGAACGAGATCGCGCAGTCGGAAGGCGCGAGCGGTGCTCCGTTCGCGGGCCACTGGATGCATGTCGCGTTCTTGCGTCTGGGTGAAGAGAAGATGTCGAAGTCGCTCGGCAACTTCGTGACGATCCGCCAAGCGCTCGAGGAGCACCCGCGGGAGGCACTCCGTCTCGCGCTCTTGCAGACACACTATCGTTCTCCGCTCGACTTCTCCTCGGCGGTGATCGACGAGGCTCAATCGACGCTCGTGCGCCTGTACGAGACACTGGCGCGCATCGACGCGACCGGTGTCGATGCCGCTTCCGGCGACTCGCCCGACGCTGGCGCGTGCCGCCGTGAGTTTCGCGAGGCGTTGGCCGACGACCTCAATACTCCGCGCGCGCTCGCCGCGTTGCACGATGGCGTCCGCGCCGCGAACCGACTCCTCGACGACGGGAAGAGCGCGGAGGCCGTCGCTCTCGGCGCGGCGTTGCGCGATGCGGGATCGGTCTTCGGGGTGCTGCAGGGGGATCCGGTCGAGACCCTCTCCTCCTGGAAGCGTGATCGTGCCGCCGAGGCCGGGCTCTCCGAGGAGGAGATCGAGGCGATCATCGAGCGGCGCCGCGAAGCCCGGAAGGCGAAAGACTTCGCCGCCGCCGACGCCGCCCGCGACGAGCTGGTCGCCGCCGGCATCGACCTGAAGGACAATCCCGACGGCTCCACGACCTGGACACTCAAGCGCGGTCGCGACGCCTGAGCCGTGCTCCGGCGCCGAGGCGGGCACTCCGGCGGGCTCGTCCGCCGTCGCCAGCACGGAGGAGGGTGAGGTTTCGCGGCCGCCGAGGGGCTCGAGGAGGCCCGCGCGGTAGCGTTTTCCCGACAGATCGCTAGGATTCCCGCGCGAAGGAGACACGATGAGCTTCCCGATCGACCTATCCGCCTTCAAGCCGCTCGCCCTCGACCCGAGTCGGCCGACTCTGACGTCCGAGGAGCGCGAGACGCTGGCCGCGAACGTCCAGCTCTGCCGGGACGCGATCATCTACTTTACGGCGACGGGCGCGGCGAAGGGGCTGGGTGGACACACGGGAGGTCCGTACGACATCGTCCCCGAGGTCCTGATCGCCGACGGCTTCATGCGCGGCGGCGCGCCGGTCGTGCCGCTCTACCTCGACGAGGCCGGGCACCGGGTCGCGATCCAGTACCTCATGTCCGCCCTGAATGGGCACCTTCCGGCCGAGCAGCTCGAGAGGTATCGCGAGGCCGACTCGAAGCTCCCGGGCCATCCGGAGCTCGGGCTCACGCCGGGCGTCGGGTTCTCGTCGGGTCGTCTGGGGCACATGTGGCCGTTCGCGAACGGCATCGCCATGGCGCACCCGGGCAAGGCGGTGTTCGTCTTCGGCTCGGACGGATCGCAGCAGGAAGGCAACGACGCGGAAGCGGCGCGGCTCGCCGTGAGTCACGGGCTGGATGTGAAGGTCGTCGTCGACGACAACGACGTGACGATTGCCGGCCACCCGAGCGAGTACATGCCCGGCTTCTCGGTGGCGAAGACCCTCGCGGGCCACGGGCTTCCGGTCGACGAGGGCGACGGCGAGGACCTCGACTCGCTCTACACGCGCATGGCGAAGGCCGTGGAGACCCGCGGGCCGGTCGCGCTCATCAACAAGCGCAAGATGGCGGTGGGCATCGCGAGTCTCGAGGGGGCGCCCAAGGCGCACGACGTGATCTCGGTCGACAACGCGGTCGCGTACCTCGAAGCGAATGGGCGCGGCGACGCAGCGGCCGCGCTGAAGGCGATCGAGAAGCCGAAGCACGCGGTCTCCCATCGGGGTACGTCCGACGACAAGGGCAAGAATCGCGAGGTCTTCGGCCAGGCGCTCGTCGAGATTCTCGAGAAGATGTCTCCCGAGGATCGCCAGGCGCGCGTCAAGGTGATCGACAGCGACCTCGAAGGCTCCTGCGGTCTCCACCACATCCACAAGGCGTTCCCCGAGATCTACGTCGCGTCGGGCATCATGGAGCGCGGCAACTTCTCGGCCGCGGCCGGGTTCGGAATGGAGAAGGGGCGGCAGGGAGTCTTCGGGACGTTCTCCGCGTTTCTCGAGATGTGCGTCTCCGAGATCACGATGGCGCGCCTGAACCACGCGAACGTGCTCGCGCACTTCTCGCACGCCGGCGTCGACGACATGGCCGACAACACCTGCCACTTCGGCCTGAACAACATGTTCGCGGCGAACGGTCTCGCTTCCGAGGACGACACGACTCGGCTCTACTTCCCCGGCGATCAACACCAGATGCGCGCGATTCTCGCGCGCGTCTTCGACGATCCGGGGTTGCGCTTCGTGTTCTCCAATCGGTCCGCCGTACCGGACCTGCTGAAGGAGGACGGATCGCTCCTCCACGGAGACGGCTACGCGTTCGAGCCCTGCAAGGACGAGCTCGTCCGCGACGGGACGGCCGGCTTCATCGTGAGCTTCGGAGAGACGCTCTATCGAGCCCTCGACGCCGTCGAGCGGCTGAAGGAGAAGGGGATCGACGTGGGCCTCGTCAACAAGCCGACGCTCAACGTCGTCGACGAGGACATGATGAAGAAGATCGGCAAGAGCCCGTTCGTGCTCGTGGCCGAGGGCCTGAGCGTGACGACCGGCCTCGGCTCACGCTTCGGGAGCTGGCTCCTCGAGCGAGGACTCACGCCGCGCTTCGCCCACATCGGCACCCACCGCGAGGGATGCGGCGGCCTGTGGGAGCAGATGGTCTACCAGGGCCTCGACCCCGAGGGGATCATGACCAAGGTGGAGTCGCTGGCCCTCTAGGGCGCCGCGCGCCTTCAGTCGAGCTCACCGTAGTAGTCGGCGAGCTTGCAGTCTTCCCAGATCTGCTTCCGCAGCGCGTCCCGGAGGCCGGCGATCGGAAACTCCAGCGTGACGGGGGCCTTCTTCGCCGGGCGCAGCACCACGTAGAGCGTGGCGTTCGGGTTCGCTCGCTCGGCCTCGAAGAGGCGTCCCATGAACGAGGAGGCCGACGGTGCGAAGTAGGCGCGCATGGCGCCCCTCTCGCGCACCTTCCATGCGCCGTCCGGCGTGAGCTTGTCGGGAGCGAAGCCGAGGCTCACGCGCCCGTCGCTCGCGAGCCGTAGAGGCTTCGGGCCGTCGGGGAGGAGCGCGACCTGACGCCATCGAGCCCCCTGACACCCGAAGGCGAGCTCGACGCCCGTCGCGTTCGCCGGGGCGAGGGTGATTCCGATCCCCCGGTCGCCCTCGGGGTTCATGAACTCCTCGAACTTCCATTCGGCCGCGGCGGGCCCGGCCAGAAGCAGGATCGTCGCGAGGACGCCGGTGATGACGTGCGTGGTTCGGGTCACGTGATGCACTCCTCCCGGGGTCGGTTCTGCCCTGCCGACGCAGCCTGCGCAAGCTCGCGGCGCTTGTGGGTGGGACGGGGATCATCGATTCTGAGAGAATGCGGCGATTCGCGCTCCTCGCTCTCTCGATCGGGCTTCTCGTCGCCGGCTGTACGCTCAACCCTGCCACGAACAAGCGCCAGCTCGTGCTCACGACGGAGTCGCAGGAGAAGGAGCTCGGCCGGCGCGCGACGCGGGAGATCGAGCAGTCGATCGGCGTCGTCTCGGATCCGCGGATCGCGGCCTACGTCACGAAGGTCGGCCAGAAGGTGGCGACGGGAGCGCCGGCCGGCCAGTTCGACTACGAGTTCCGCGTCGTCGAGATGGAGGAGCCCAATGCGTTCGCGGTGCCCGGGGGCTACGTCTTCGTCTCGCGCGGGCTGCTCGCGCTCACCAACACCGAGGCCGAGCTCGCCGGCATTCTCGGTCACGAGGTGGGGCACGTCGCGGCGCGACACGGAACGAATCAGGCGTCGGTGCAGGCGCCGCTCCGCATCGCGACCGGCCTCGGCGCGGCGGCGACCGGCATCGTCTCGAGCTCGCTCGGCGACTTCGTGTCGGGGATCGGCGGGGCCGCGACGGATGCCGTCTTCGCGTCGTACGGCCGCGATCAGGAGCGCGAGGCCGATCAGCTCGGTCAGCGCTTCATGGCCACGACGGGCTACGACCCGGCCGGGCTCTCGTCCGCCCTCGACTCGCTCCATCGGTACGCGCTGCAGCACGGCCAGGACGATGGGCCGAGCTTCATCTCCTCCCATCCGTCGACGCCCGAGCGCGTCGACGCGACCCGCGCGGCCGCGAGGGAGCTCGGGGCCGCGGCGCCGCCGTCCTCCTCCTCGCGCTCGACGCACCTGGCCGCGCTCGACGGCCTCCGGATGGGGGAGGATCCGGACCACGGTGTCTTCGTCGGAACGGACTTCATCCAGCCCGCCATGGGCTTCACGATCCGGTTCCCGGACGGGTGGGAGGCGGCGAATGCTCGCGACTTCGTCGCGGCCAAGTCGGCGGAGGCTTTCGTTCTCGTGACCCTGGTCGATGCACCGGGACCGATGGAGGCCGGCCGCGCGATCGAGCAGCGCGACGGGGTGGACCTCGAGCTCGAACCGACTCGGATCGGCGGCCTCCCGGCGGCGCGCGGTCGGGCGAAGGCGAAGCTCGGCCGCAACGACGCCGTTCTCGACGTCGTCTGGATCGAGCACGGTGGGTTGCTCTACCAGATGGTCGGCATCTCTCCCGTGTCGGGGGCGGAACGGGATCGGGCGTCGATCGACGCGACGATGAAGAGCTTCCGGCCGGCGACGCTGGCGGACCGCAAGCGCATCCGGGTCGACCGCCTCCGCCTGGTCCACGCACGCGCGGGCGAGACCATCGAGAGCGTGGCGAAGCGAACCGGCTCGCAGGGCGCCGCCGAGGAGCTCGCGGTCCTGAACGGAGTCGCGTTGAACGAGCCTCTCCGCCGCGGCGAGGCCGTGAAGGTGATTCGCAGGGAAGGGTACTGAGCTCGTGCTCCGAGCTACGGGCAGCCCGTCGGTGTCGTCGTGCTCTTCCCCTTGAACTTCTTGCCGTCGCTTCCGTCGCTGAACGGGGCGAACTCGGCGCAGTAGGTGACGTTGCCCAGAGTGAGCGAACCCACCACGTCTCCCTGAGAGATCCCGTTCACGAGGTCGTAGGGAAACGAGGTCACGCCGGGTTTGCCTTTGCAGCTGACGCTCACGCTCTTCGTGCCCTTGATCGTCACCGAGTTGCACGGGCCGTCTTCGCGCTTGCCATCTTTGTACTTGTAACCGCGCTTCTCGACCCCGTTGACCTTCGTCGAGCCGATCACGCTCCAATTCTGGCAGGGCAGGGGGATCGGCCCGGTGTCCTCGCCCGACGTGGCGCTCACGAAGCGCGTCGAGGCCTTGACGGTTCCGTCGGGGGCGCCGTTGCAGCGAGGATCGTCGATGGAGCCGCGAAGCGGCACCTCGATCGTGTCGCCGCTCGCCTTCCACTTTCCATTGCTCTTCTCGAAGTCGTCGGGGACCTTGTTCGAGATCACCATGACCTTCCCGAGAAGCGGGACCTCGGAAGGGCCGGGGGGTGCGACCTCCCAGCGCTGCGCGCGCCACTCGTAGTCGTCTTCCTTCCAGACCATCACGAAGTTGCCGGCCGCGTCCGCGGACACGTCCGGGTAGTACCCGGTCGTGCTCGTGGTCGTGAACTCCGCGCTGGTCGGGGTGCCGGTCGCATCGAAGATTCGGCCGGTCACACCCGCGCCGCTGTCCCAGACGACCACGAACGACGACGGGCCGGCCACGCTCACCTCGGGGTGGCTCGCCGAGCCCGTGATCGTGAACTCGGGTCCGACGGCCGTGCCTGCCGGGTCGTAGACCCGGGCCTTGAGGTCGCCGAACCTCTCCCAGATCACCATGGTGTCGCCCGCGGGCGTCATCGCGACGCCCGGGTCCTGGCCCCGGTCGGTCGAGACCACGGTCTGGCCTCCGAGCGGATTCTTGAACTTGTCGAATCGGCCCAGGACGACGCCGCCGTAGGGCGCAACGGTGTAGTTGCCGTCGTCCCAGACCACCGCGAAGTTGCTCGCCCCATCGGCCGCGACGTCGACGGCCCCCTCGTCGCCCTGGTACCCCGGCGTGATCGTATTCACGCGAAAGGGCCCGCCGTTCACCTGGCCGGAGCTCACCATCTTGCGCCCCCAGACGCCCTCGTCGATGTCGGGCGGATCGTAGTCGTAGCCTTCCCAGACCAGGATGAAGTTGCCGTCGCCGTCGCTCGTGATCTCCGGGTTGGCCGTCTGGTTGTAGGGCTCGCCTTGGTACGGGTTCAGTCGCGGGTCGCCGACGATGAACGTCGCGGGTGAGAGGACGCCGTTCACGTCGCGCCGCTTCGTGTAGATGCACGGAGAGCCGGTGCAGGGCGCGCCGTAGGGAGCGACGTACTCGTAGCCGTTGAACGCGACCACGAAGTTTCCGGCGGCATCCGCGGCGACGCTCACGAGCTCGTCGTCGGTGAAGTTGCCCACACCCACGTAGACGTTCGCGGGGCTCACCGCGAAGGTCGGTCCCTGCTCGTTGCCGTTGCCGTAGAACGCCTTGGCGCGTGCCGTGCCGTCGTACCCATCCTCCCAGACGACGAGGAAGCTTCCACCCGGATCCATCGCCACGCGTGGCTCCTGGACGTAGCCGGGGTCGTTCGAGACGACGATCTCGGAACCGACCTTGGTCGGCGTGACGGCCTGGGACGAGCTCACCGCGCCGACGAGTCCGGCGAGGAGAGCCGCGCAGAGGGCGAGTCTGGGAGAAGCCATGCATGGACGATCCCGCAGTCGGGAATGGGTGGTCAAGAGTCTCCTCCACTCAGTGCCGCGCATGCATCCGCGGCAAGGCTCGGGGAGAACCCCGGCGGTCGAGGCGGCCGTCGGGCCTCGGAGCGAAGCCCGGTTGCCGGCCGCCCAGGCACCTCGCGCGCACGAGTGCTACCATCTCCTTCGCCGGAGCGTGTGCTGCCGATGAAGCCGACGTCTCAACCCTACGATCGTGCGCCTTTCATCGTCATCTGGGAGGTGACCCGCGCCTGCGATCTGGTCTGCGCGCACTGTCGGGCCGAAGCCCAGTCCCGGTGCGACCCGCAGGAGCTGAGTTCCGACGAGGGCCGGGCGCTGCTCGGCCACATCAAGGACGAGTTCGGAGATCCGGTCGTGGTCTTCACGGGCGGTGATCCGCTCAAGCGGCCGGACCTCGAGTCGTTGATCCGCCACGGGACCGACCTGGGGCTTCGGGTTGCGCTGACTCCGTCGGCCACGCCGCTTCTCACCGAGCGGGCGATCGATGGCCTGCGGAGGGCCGGTCTGGTGCGCCTGGCGGTATCCATCGATGGCGCGGATGCGGCGACCCACGACCGCTTTCGCGGGGTGCGCGGGACCTTCGAGCGATCGCTGGTGGCCCTGCGCCACGCGCGTCGGGTGGGGATGGAGACACAGATCAATTCCTCGATCTGGCGTGGCAACCGGGGGCAGCTGCACGCTTTGGCGGATCTCGCCGTCGAGCTCGCGGTGAGCCTGTGGTCGGTCTTCCTGGTCGTTCCCACGGGTCGAGCGGATGCGGACCTCGTCATGTCCGCCGAAGAGCACGAGGAGGTCTACCAGGCCCTGGTCGATCTGGTGCTCAGTGAAGCGCGCCCCCTGGCGATCAAGACGACGGCCGGGCAGCCCTTCTATCGGGCCCTCGCCCAACGGGGTTTGCGCCGTACCGGGACCCGCCCGGGAGCACCGGGCTCGACCGGCGCCGGCATGCGGTCCATCCAGCCGGTCAACGACGGCAACGGCTTCGTCTTCGTCTCGCATACGGGGGAGGTCTGCCCCTCCGGCTTCCTTCCGCTGGGATGCGGCAACGTTCGTGAGACGCCCTTGGCGTCGATCTACCGCGAGCATCCGCAGTTCGTCGCCCTGCGCGATCCTCGCCGTCTCGGCGGCAAGTGCGGCGCCTGTGAGTTCCGCAAGCTCTGCGGCGGGAGTCGCAGCCGTAGCTACGGTCTGACCGGCGATCCGCTCGCCGCAGACCCGACGTGCGTGTACGTCCCGAGCCGCCTCTCCGTCGGTTGACCCGGTCGCCGCCGGCGCGGAGTCGCGGGCGCGCCTCGAGCGGGCAGAAGACGCTGGGCTCGATTCTCCGCAGCGCTGTCTTCGCTTCCCGGTCCTCGTCGTGGCGCGGCGACCGGCGACCGCCGCGCACCCCCGCTCGCGGAGGTTCCACCGCCCATCTCGACACTCGTGGGGAAGGGGCGGGTGACTTGGCCCGCTGGTTGCTCGGTACATCCGCGAGCGATCATGACGGAAGACACCAGCACCGCCGCGAAGAAGCGCGCCGCGTCCGCGCCGCGCATCGGACTGGTCCTCGGCGGGGGGGGCGTGATCGGGCACGCCTACCTGACCGGCGTGCTCGAGGGCATCCGACGGGTCTCGGGGTGGGATCCCGGCGACGCGGAGGTCACCGTGGGCACGTCCGCCGGGTCCGTGTGCGGCGCGCTGTCCGCGATCGGGCTGCCGTCGGAGCTGATGTTCCGCTACGTCTGCCGCGAAGACGTGCCGTCGGAGGAGGAGCTTCCCGACCTCGCCGCGCGGTTTCGCGAGCGCCCGGACGAGGAGTGGACCGAGCGGCTCTACCGCCCGACGGGGGTCGCGCCCCGGCCGTTCCTGTCGAGCCCGCAGGCCGTCTTGCGGGCGCTTCTGCGACCGTGGGACACGTCCCTCGACATGTTCGTCGCCGGACTCCTCGGCGAGGGCTTCCTGTCGACCCGCACGATCGGTGACATCGTCGAAGTGGTGCAGCCGTCCGGCTGGACCCGGCGTCCGTTCTGGGCCGTCACGGTCGACCTCGACGCGGGAACGCGCGTCGCCTTCGGCCGGAGCGGAGCACCCCGTACCGACGTCGGCCGGGCCGTTCGCGCGTCGTGCGCGATCCCGGCCGTCTTCGCTCCGGTCCGCGTTGGGGGGCGACGCTACGCGGACGGGGGGATCTGGAGCGTATCCAACCTGGACCTCGTCGCCGGCGAGTCGTTGGACCTCGTCGTCTGCATCAACCCGATGTCGAGCCTCGAGGGCCGCTCGTACGAGGGACCGGTCGACCGGATCACCTCCGCGATCCACGACCTGGAACGCCGCATGCACCTGCGTTTCGGGCGCCGCCTCGGCTGGGAGCGCCGCCGGGTCGAGCGAGCGGGGACGCCGGTCTTGTTGATCCAACCGACGGCGGCCGATCTCGAGGTGTTCCCGCTGAATCTGATGAACGCCGAAGGGCGGCCCGCGGTCGCGCGGCGTGCGCTCGAGACCACGATCGCCGGGCTGGAGACCCGCCGCGACTGGCTCGCGTCGCTGCGCATCCTGCAAGCCGCGGCGACTTGATCGCTCGCGGCCGGACCCGCGTCACCCGCCGGCCGCCGCTCGCCGCCCGGCGAGCGCGATGACGTTCTCGAACGACGTCCGCAGCATCTCGGCGAACGCTTCGAGATCCGGCATCGCCGTTCCATCGGCATCGATGCCGACCCAGAGGCGGTCGTCGTATCCGTAGAGCGCGATGCTGACCGGACAACGCGGTGCGAGGGGCGCGAACGGGTAGCCTGCCGTGATGCGCGCCCCGGCGACGTAGCGGGGCATCATGATGCCGGGCACGTTCGTCACGATGAGCTGCACCGACTGGCTTCCCAGATAGGAGAGGAAGCGGAAGAGGCGTCGCGGGACGAGGGGCACCGCCTCGGCGAAGGACGGAAGGTACTCGAGGGCCGGGTTGGCCTTCCGCTGCGCCATCCGGGTGTGCACCTCGCGGAAGCGCGCGGAGAGCTCGGTCGGCTCGAGGGGGAGCGGAACCATCACCCCGGTCGCGCGGTTGCCGGTCATGGCCGCCACACCCTGCTCGGCGCGTGGGCGCAGGTTGATCGGCACCAACGTCATCACGTCCGACGCCGTGTGGCCGTGCTCGGTGTGCCACGTGGTCATCGCCTCGGAGGCGGCCGTGAGCATCACGTCGATCATCTGGCCGCCGAGCGCGTTCTTCGCCGCGCGAAGGGGCTGGAAGGGGAGATCGAACCCGGTGAGGTGGCGCGACCGGCCGAACTCCTCCAACGGCGAATCCGCGCCGTCGCTCAGCTGCGACACCAGGCCGCGCGCGACGCCGGCCGCGGTGGACCACGACGACGGGCGGGTGAGTGCCGTCCAGCCGGCCCGCGCGAGCGAGCCCGCGCGCTGGAGCTCCTCCTGGAGGCGATACGCGATGCCGTTGCCGAGCTGCCCGAGCAACCCGGGCTCGCGCCACGGCCCCGGCGCCGGCGGGACTGGCGTCGGACGCCCGTCGTCCGCGGACGCCTCGGTGAGCGCCGCGAGGATCGCGTTGCCGCCGACGCCGTCGGCCACGCAGTGGTGCAGGCGGAAGAAGACGGCGGCGCCCTCCCCGGGCCCGTCCAGCTCGATCAGCTCCCAGAGCGGCCGCGTGCGGTCGAACGGTCGCTCGTAGATGGGGCCGATCGTCCGGAACAGGTCCTTCAGGTCCGCATGCTGCGGAGAGCCGTCCTCGTGCGACAGGGCGTACCGGCGCACGTGGTAGTCCAGGTCGAAGGTCGGGTCGTCCTCCCACCGTGGCCTCGCGACGTCCAGGGGCATGTCGACGACGCGTTGCCGGAGGCGGGGCACGGCGTGGACCGCGTGCGCCGCGGCCTCCCGTAGGCGACCAGACGAGGGCCGCCGGTCGAGCAGCAGCAGCATCGCCATCGCCGTCCTCTGGTGCGGCTGGTCGCCCCACCAGAAGCCCAGATCCTCGCCGCTCAGGGGCTCGGATCGCAGATCTGCACTCGTCTTCGTCATGGTGGACTTCCTCCCGACCCATCTTCCATGCCACGTCGCCCCCGCCGCCGCCCTTCGCCCGGGACGGAGAGCTTTCCCAGCCGTGCGAATCGCGATCCCCCGTCTCCCTCATCGACGGGAACCCGGCCGATCCGGAGGATCCCCGGAGGACTGGCCGGACGCGCGCCCCCGTGCGTAGAATCGGCGTCGTGGAGAGAGAGACCACCTTCGAAGGCCTCGAGGTTCTGTCCGCCGAGGAGTGCCGCCGACTTCTCTCCCAGACCGCGGTGGGTCGCCTCGCGATGGCGGGAGGCCGCGTCCCCGAGCTTCGCCCGGTGAACTACGTCCTGGAGGGCGATGCGGTCGTCGTCCGCACCGGCGAGGGCCGGATCCTGGCGGCCGCTCGGCGCGGCGAGGCGGCGGCCCTCGAGATCGACGACGTCGATCCACTCGAGCATACGGGCTGGAGTGTGATCGTCACGGGCACGATGCGCGAACGCCCCGCGGACGAGGGAGCCCGGGCGTTGCCCCTTCGGGCGTGGGGAGCCGGTGCGAGGGACCGGTTCGTGTCGGTCGCGATCGAGACGGTGAGCGGCCGCCGCATCCCCTCGGGGAAGGGGAACCGGTGAACGGGTCCGCCGATCGCTGGGGGCGCGAGCATGCGAGCGTGCTCGCGAGCTCGATGAACCGGTGGCTCCACGACACGTGGTTCCGCGTCGAGTGGGAAGGGCTCGAACACATCCCGCGCGACGGCGGGGCCCTCCTCGTGTCGAACCATGCGGGCATGATGCCGGTCGACGGGCTCCTCCTTCAGTACGGGATCGAGCGAGAATCGGGCCGCCCCGTGTACGCGCTCGCCCATGACGGCTTTTGGCGATGGCCCTTCATCGGAGACTTCCTGTCGCGATCGGGCGGCGTGGTCGCCCACCCGGAGAACGCGCAGAGGCTGCTGCGCACGGAGCAGCAGCTACTCGCGGTTCTGCCGGAAGGGGCGAAGGGGCCCGTCAAGCCGCCCAGCGAGAGGTACAAGCTGCAGCGCTTCGGTCGCGGTGGCTTCGTCGAGACCGCCATGCGCGCCGGAGTCCCGATCGTTCCCATCGTGTTGATGGGCACCGAAGACGCGACGCCGACGGCGGGCACCCTGAGGATGTTCGGCCAGCAAGCTCCGATCACCTGGAACGCCCTCGTCCTGGGGCCGATCCTCGGCGCGTTCGTGCAGCTGCCCGTCAAGATCCGGGCTCGCGTCCTCGAGCCCGTCTCGTTCGACGAGCCACCGGAGCTGCAGCGCTACAGCCGGAGCCGGGTGCTGCGCGAGGCGGAGCAGATCCGCGGTCGCATGCAGACCGTGCTCGACGAGATGCTCGCCGCTCGCGCGAGCCTCTGGGCGGGTTGAGGCAGACCGTGCGGCGCGTTCTCGTGACGGGAGCTTCGACACCGCTCGGTCGTGCGGCCCTCGCACGCCTCGGTGCGACGTCGGGCGTCGAGCACGTGGTCGGTCATGACATGGCCGACACGGGGGCGGAGTCGGGACCTGCCGCCGGGCGGTGGTCGTCGGATCACGGAGCCCTCGCCGGTGTTCTGCGCGACGAGCAGATCGACACCGTCCTCCACTGCGGGCTCGCGCCGGACCGCACCGGGAAGACGACGACGCCGACGGGCGGCGACGTGATCGGCACGATGTCGCTCTGCGCGGCCATGAGCGACCGGAGCCTGCCGGCGCGATCGCTGGTCGTCGTGTCGTCGAGCGCGGTGTATCCGGTGCAGAGCTACCGGCCACTCCTGCACCGCGAGGACGGCGAGACCGAGCGCGACGAGTTGGCTCCGGCCGCGTCCCTGCTCGAGGCGGAGGCGTACGCGAAGAGCCTCGCCGCACGTTCGCCGCACGTGAACGTCGCGATCCTGCGACTGGCGGAGCCCGCGGGACCGGAGGTTCGAGGGCCTCTCTCCCAGCTCCTCCGCCAGGCGCCCGTGCCGTCGGCCATCGGCTTCGATCCGCTCGTGCAGTTCCTTCACGACGAGGACGGGGTGAGCGCGCTGCTGTTTGCGGCCCGGATCGAGTTGGCGGGCACGTACAACGTCGCGTCGGCCGGGGCCATTCGTTGGCGCGATGCGGTCGGGGCGCTCGGAAAGACCGCCGTCCCCCTCGTCCCGATCGCTCCGGGGCCGCTCCAGCCCGTCCTTCGCGGGCTGCGTCTGCCTCACATCCCCGATGGGATGGTCGGTCTGCTCCGCTTCGGCTCGGCGATGGACACGGCGAAGTTCGAGGCGGCGGGATTCGCTCCCGGGTTCGACCAGAGGGAATGCGTCGAAGCGCTCGCGCCGAGGGCGCACCTCCGCGCACCGATCGCTCGGTCGTAGCGTCCACCGGCCTCGCTCGCGTGTCGACGCCGCGGGTGGGGCGTCGGCGTTCTCTCTCCCCGTCTCCGCGCGACGCGCGCCGACGGCGCGGCTCCCGAACCACGAGGAAAGGGCGCGAGCGCTCGTTCCCACCGGGCGGGCCGTGCACCGTCGCCCTCGCGCTAATGCCGACGCCGCTCGGAGTCGCTATGGTCCGATACGACGGTCCGATGCCCCTCCGAGCTCTCTTCTTCCGCCGCCTGCGGCTGCTTGCGGCGTCGTCCGCGCTCGCGGCGATGCTGTTCCCCCAGCCGGCGCGCGCGGACACCCGCAACGCGATGGGGGCGATGCTCGTGAACTTGCAGGTCCTGCTGCCTCTGTCGGCCGATCCGAAGCGATTCGCCGACCCCGCGGCGAAGGCCGACGTCGAAGCGGCCCTGGAGGCCCTCGCCGCGACGGCGACGGTGCTCGACGAACACGGAAAGGGCTTCGACCCCGGCGGTCGGTTCCTGGTGCGCTCGCTCGCGCGCGACGCGCGTCGGGCCCACGAGGCCTACGAAGCCCGGGAGTTCGCACGCGCCCAGTATTCGGTTCGGCAGATCGTGAGCGGTTGCGTGGGCTGCCACTCCGCGATGGACAGTCCGAAGGATTCGCCGTTGGCGGCGGACTTCCTGCACCGCTCGCGGAGCGACGCTCTCCCGCCCCTGGAGCGCGCGAGACTTCAGATCGCGACCCGTCGCTTCGACGATGCGCTGGCATCGTTCGAGGAGGCGTTCGGCTCCATGGAGACGGCACCTCCCGGTCTGATGGCGGCTCTCGTACAGTATCTGGCGATCAGCGTGCGAGTGAAGGGAGATCTCGCGCGCCCGGTGCCGGTCCTCGAGCGAGTGGCCGCGGTCCCTGGCGTGTGGCCCGACCTTCGCGACACCCTCGGCACGTGGGTCCGAGCGCTTCGCGACCTGCAGGACCGACCGCCCACCATGCCGACGGTCGACGACGCGCGACGGATTCTGGAGGAGGGGAAGACGCTCGGGGGCTATCCGGCGGACCGGCGTCCGCTCGTCCACCGGCTCCTCGCGTCGCGAATCCTCATCGCCGTCGTGACCGCACCGACGCCCGTCTCGGAAGAGGATCGAGGAGAAGCGTACTATCTCCTCGGCGCGACCGAGGCACGAATCGGTCCGGACTTCTGGCGGTCGCGAGCGGAGTTCTACCTCGAGCAGGCGATCCTCCTCGCCCCGGGCTCGCCGACCGCCCGACACGCGTACGAACGTCTGGAGGAAGAGACCGAGGTCGAGTACTCGGGCTCGGGCGGCGAGCGGATCCCGCCGAGCAGGCAAAAGCGTTTGGACGAGCTGCGCGCCCTGGCCCTGGCGCCCGGACGCGCTTCCCCGTGAGCGCTTGCGAGGCACCTCCGACCGCCCGATGCCACCTGCCCGTGGGCTCAGGTCGGCACGCGCGGTAGGGTCGGGCACGATGCGACGCGTGACGAGGGGAGGATTCGCGCGACTCGGGCTGGTCGTCTGGGTCGCGATGGCCGTCGCCTGTGGCGACGATGGGCACGGGCCCGCAGGCCACGAGGGCGGCGGGGGACTCGGCGGGGCGCCGCCGTGGCCCATGCGTGTCGACAACCGGGTCCAGCTTCTCTCGCCGTGCACGGGGCCGTCGCTCACCTTCTTCCAGGGGACGATGCCGGTGGACGTGCCGTCGGGCACGACGCAGACCGTCGAGGTCCCGCAGCTCTTCGGGGCGTACGAAATCGGCTTCCAGGTGAACGGTTGGTACTGGCGTTGCGCGGGGGCGGCGGACTGCCCGAACCCGAACGGCTGCCAGAACCCCGACAATGCGGGCCAGGTCGCGATCCGCATCACGCCGGGCGCGGCGTCCCCGGCGTGTACCGCGGCCGAGCTCGTGAAGGACTTCAGCGACTTCACCTGCGACGCTTCCGTCCCCAACGCGAGTGACGTGGTCACGGTCACGTTGGAGGACCCGACGACGTGCCGGGTCCGTGTCGAGGCAGCGGGGCTCGCTTCGCTCGACCCGACCGCCGGCTGCTGCGACTGCCACTCCTGCGCGACCGCCCCGTCCGGGCAGCAGACGCACTGCATCGTGACGGCGACGAGCGAATCGGGGTCGCTCGATCAGTCCTCGCCCTGAACCTCCGGGCACGCCACGAGCCGGCCGCCACCGTGGTCCTCGAGCGGCGGCACCTCCCGGGCGCAGCGCTCCACGGCGATCGGGCAACGGGTGCGGAACCCGCAGCCCGACGGTTTGGCCATCGGCGTAGGGATGTCTCCTTCCAGCTGGATGCGGTCCGCGTGGTCGGCGCGCGGGTCGGGCACGGGAACCGCGGAGAGGAGGGCCTTCGCATACGGGTGGCGGGGTGCGGAGTAGACCGCGCGGGCGTCGCCGAGCTCGGCGATCGACCCGAGGTACATCACGGCGATGCGGTCCGAGATGTGATGCACGACGCTCAGGTCGTGTGCGATGAAGAGGTAGGTCAGGCCGAACTCGTCCTTGAGCTCCTGCATCAGATTGATGACCTGGGCCTGCACCGAGACGTCGAGAGCGCTGACGGGCTCGTCTGCGATGATGAGCTTCGGACGGGTGGCGAGAGCGCGCGCGATGCCGATGCGTTGGCGCTGGCCGCCCGAGAACTCGTGGGGGTAGCGTCCGGCATAGTCCGGTTGGAGTCCGACGCGTTCCAGGAGCTCGAGAACGCGCGTGCGGCGTTCCGCGCGCGAGAGCGACGAGTGGATCGCCAGAGGGCCCTCGACGATCTGTCGCACCGTCATCCGGGGGTTCAGGGACGAGTAGGGGTCCTGGAAGATCATCGCGATCTCGGATCGGAACGGGCGCATGGCGCGCCGCCCGAGCCCGTTCAGGTCGACGGCACCGTTCTCGGTCCGGAAGAAGACGCTTCCGCCGAGCTGCGCCTCGGGCGACATGAAGCGGATGATGTTCAGGATCGCGCGGCCGACGGTGGTCTTCCCCGATCCGGATTCCCCGACGAGTCCCAGGACCTCTCCGCGGTGTAGGTCGAAGCTCACGCCGTCGACCGCCCGCACCTCGGCGACCTTGTGCCGCAACACGCCGCCGAAGACCGGGAACGAGACGCGGAGGTCGCGCACCGACAGCAGGGGCTCGGCCGCGCTCACGCGAGCTCCTCGGCGAAGTGGCAGCGCACCTCGTGTCCCGGGCGCACCTCGCGCAGCACGGGCTCTTCTTCGCGGCAGAGGTCCTTCACGTGCGGGCAGCGCGTGCAGTACTTGCAGCCGCTCGGGAGCTCGAGGATGCCGGGGACGTTTCCCGGAATCGCCGGCAGCGCCTGGCCCTTCCGCGCCGGATCGGGAATGCTCGCGAGGAGTCCCTTCGTGTACGGATGCAGAGCGCCGTCGAAGAGGTCGATGGTGGTGGCGATCTCCTGGATCCGGCCGCCGTACATCACGATCACCCGGTCGCACGTCTCGGCGACGACGGCGAGGTCGTGCGTGATCAGAACGACCGATCCGCGCTCGCGCTTCGACTGGACGTCGCGCACGACGTCCAGGATCTGAGCCTGGATCGTGACGTCGAGCGCCGTCGTCGGCTCGTCGGCGATCAAGAGCGCCGGCTCGCAGATCAGTGCCATCGCGATCATGACCCGTTGCCGCATGCCGCCCGAGAACTGGTGGGGGTAGTCGCGGAGTCGTCGGTGCGCGTCGGGGATCCCGACGCGCGTGAGCGCCTCGGCCGCGCGGTCGAGAGCCTCCCTTCTCGACACGCCGTAGTGCAGGAGGAAGGGCTCGCTCACCTGATCGCCGATCGTGAACACCGGATTCAGCGAGGTCATCGGCTCCTGAAAGATCATCGCGATGTCGCGGCCGCGGATCGTTCGCATCTCGGGATACTCGATCGCGAGGAGGTCGCGGCCCTCGAAGAGGACCCGTCCCTCCGCGATTCGCCCCGGAGGGTCCGGAATGAGCCGCATGATCGACAGCGCGGTCACCGACTTTCCGCAGCCGGACTCGCCCACGATCCCGAGCATCTCGGCCGGATGGATGTCGAACGTGACGCCGTCCACGGCCCACGCGCGTCGGCCCTCCGTCTCGAAGTACGTTCGCAGCCCTTCGACGCGGACCAGCGGAGTCGTGTCGTCTCGTGCCATCGCGCTCACCGCAGTCGGGAATGGACCTTGGGGTCGAAGGCTTCGCGGATCGCCTCGCCGATGAAGACGACCATCAGCAAGGTTGCGAACAGGGCACCGAGCGGGAAGAGGACGAGGTGCCACTTCGTGATGTTGGCGAGCCCCTGACCCACGAGCTCGCCCCAGCTCGGCGTGGGCGGGGGTAATCCGAATCCCAGGAAGTCGAGAGAGACGAGTGAGCTGATGCTGCCCACGATCGCGAACGGAGCGAAGCTGATCACCGGGGTCAGCGAGTTGGGCAGGATGTGTCGGAAGAGAATGGCACCGTTCGATTCGCCCTGGGCGATCGCGGCGGCGACGTAGTCCTTCGCCTTCTCCCGGTAGAACTCGCCGCGCATGTAGAAGCTGATGCCGATCCATCCGAACGCGGCCAGGAGCGCGATGAGAAGCCACATGTTCGGGCGGACGATCGAGCTCACGATGATGATCGTGTAGAGGAACGGCAGCGCCGCCCAGATCTCGACGAGCCGTTGGCCGAAGATGTCGAGGCGGCCGCCGAAGTACCCGAAGCTCGCGCCGATGGCCATGCCCGCGAGGTACGAGAGGCTCACGACGCCGAGGGCGAACGAGATCGAGATTCGGAAGCCGTACGCCAGGCGTGCGAAGACGTCGCGCCCACGGTCGTCGGTGCCGCACCAATGCTCCCACGTCGGACTGTGTGGCGGGTTGCCCGGGAGCTCCCGGAGGAGGTTCTCCGTCGGCGAGTAGGGGTAGGGCGGCATCAGGATCCAGTTCCCCGACGGGTTCTCGTCGAAGCTCTCGGCGAGCTTGCGGTAGTTGGCCTCGCCGATCGCACGCTGTCCGAACGCGCGGGCCTGGTAGATCTTGCCTTCGAAGGCGGAGGCGAAGGCGGGGAAGTACGTCTCCCCGTCGTAGTGAACGAGAATCGCCTGATCGTTCACGAGCAGAAACAAGAAGAAGCTCGTGAGGTACGCGGCCACGAGCACGACGAAGCTGTACCAGCCGCGTTTCAGAGTTCGGAACTTCTGCCATCGTCGTCGAAGGACCGAGACGGAGCGTGGCGGGCTCGGGGCGGCGTCTGCCATTCGGATTCAGTTGAAGCGGATCCGCGGATCGACGAGTACGTAGAGCACGTCGGACAGGATGTTCCCGATCAGGACGAGGAACGTGTTGAAGACGAGGACGCCCATCACGACCGCATAGTCGCGATCGATGACCGACGTGTAGCCCAGGTAGCCGAGTCCGTCGATGTTGAAGACCTTCTCGATCAGGTAGCTGCCCGCCATCAGGATCCCGACCGCGTGTCCGAGCCCCGTACAGAGGGGGATGAGCGAGTTGCGGAAAGCGTGGACGAAGATCACGCGGCGCTCGGAGAGGCCCTTGGCGTAGGCGGTGCGCACGTAGTCCTGCCCGAGGTTCTCCATGAGGGAGTTCTTCATGAGAATCGTGAGCGTCGCGAAGCTCCCGACCATGTAGGCGATCACCGGCAGCACGGTGTGCCAGAGGCGGTCTTTGATCTTTCCCCAAAGCCCGAGCTGGTCGTAGTCGCTCGATTCGAATCCGCCGAGCGGGAAGACGTCCCAGAAGCTACCGCCCCCGAGGAGGACCAGGAGGACCGCTCCCAGCGCCCATCCGGGGATGGAGTACCCCATGAAGACGATCACGCTCGTCGAGAAGTCGAACACGCTGCCGTGCTTGATCGCTTTCCAGATGCCCAGCGGGATGCAGATCAGGTACGCGAGCACGAAGCCGATCAGTCCGAAGTAGACGCTCACGCGAAATCGGCCGGTGATCGTCTCGAGAACGGGCGTGTTGTACTTGTACGACTTGCCGAGGTCGAGGGTGAGAAGGTCCTTCAACCACAGGCCGTAGGCCACGAGGATCGGCTTGTCGAAGTGGTAGTGCGCCTTCAGTTGGTCGAGGACCTCCTGGGGGATCTGCGCGCCGGTCCCGCTCGTACTGCCGCTGCTTCCCCCCTCCTGCGCGGCCGCCATCTGGGTCTTCAGGATCATCTGCTCGATCGGCCCGCCGGGGACCATCCGCGTGATCGCGAAGACGAGGAGCGTGATCCCGAGAAACGTCGGGATCATCAGGAGGAAGCGGCGAGCGAAGTAGGCGGCCATGCCGTCAGGCGTCGTTGTGCTCGTGCCACTCCTGCCAGTAGCGGTTCTCGACCGGCAGGAGGGGAAGCGTCTTGCTCGGGTCGCGCCGCGCGGCCTCCACCTGCTTCTCCTTCTCCGGGTCGATCCACCACAAGAAGTGCTCGTCGCTCGTATCGGTCAGCGGGCCGACGCCCCAGGGCGGCATCTCGAACTTGCTCGAGTAGAGGAGCCGGATGGGCGCGAGGTACCAGCCGAGGACGTACGGCTGCTCCCGGTACAGGATACCGTCGATCTCGCGGATGAGGTCGATCCGCTTCTTGACGTCGTACTCGGTGTCGTACGCCTCGCACAGCTCGTCGACGCGCTCGTTCGCGAAGGCGGTCACGTTGTTGTTCCCGGTCTGGTCGGCCAGCGAGCTCTTGAAGCTCGTCTCCGGATTCGGAAACACGAGCGCGCCCCAGGCGACCGACATCAGCTGGTAGTCCTTCTCCTGCAGGGCCTTCCACGACGCGGCGGGGGTCAGGAGCTGGAGGTCGATCGCGATGCCCGCCGCCTTCGCATCCTCCTGGAAGAGCGTGAGGCTCGGCTCGAGCTGGGAGCTCGGGTAGACCAGCTTGAAGCGGAGCTCCCCTCCATCTTTGACGCGGTACCCGGCGGGGTTCACCTCGGTCCAGCCGGCTTCCTCGAGAAGCTCGACCGCGCGAACGGGATCGTACCCCATGTGGACGTTGTCCGGGTTCTGGTAGACGCCGCCCTGGTAGTAGCTGTCCAGCGGCGAGTACTCCCCGAAGAACAGCTTCTCGATCATCAGCTCGCGATTGTAGAGGTATTGCAGCGCCCGGCGGACGCGGAGGTCGTTCAGGGCGGGCTTCTGCATGTTGATGGCGATGCCCGAGGTGCCGATCGGCCGGTCGTTCCAGAACTTGCGCGGCTGCAGGAGGCCCCGCTTCACGGCGTCGATCTCGGGCACCTCTTCCACCCACCACTGGGCCTTCGCCACCGTGTAGATGTCGATCTCGCCCTTCTTCACCTTTTCGAACGCGAGGCCGGGGTCCTTCACGATCGAGTACTCGTACCGCTCGATGTTGTAGGTGCCCCGGAGAGCCGGGTTGTCCTCGTCCCAGTAGTCGTCGCGGCGCGTGATCGTGATCGACTTGCCCTGGACGATGTCTTCCTGCCGCACGATGTATGGCCCCGTCCCGGGCACGTAGGAGAACTGATAGCGATCGAGGTAGTCCTCTCCGCGGATGCCTCCGATCGCGCTCGCGGGAAAGATCGTCATGGTCGAGAAGTAGAGCAGGTTGCGCCAGCTTTCTTCCTTGACCTTCACCTCGACGATGTACTTCGACAGAGCGGTCGGCTCGTGGAACTTGCCGAAGGTCATGACGGACGAGGGCTCGCGAAGGTCCGGGTTCACGCGGAGCTTCCACGACTCGATCACGTCGTTCGCGGTGACCTCCTCCCCGTTGCTGAAGCGCGCCTTCGGGTTCAGCCGGAACCGGTAGGTGCTCTTGTCTTCGGACACCCACCAGTGCGTCGCGAGAGCCGGGGTCGGCTCGAGCGTGAACGGGTCCATGCCGAGGAGGCCCTCGTAGCAGAGGGAGCGCGCCATGTAGTTGAAGGACGTGTTCCAGTTCTCGCCCGCCTGACGGAGCGTGGGGGGCCAGTCCGGTAGATAGAGCCGCGCCGTGCCGCCTCGAACGGCGTCCGGGCTCCCGAGGATCGGAGCGTGGGTGCGCGTCTCCCAGCCGGCGCCCGTGAAGCCGGGGCCGCCCAGATCGGCCGGAACCGACGGATCGCCCGCCGTCGCGTCCCACTCCCAGGTGGCCACCGGGATCTCGTAGGAGACCTTCGGAGCCGGCGCCGCGGCCGGGGCGGGCGGCGGGGCGGGCACGGAATCGACGGGTGCGTCGGCCGTCGTGCCGTCGATCGGCGACGGGGCGGGGGCGTCGCCGCCGCTCGGGCAGCCGCTGAGAGAGAAGCCCGCCACGAGGACGAACGTCAAGAGAGTCGTACGCAACGGGCGCGTCATCCGGGCGATTGTTGCGGCCTGGCCCCGCGCTCGCAAGCGCTCGCTCGATGGTCGGGAAGGCATCGCCGGGGCTTGACGACGCCGCGGGCACGTCGTTTAGCCGTCGGATGCGCTCCTCGTTCCCGCTGACGGCGATGCTCGTCGCCTCGCTGCTCCTCGCGCGGTTCGCCCGGGCGGAGCCGCTGCCCGACGTCGTCGATCGCAACCGCGATGGGCGCATCGTCATCGCCTGCCTCGGAGACTCGAACACGGCTTCGGGGTGGCAGCAGGAGAAGGACGGCGGATTCCCTCCGGAGCAGGGGTGGTGCGAGCAGGTCCTGGCGCGGCTGGACGACCCGAGGGTCTCCATCGTCAATCGCGGCGTGGGGGGCGCGACGGCTAGTCCACATCCCCTCGACGGGCAGAGCGACCTGCATCACGCGTTCTTCGGTGGCGACGAGCAACTCGATGCGGCGTTGGAGGACGCTCCGCTCGATGTCGCGATGATGGCCTTCGGGACGAACGACGTGCTCCCGACCCTGAACGGCGACCCGGAGTCGATCGTCGACCACTACAATCGGCTCTGGCGCCGCGAGCGATCGCGCGGGCTGCTGGCGTTTGTCGCCATCACGCCGCCCGTTTTCGTCCACGAGAAAACGGGCGAGCTCCGGCGAGACCCCGAACGGATCGCGGAGACGAACGCGCGCATCGCCGAGATCTTTCCGCGCCGCTTCCGGCTTCCCTTCGACGTCGACATGACCGAGGCCGACTTCATGGACGACCTCCACATGAACGCCCGCGGCCAGGCGAAGCGCGCCGACGCCGCGATCGAGCGCCTTCGCGCGTTGGCCCGGGTGATCCCGCCTCCGGCCGGCGTGCGAGCTCTCCGGTACGACCGCGGCCGGTGGGGCGCCAAGGCCGATTGACCCCTCCGTCGGGCCGCTGCTAGCAACCGCTCCATGGCGTCTCACGATCCCGGTGTCGGCCCCGATCTTCTCGATGGCTCGGGCGAGGTCCGCGCCGACGAACGATTCGACGAGGCGAAGCTGGACGCCTACCTTCGTTCGAACGTCGCCGGGCTCGAGGGTCCGATGGTCGTCCGGCAGTTCCACGGTGGCCACGCCAACCTGACGTACGACGTGCGTTTCGGCGGGCGCGAGCTGGTCTTGCGGCGGCCGCCGCTGGGGCCGGTCGCGCCGAAGTCACACGACATGCGGCGCGAGTACCGTGCTCTCCGGGCGCTCGCGCCCCTGTTCCCGTACTCGCCCCGGCCGGTCGTCCTCTGCGAGGACGAAGACGTCATCGGCGCCGTCTTCTTCGTCATGGAACGCTCTCGCGGGCTCGTCGTCCGTCACTCGTGGCCCGAGGCCCTGGGCGACGACCCGGCGCTCCGCCGGCGCATGGCGGAGTCCCTCGTCGACGCGCTCGCGGATCTCCACATGGTCGACACCGAGCGCCCCGAGGTTGCAGCGCTCGGGCGGCCGGATGGCTTCGTCGAGCGTCAGGTGAAGGGCTGGCACGGCCGCTGGGAGCGCGCCCGGACGCGCGACATTCCGCTCATGGACCGATTGGCCGACTGGCTCGGAGCCCGCATCCCCGAGCCGGAGCGCGTGAGCGTGCTCCACAACGACTACAAGCTCGACAACGCCATGTTCGCGCTCGACGACCCCGGTCGTCTCGTCGCCATCTTCGATTGGGACATGACGAGCCTCGGCGATCCGCTCATCGATCTCGGCACCTTGCTCGGCTACTGGTCCGAGGCGACGGACGAGGTTCCCCGGGGCACGGGTGGGGCGGTCACGACCTTGCCCGGCTTTCCCACGCGCGCCGAGGTGGCCGCACGCTACGGCGCTCGAACGGGCGTCGACCTGACCCATCTGCCGTGGTTCGAGACGTTCGCGCTCTTCAAGACCGCGGTGGTGTTGGAGCAGATCTACGTCCGCTTCGTGAAGGGGCAGACGCGGGACGAGCGGTTTCGGGCGTTGGGCGACTTCGTGCCGCAGCTCGCCGCCGCGGCGGAGGTCTGCGCCGGCGGTCTCTCGTAGGGGCGGGTTCCGGTCGATGGCGCCGATCAGGCGCCCGCGCTGCGGGCGGCCTCGGCGCTCTTCCGGGCGAGCTCACGACGCTTCTCGTACGCTTCGCGGACGATGGCGATGTCGTCCAGGTAGGGACCCAGCTCGTCGAGCGTGAGTGCCTGCGGGCCGTCGCACAGGGCCGTCGTGGGCTCCGGGTGGAAATCGACCAGGACGAGGTTCGCGCCGGCGATCACGCCGGCTGCCGTCGCGTGGTGGATGTCGGTCAGGCCGTCCGGCGAGAGGGCGCGGGACCCGACCGAGTGGGAGGGGTCGACGCAGACGGGCAGCCGCGTGAGGCGCTTCACGACGGGCACGTGAGCGAAGTCGACGAAGTTCCGATGCGGATCGCCCAGGTTCGTCTTCATTCCCCGCAGACAGAGGATGATGCGGCTGTTGCCCTCGCTCGCGACGTACTCGCACGCGTTGAGCGACTCCTCGAGCGTGATACCCATCCCGCGCTTGAACAGGACCGGGAAGCGCTGCTGCCGGCCGACGAACTTCAGCAGCTCGAAGTTCTGCGCGTTGCGCGTCCCGATCTGCAGCATGACGCCGGTCGGGCTCCCGGCCTCGTCGAGGGCGGCGTTGATCTCGTCGATGTGCGACTCGTGGGTGATCTCCATCGCGACGACCTTGATGTCGTGCTTGCCGGCGCTCTCGAAGACCCAGGGGAGGCAGGCCTTGCCCAGCCCCTGGAAGTCGTACGGACTCGTGCGGGGCTTGTAGGCGCCCATGCGCGAGGTCGGGATGCCGGCGGCCTGCAGGGCGGCGAACATCTGGTCGACGTGCTCGCGCGTATCGACCGCGCACAGGCCCGCGGCCACGTGGAGCGTGTCCTGGTCGAACGTGACTCCCTGGTACTGGAAGCCCTCCGATTCGATCTGACCCTTGTGCCGCCCGATGATGCGATACTTCTCGGAGACGCGCACGACGCGCTCGACGACGTCGAGGTCCTGGAAGGGCTCGGTCGGAACGGCCGCCGTCGACCCGATCAGATAGATCTCCATGAGAGAGCGGGTCGATCCCTCGACGACGTGGACCCGCGCGGTCACGCCGGGATAGCGCGAGGCGAGGTCCAGAACCTGTTGGATTTGCGGCGAATCCCGACGCACATCGGGCTTGAGGATGACGATCACGTCGAAAATCCTAGCAATCGACGCTCCGCGTCGCACGCGTGCGAAGCGCCCCGGCGGCCCCGGCCCGCGCCGTCCCCGTGGATCGGATGCTCCCGCGGGTGGTCGCGGGCGGAGGGAACGCCGCGGCTACTCGATCGAGTCGGCGACGAGCTCCACGACGTCCTTCACCTGAACCGACTCCTCGACGCCCTTCGCCTTCGTCGCATCGCTGATCATCGTCGTGCAGAACGGGCACGCGACCGCGACCGTGTCGGGCTTGGCCTCCATCAGCTGGTCCAGGCGCGTCTCGTTGATGCGCCCGGAGTTCTCGACGTCCTCCCGGACCGCGCCGGGGATCTGGTCGAGGATCTTCCGCGGCGCCTCGTGGATGTTGTTGTGCCGGCCCAGGTAGCACGGGTCGTGGATCGTGAGGCGCTTCTGCATGAAGTCCTTCTCGAGCTTGATCTTTCCCTCGCCGAGCAGCTTCTCGATGAACTCGGTCGTGTGCATCACGTTGAAGTGGCCGCCCATGTCCGGGTACTCGTTCTTGATCGTGTTGAAGCAGTGCGGGCACTGGGTGACGATCGTGTCGAACTCGTACTGCTTGAGCGTGGTGACGTTCATCTCCGCGAGCGAGAAGTAGAGGTACTCGTTGCCGAGTCGGCGGGCGGGCTCACCGGTGCAGTTCTCCTCCATTCCGAGGATGCCGAACTTGAGGCCGGCCTGGCGGAAGATCTTGACCAGAGCCTTCGACGTCTTCTGGTTGCGCTCGTCGAACGAGCCGGCGCAGCCGACCCAATAGAGGACGTCGACCTTCTCTTCGGTGCCGAGCTCGGCCATCTGCGGCACCTCGAGCTCGGCCGCCCACTCGGCCCGCTGGTCGGCCGAGATGCCCCAGGGATTCGACTGGTTCTCGGTGCCCTTGAAGGACTTCGCGAGGTCCTGTGGGAACTCGGCTCGCATGAGGACGCCATTGCGCCGCATGTCGACGATGCGCTGGATGTGCTCGATCGCGACCGGGCAGCCCTCCTCGCACCAGCCGCAGGTCGTGCAGCCCCAGATGACGTCCTGGGTGGCGACGTCGTTGATCATGTCGGCCTGTGCGAGCCACGCGTCGTCCTGCCCGTCCTCGCCGTTCATCAGAGGCTTGCCGCTGCCGACCTCGCGCAGGGCGACGTCGCCGCCCTCGCCGCCGGTCTGTGTGTCGTCGCCGGTGCCGCCATCCTTCGCGGTGAACTTCGCGAGCTGGGCGGAGAGGAAGGAGACGCCGTGGCGGGCCAGCAGATGCTCGCGCTGACGCATGACCAGGTGCTTCGGGTTGAGCGCCTTCTGCGTGTTCACGGTCGGGCAGTTCAGCGTGCAGCGACCGCACTCGAGGCAGGCGGCCATGTCGAGGATCTGCTTCCAGCTGTACTCCTCCGGCTTCTCCACCCCGAACGTCTCGGCGTTCTCGAAGTCGGTGACCGGTGTCGCGCGGTAGCCCGGGCCGAGGCGTTTGAAGAAGATGTTCACCGGCCCGATGAACATGTGCCGGAGCTTCGTCGAGGTGAGCGAGTAGAGGAACGACAGGACGATCGCGAGGTGAACGATCCACACCCAGTAGTGGAAGCTCTCTCCGGTCCCCATGGCGCGGAAGGCGCCCGAGAGCGGACCTCCGATGAAGGCGCCGCCGACGGCGCTGGTCGGCTCGGCGACGATGCGGGCCGACTCGAGCATGAAGCCCGTGAGCCCGATCAGGAACAGCATGGCCAGCGGAAAGCCGTACCCTGATTCGTTCTCGAAGTTGTCGACCATCTGGGTCGGCTGCTCGAGTGCGCGGGGTGGGTTGCCGTACCGGCGGTAGAGGAACCAGCCCGAGCTCGCCATGAGCGCGATGCCCGCCAGGTCCATCATGAACTTGTAGACCCAGTAGAAGGCGCCGAAGTAGAAGTCGAGCTTCGTGTCCGCCTCGACCGTGATGATGTTCGTGCCGAGGAAGAGCACGACGAAGGAGACGAAGAGCACCTGGTGGACGATGCCGGCCGGTTCGCGCACCACGCGTCCCTGACCGATGCCCTCGAAGAGCATCCTCTGTATTCGGATGCCGATCTGATCGAGCCGATTCTCCGGCTGGCCCTTTTGCACGATCGCGTACCAGCGGTAGAGCGGGTAGGCGATCGTCGCGGCCCAGATCCCGAACAGGACGACGGGCAGCCCCAGGTAGACGAAGTCGAACAGCTCGATGAAGTGCTCCCGGAAGATCTCGGGGGCGTTCCAGAAGACTTCGCGAGTCTCACCCATGTCCAGCCTCTGAAGATCCGCTGCCATCGTCTCTCCCCTCGCGTGCTCCAAAAAGAAAAAGGCCGCCGGACGATCCCACGTCGCCTCGCGCTCCGTCCCGGATCCTCCGGCGGCCTGGTACTCAGCCGCTCTGTATAGCGGAAAACTCAGCCGGCTTTCAGCTTTTTGACCTCTTCCGTCATCTCCGGCACCGCCTTGAACAGGTCGGCCACGAGGCCGTAGTCGGTGATGGAGAAGATCGGGGCGTCGGGATCCTTGTTGATCGCGACGATCACCTTGGAATCCTTCATGCCCGCCAGGTGCTG
>JAUIFY010000373.1 GCA_030430245.1 bacterium | reverse complement strand
TTCCCATCGGCACAGCCGACCTGGGTATTTCGAAGTCCCGCGGAGCGCGTCCTCGGGGGGCACGCGGAGCGAATCGTGTGCCCACCGGGTCCTCCGCCACCGACGTGTCCGGCCGGCTTTCCTGCGGGGCCGATCCCGCGACCATGACGGTCGCGGGCGCGTGTGGTTGGGTGGGGGGACGTGACGGCGGGAGCCACTTCGGAAGGGCGGCGGGGAGGGGCGAAGCTCACGCCCATGCTCGCCCAGTATCTGAAGGTGAAGGAGCAGGCGGGCGATGCGGTGCTGTTCTTTCGGCTCGGGGACTTCTACGAGATGTTCTTCGAGGACGCCGAGCGAGCCGCCCCGCTGCTCGACCTGACGCTGACCTCGCGCAACAAGGACGCCCCGAATCCGGTCCCGATGTGCGGCGTGCCGTATCACGCGGCGCAGGGCTACGTCGGGCGCCTTCTGGGCCACGGCCTGAAGGTGGCGATCTGCGACCAGCTCGGCGACCCGGCGAAATCGCCCGGCCTGGTCGAGCGCGGACTCGTTCGGGTGATCACCCCGGGAACGGTCCTCGACGAGGACGAGGGGCTCGAGCCGAGCGAGCCGGGGTTTCTGGCGGCGGTCGTGCGCTCGGGGGGCGACGTCGCCATCGCGAGCGTCGAGGTGACGACGGGCCAGCTACGGTGCTGCGTCGCGCCGACCCTGCGTGCGGCGTCGGAGGAACTCGCGCGGATCGGACCTCGGGAGACCGTGATCGGGCCCGGGGACGACGAGCTACGTGCGCTGGCCGAGGAGGCCGGGGGCACGCCGACCGTATGGGAAGCCCGCGACGATACCGAGGCGGCGGCGGCGCTGGACCGGCTGCAGCACGGCGGATCCGAGCCCGACCCGGTGGGGGCCTCGGCGCTCCGACTCGCGCTCGCCTACGTCGGCGACACCGTGCGGGGAGGCCTCGACCATCTGCGAGCGCCGGAGCACTACGCGGTGGGCGAGCATCTGATGCTCGACGACCGGTCGCGGCGAAACCTGGCGGTGCTCGAAGGGGCGGACGGTGGCCGTCACGGCTCACTGTGGTGGGCCCTGGACCGATGTCGGACCTCGATGGGGTCGCGACGCCTGCGGGATTGGTTGCTCTATCCGCTGCTCGAGCTCGAGGGGATCGGGGCACGCCTCGACGCGGTCGAGGTCCTCGTCGAATCGCCCGGCCTACGAGAGGATCTCGGGGAGGCGCTTCGCGCGGTCGGGGACGTCGAGCGGCTCGTGGCACGCTTCGGCGTGCGACGTGCGGGGCCGCGCGAGGTCGCGCGTCTCGGCCGGGCGCTGGGCCTCGTGGCGCGGGTCGTGGCGCAGATCGGCGGCGACGACCTGCCCGCTCTGCTGCGCTCGGTCCGGGAGCGGGCCGCGCCCCCTCCGGGCCTCGGCGATCGGATCCTGGCACGGATCTCGGACGAGCCGCCGATGAACGCGTCCGAAGGCGGGGTCATCCGGGCCGGGGCCGACGACGAAGTGGATCGTCTGCGGGGGCTCCTGGGCGACGCCCAACGGCTCATCGCCGAGCTCGAGGCTCGAGAGCGCGAGGCGACCGGGATCGCGTCGCTGAAGATCAAGTACCACCGCGTGCTCGGCTACTTCTTCGACGTGACGAAGCCGAATCTCAAGCTCGTTCCCGACCATTTCGTCCGCCGTCAATCGATGGCCTCCGGTGAGCGGTTCAGCAGTCCGGAGCTGAAGGATCTCGAGGACCAGCTGTCGACCGCGGAGAGCCGCGCGGTCGAACGCGAGGTCGTGTTGTTCGACGAGCTGCTCGGCGAGATCCAGGCGCAGCAGTCGGTGTTGACCGTTCTCGCGCACGCGCTCGCGGATCTGGATGCGCTCTGCGGTCTGGCCGCTGCCGCGCACGAGCACGGCTACGTTCGACCCCGGCTCCATCGGGGAGATGCGATCCGGATCCGCGAGGGACGCCACCCCGTCGTCGAGCAGACGTCGGCGCGCGGCTCTTTCGTGGCGAACGACGTCGCCCTCGACGGGCGCACGGAGCAGGTCGTCCTGCTCACGGGACCGAACATGGCGGGCAAGAGCACCTACCTCCGGCAGGTGGCGCTCATCGTCTTGATGGCCCACGCCGGGAGCTTCGTCCCTGCGGCGGAGGCGGAGGTGCCGCTGACGGATCGCATCTGGACCCGGGTCGGCGCGGCGGACGATCTGGTCGCGGGCGACTCGACCTTCATGGTCGAGATGAAGGAGACGGCGGCCATCCTCGGCAACTTGACCGCGCGCACGCTGGTCATCCTCGACGAGATCGGGCGCGGGACGAGCACCTACGACGGGATCGCGATCGCGTGGGCCGTCGCCGAGCACCTCCACGAGTGCGAGCCCGCTCCGGGTGCGCGGGTGAAGACGCTGTTTGCGACGCACTTCCACGAGCTGACCGCCCTGGCGGCGGAGCTTCCCCGCGTCGAGAACCATTCCGTGTCGGTGCGGGAGTGGAAGGACGACGTGCTCTTTCTTCGAAAGGTCGTGCCCGGTCCGGCGAGCCGGTCCTACGGGATCGCCGTCGCCCGGCTGGCCGGCGTCCCCGACGGTGTCGTTCGTCGAGCGAGAGATCTCCTGCAGCAGCTCGAACAGGGAAAGGGGCCGGAGGCGGCCCCTGCTGCCGCGGGCACGGACCCCAACCCGCAGATGGACCTCTTCGACGATCCGGCCGCGGCCCTTCGGCGGGAGCTTGCGCGAATCGACGTCGACTCGATGACCCCGCTCGACGCACTGACGCGGCTCGCGGAGCTGCGGGATTGGGCGAGGCGCGGCTGATGCGGTGGCTTCTGCGGAGCGCGGTGGTTCTCGCCCTCGTCGTGGCCCCCGCCAGCGGGCGTGCGGAGGCGGTGCATCGCGCGATCATCGAGCGCGTCGAGTGGGAGGTGTCCGACGCCGGCGCTCGGGTGATCGTGGTCGTGAAGGGCAAGGTGGACTACAGCACGCACACCGCGTCGGCGGTGCCGGCGTCGGGTCTGTCGCCGCGTGCGTACGTCGATCTGAAGCCGGCACGGCTCGGGAGTGCGATCACGCGCGAGCCCATCGCGGTCAACGATCGCCTCGTCCGCCGCATCCGGATCGGCCAGTTCAGCGCAGACACGGCCCGCATCGTCGTGGATCTGGCGGAGCCTGCTCTGTTCCACGTCACCACGGCGACGGGTCCGACGCGATTGATCCTGAAGCTGGTTCCGCCGCGTCGTGAGGTGACGGCTCCGGCCGCCCGCGTCGCGGCCGCACCGCGGACGTCGCCGCGCACCGCGCCGCGGAGCGCTACCCCGGAGCCCGCGCCGCCGACTCCTCGTCCGACGGCACGCCCGACGCCGCCGCCGACTGCTCGTCCGACCGCACGGCCCACCCCGTCGCCGACGGCGACGCCCCGTCCGACTCCGAGTCCGACCCCGAGCCCCTCGCCGACCGCGGAGTCGCGTCGCTTCACGATCGTGATCGACCCGGGGCACGGTGGAAAGGATCCGGGTGCCCGCGGTGTGACCGGCGAGGAGGAGAAGGCGGTCACGCTCGCCATCGCGAAGGAGGTCGCTCAGCGACTGGGGGACGATCCCGACGTCGACGTCGTCTTGACCCGCTCGGGGGACGAGACGGTGAGCCTCGAGCAGCGGACGGCGCTCGCGAACGCGAAGGGCGCCGATCTGTTCGTCTCGATTCACGCCAACGCCAGCGAGAGCCGATCGGCGGTCGGGATCGAGACGTACACGCTCAACAACACCGACGACCAGGCCACCATGCGGCTGGCCGCACTCGAGAACGGGCTGGCCTTCACCGGCGCCGTGCCGGACGAGAGCGATCTCGCGTACATTCTGAGCGACCTTTTACAGACGGGGAAAGAGGACGAGTCGATCGCTCTGGCGGAGGCTGTTCAGGGCAGGCTGGTACGCTATCTTCGAGGGCGGTGGAGGAACGTCACGGATCTGGGCGTCAAGAAGGGCCCATTCTACGTCCTCGTCGGTGCCTACATGCCGTGCGTGCTCGTCGAGGTGGGATTCTTGACGCACCCCACCGAGGGAGAGCGGGTCGCGTCGCAGCGGTATCAGCGGGACCTCGCCGAAGGGATCCGACGGGGAATCCGGGACTTCCTCGCCTCGGCCGACGCGAGCTCGAACCTCTGAGGCGCGCGCCATGAGCACTCCCGAGAAGCCGCCGTTCCCGGGAGAGAAGCCCGTCCTGCCTCCGGCCGAGGAGGGGATGGTCCTCGGAGCAGTCGCGCGCGAGTACGTCGTGGCGATGCGAGAGCAATTGCATGCTTGGCACGACGCGGGCGCCTCCGGCACGGCGGTGGTCGAGGGATTCACGGCCGCGATCGACGACCTGGTGGCGTGGCTGTTCGATGTCGCGGCGAAGGACTTCCGCCGAAGGTACGTCCAGCTCGATCAGAGCTGTGCGGTCCTGGCCCAGGGCGGGTACGGCCGAGGCGAGCTGAACCCCCACTCCGACATCGATCTTCTCTTTCTCTACCCACACAAGATGACGCCGTACGTGGAGATGATCACCGAGACGATCCTCTACGCGCTCTGGGACACGCGTCTTCAGGTGGGGCATGCGGTCCGCACGGTCAAGGACTGCGTGCGGATCGCCAGCACGGACCTGACGGTGAAGACGGCGCTCGTCGACGCGCGCTATCTCTGCGGAGAGAAGGAGCTCGCCGACGAATTCTTCCGAGCGCTGGAGCGAGACATCAAGCCCCGCGCCACGGCGCGGTTCTATCGCGAGAAGCTCACCGAGAGCGAGACGAGGCGTCACGCGTATGGCGACTCGGTCTATCTCCTCGAGCCCCAGATCAAGGAGGGGCAGGGCG
>JAUIFY010000049.1 GCA_030430245.1 bacterium | reverse complement strand
TGCTCGTTGCCAGCAGCTCCTGGTCCGTGAGGGCGTCGGACTCTTCCTGGGCGAGGACCATGTCGCTGATCAGGTCGTCGTGCGGCTCCGCGCGGCGTTCGGCGATGATGCTGGCGAGATACGCGAAGAGCTGCTCGGCGGCGGGACCACTCCTGGCTCGACGCTCGGCGAAGTTGATCTCGCCCAGCCCCGCGACGATGTCGGCGGCCCAGGTCTTGAAGCGTCGATGGTCCTCGGCGGGGACGCCCAGGAGCTCGGCGATGACGATCGCGGGCAGGGGCGCGGCGAGATCCGCGATCACGTCCATCTCTCCGCGCGTGGCGGCCGGTGCGAGCAGGTCGTCGACGATCGTCGCGACGTGTCGGCGCAGCGCTTCGACGCGTCGTGGGGTGAAGGCCTTGTTGACGAGCTTCCGGACGCGGGTGTGGTCCGGCGCGTCCATGTTCAACATCGAACGCACGCCCTGCGTGCTCTGCCGGATGAAGACGGGAAGACGCTCGAGATTGTCGCGGATCAGCGGCGCGCGCAGGCGATCGACGGAGAACCTCGGGTCGCGCAGCGCGGTGTTCACCTCCTCGTACCCCGTGAGGAACCAGACGCCCGGGCCGGCCCAGCCCTCCACGGGCATCCGGAGGACCGGCCGGACGGTTCGCAGGAGCCCGTAGATCGCGAACGGGTTCTCCATCGCGCCGGAGCTCCGCAGGGGTCGGAACAGGTCGAACTCGGGGGACGTCGTCTCGACTTCGGGGGCCGTCGCCATGCTCTCTTCCTCCTCGGTCGGATCCGTGTTGAAAATGACCGACCGGTTGGTCATAATGGCTACCCCATGCCGAAGATCGCCGCAAGCGAGCGAGACGCCTTCTACGAGACCCGCCGAACCGAGCTTGCCGACGTCGCGCTGAAGCTGTGGGCGGAACGGGGCTTCGACGCGACCTCGGTCGCCTCCATCGCCGAGGCGGCGGGCGTGTCGAAGGGAACGTTCTACCTCTACTTCGCGAGCAAGCAGGCGCTTCTCGAAGACGTGCTGCGGCGCTACTCGCTCCTGCCCAACATCCGATCCCTGGCCGAGGACCTCGCGGACAAGCCGTTCGACGAGGCCGTCGAGACCTTCGTCCGCGAGGCGTGGGCGCATCTTCGCGAGCACCGCGATCTCGTGCGCGTGGCCCTGCGCGAGCTGCCGACCCATGTCGACGAGGTGCAGGAGGCGCTCGAGCACATCTTCCTCCCGGGAAACCGGTTGATCGCCGCCTACCTCGAGGCGCGTCTCGGAGCGGACCGTGCCCGCGAGATCTCCTTCGTCGTCGCCGGACGCGGGCTGGTGGGCATGGTCATGATGATGTTCCTCACGCAGGAGATCCTGGGTGCCGGGCGGTTCCTGCCCCTCTCCGAGGAAGAGGTGACCACGACGATCGCGCAGGTGTTCCTGCATGGCGTCGTCGGCGAGCGTACGGAGACGTCGGCATGAGGCACGTTCGCGCCTATCGCATCGTCCGGATCGCGCTCGCGGTCGGGAGCGTCCTGCCGCGGTATTGGTGGTTGCTCGCCCGGTCGTACGTGGGCCGAGAGCCCTCGGGTGCGTCGTGGAACCGCGCCCACGAGGCCGCCGCGGAGGCGCTCCGGCGGCTCGCGCTCTCTCTCGAGGGTGGGCTCATCAAGGTCGCGCAGATCACCGGCTCACGCGCGGACCTGCTGCCGCGCCCGTTCATCCGCAAGCTGAGTCAGTTCCACGACGCGGTGCCGCCCCGGACGCTCGAGGACCTCCGGCCGATGATCGAGTCCGAGCTCGGGGCTTCGCTGGAAGACGTCTTCGCGTCGGTGGACGCCACCGCGATCGGCGCCGCCTCGCTGGCCCAGGTGCACCGCGCGCGTCTCCACGACGGGTCGGACGTGGTCCTCAAGATCCAGTACCCGGAGGCGCGCAAGGTCATTCCGCTCGACCTGCTGATGGCCCGGCGGGTCGCCGGTCTCGTGAATCGGATGCAGAGCTCGATCGACCTCCGCAGCCTGGCGAGCGAGATCACCCGCTTCATCGAGTTGGAGCTCGACTTTCGTCGAGAGGCGGAGTCGACTGCGCGCCTGCGTGACGTTCTCTCGACCCGGGACGACGTCCGCGTGCCCCGCATCCATACCGAGCTCACGCGGGACCGAGTCCTCGTCATGGAGTATCTCGACGGCATCCAGGTCACGCGGATCGACGCGCTTCGCGAGGCGGGACACGTGCCGTCCGAAGTCGCGCGTCGTGTGGGAAGCCTCTACGGCGCGATGCTCTTCGAGCACGGCTTCTTTCACGGCGACCCGCACCCCGGAAACATTCTCGTGTTGCCCGACGGCGAAATCGGACTCCTCGACTTCGGGCTGTGCAAGGAGCTTCCGCCCCGATTCGCCCGTCTCGTCGCGCAGATGATGGTCTCGGCGTTGATCGGAGACGGCCCGGCGGCCCTCGAGGCCGCTCGCGACCTGTCGTTCGACGTCGAGGAGCTTCGCGCGGACCATCTTCGATCCCTGCTCTTGCGGGTCGTCGGGGATTCGGACGAGGGCGACGACCTCTGGCAGGCGCTCGGTGCGACGAAGATCCGCCGCATCCCGGACGACTTCGCGCTCGTCCTGCGGACGATGATGCTCCTGAACGGCCTGTCGCACCGTCTCGCGCCGGGCCGTCGGCTGATCCAGGGCGAGCTCCTGAAGCATCTGGCCGAGGGCGCGCGGGCACCGGTCGACGCGGCGCCGGAGAAGGCGGCGGCGCCCGGGGCGGCGTGAGCTCAGGCGCTCTCGGCCGTCGGAACCTCGGAAGGTTCCAGGGGCGCGATCTCCGAGCGGCGTTCGACGCGCCCGAGGGCGTATCGCAGCGTGCCGAGCGCGAACGCGAAGCCGCTGTAGAGGTAGTACGCCACCTGCATCGGAACCGCGCCGAGCGCGAAGAGTGGTCCGCGGTGCTGCGCCAGGAATCGGAAGAACGGCAGGTTCAACGCGACGATCGAGGCGGTTCCGAGGAGCCACAGGCCCGCGATCCCGAGCAGGAGGGCCTCGCCGGTCGGCAGGGACGTCCGCTCGATCAGCGTCGCGCCGACCACCGAGCCCAGCAGAAGCACCCCGACGAGGACGACGCTCACGCGTTGGCTCGTCTTCAGGTTCAGGTCGTTCGGCATGAGCCGATCCCGCCAGATGAGCTCGGTCCAGGGGACGCCGCGGTCGAAGACGTCGCAGTGGATCAGCCCGCGCAGAGTCCAGTGCTTCAAGTGCTTGACGGTGAGCCGGGGGTCGAGAACGATCTTCTTCTCGGCCGCCCGGAGTCGGTACCCGAGCTCGATGTCTTCGATCGCGGGACGGTCGTACGACTCGTCGAAGCCGCCGAGGGTGAGGAACACGTCGCGTCGGATGGCGCCGCACCCGCTCCAGAACGTGCTGGCGACGCGATTCCCGCTCTGGTGCACGAAGCAGTGCATCAGGTTCTTGTACTGAGACACGAAGCCGGGACTCGATGGGTCGGCGTCGTAGGAGCCGATCAGTGCGTCGAGGGCGTGGTCCTGCTCGAAGCGGGTCCGCACGCGGCGAATCGTGTCGTGTCCGGGTCGGACGTCCGCATCGAGGAAGAGGAGGACGTCGCCACGGGCCGTGCGCGCGCCGAGGTTCCGGGCGTGAGCCGGGCCGCGCCGTTCGGCGCTCGTCAGGACGATCGCGCCGTGACGTCGAGCCACCGCAGCCGAATCGTCGGTCGAGCCGTCGTCGACGACGATGTACTCGTTCGGTTGCTCGTCCCCGCGACGGAGCTCCCGAAGGCACTCATCCAGGAGCTCGGCCGATTGGTAGACCGGGATGACGACCGAGATCGACGAGTTCGAGCCACCCACCGCAGAAACCCTTACCGGTGAACGCCGGCGGGTCGCAAGCGAAGCTCAGACGTACCGGGCTTGCAGACGCCGCATGCCGCGAATCCACCGGTCGTAGTCGCTCGTCTTGCGACGCATGTACTCGGCGACCTCGGGGTGGGGCAGGATGACGAAGCGCTCGTCGTCGAGCCCTTCGACGACGGAGTCGGCGAGCACGTCCGGCTCCATCATCCCGTCGACTCCGGCGACGCCGCCCTGATCGGTGTCGGCGGTCATCGCCGTCCGCACCGCCTGGGGGCACAGGATCGAGACCTTGAGGCCCCGTTCGCCGTAGGTGATCGACAGCCACTCGGCGAAGCCGACCGCGGCGTGCTTCGTGACGGAGTACGGTGCCGAGCCGATCTGCGTCAGGAGCCCGGCGGCCGACGCGGTATTCAGGAGATAGCCTCCCCCGCGCGCGAGCATGCGTGGCACGAGCTCGCGTGCCGCCAGGACGTGAGAGTGGACGTTGATCTGCCAGATCCGGTCCCATTGCTCGTCGGGGACCTCCGGACCTCCCGGCACGACGATGCCCGCGTTGGAGCAGAAGAGATCGATCGGGCCGACGTCTCGCTCGGTCTCTTCCACGAGTGCGTGGATCTGTTCGGCCGATGCGACGTCGAGGGCGCGGCCGGTGCCCGAGATCTCGTCGGCGACGCGCCGGGCGCCCTCTCCGTCGATGTCGGCGACGACGACGTCGCGTGCACCCTCCCTGTGGAATCGCCGGGCGAGGGCCCGCCCGATGCCGCTGGCGCCGCCGGTCACGACGATCGTCTTTCCCTGGATCTTCATCTCGCGGTCCTCTTGGTCAGGCTTTCGAACGGGTCGGTCGGAACTTTGGTAGCACGGGCTTGTCGAAGGCCCACGGGGCCGGCAGAGACATACCGAGGGGGAGAACCCATGACGAAGAGCTGGATCGTGTCGTTCACACTGCTCGCCATCGGCCTCGTCCCGTGCGCCGCTCGTGCCGAGGCCCCCCGGCCGATCGCCGGCATCGTCCCGCTCACGATCGAGGACGTCGCAGAAGCGCGAGGGCCGAAACTCCGCATCGACGACTACGACCTGGACCTCGTGGGGAAGCGGGTTCGGTTCGTCGCCGAGGTCGACGACGTCGGAACGACCTCGGCCGGCGAGCACTATGTCGCGCTGGAAGGCGACGGAGAGCGCGTCGTGCTCGCACTTCCCGGTCCTCTCGAGAATGCCGATCGTCTCGACGACGAGGACGAATGGTCGGTCATCGCTCGGTACCATCGCCCGGTCACGCTCGCCGACGGACGGAAGGCGATCTTCGTCGGTCCCGACGTACTCGTGAAGACGCCCGGTCCGCCGGGGGCCTTCCGGCCGGACGACGTCGTGCTGACCGTCGCGGGCGCGGAGTTCTTCGAGGAGCCGACGTCGAAGCCGTGGGAGTCCGAGAAGCCGCTCCATCGCATCACCATCACCGACGAGGGGCGCAACCGGGAGGACTTCCTCCTGCCCGACGCGACGGGGTTCGCCGCCGTCCAGAAGAAGGGCAAGCAGCTCTACGACTACCAGCAGGTCACGCGGGCGAAGGACGGTCGCAAGCGCGCGCAGCGCTGTGTGTACGAGCTCGCGATGGGCCGGCTCCGCAACACGCAGTTCGGGGAGGTCGAGCTCGACCCGAAAGGGGAGCGAACGAGGCAGCGGTGGGTGGACTTCGCAAGCGACAAGTTTCGCGACACGTGGTCGGCGGCGCGGAAGTCGTTCCCGCCAAACACGTACCAGGCGGCGTGCATCTCGATCGGGATGACGGGCTATCCCATCGAATCGCGGGTGGTCCGGTTCTACGTCTGGGGGGAGCGCGGGATGCCAGTTCCGGTGTACGCGTACATCGACGGCGAGGAGACGCTGAACACCCGGGGCCGCGACGAGAAGGCCTACCGGATCAAGATCGGCCTCGACGTTCGCCGTGCCGCGACGGAGGTCGACGTTCCGGAGCCCTTCAAGAAGGAAGCCGAGGCCGCGGTCGAGACGTGGCACGCGGGCGACTCGACGTACTGGATCGCGGTGGAAGAGCCGCACGACGTGCTGCGGTTCGAAGGCCCGCTCGGCCCTCCGGGCTCGCCCATCGCTCGGGTCGATCGCATCGGATGACGGCGGCGCGCCTGTCGCGCGGACGCTACGAGAACATCACCTGCGAGAGCTTTCGCTGGTACTCGTCGACCAGGGGGTGGTCGCGCCCCAGCAGGGTGAAGAGGTCGAGCATCGCCTTTCGGGCCGCCGCGTCCTCGTAGGCTCGGTCGCGTTTCACGCCGTCGAGAAGCACCGCGAGAGCTTCTTCGTGCCGTCCGGTCGCGGAGAGGAGTCGGCCGAGGGCGAGGCCGGCTGCGAGATCGGCGGGATCGCGTTCGAGGCTCGCACGGAGAGCCGCTTCGTCGCCGTTGGATTCACCGCGCATCCGAAGCTCCGCCTCGAGTCGCTCGATCGCGGCGCCGATCTCGCCGTCGGCGACCACGCCTTCGAGTGCCGCTCTCGCATCGTCGGCTCGGTCGACCGACGCCAGAATCCGCGCGAGACCGAGGCTCGCCCGGGGGTGACGCGGACGAAGCTCGAGCGCTCGGCGGTAGTGCGCCTCGGCGTCGCTCGCGGCCGACGCGGAATCCCCGGCCTGCGCGGCCCGGTCGGCCTCGTCGGGCAACACCCGCCCCAGGAACTGGCGAACCACGTTCTCCGGCTGAGCGCCGACGAACTCGCTCACGGGCTGTCCGTCCCGAAACGCGACCACGAAGGGGATGCTCTGGATGCGAAGCGCCTGCGCGATCGCCGGGTTCTGGTCGATGTCGATCTTGGCCAGGCGGAAGCCCCCGCCGGGCTCGGTGGCCAGCTTCTCGAGGAGGGGCCCCAGCGTCTTGCAGGGGCCGCACCAGGGTGCCCAGAAGTCGACCACGATCGGCGTGGACTTCGAGGCCTCGAGCACCTCGGTTTCGAACGTTGCGTCGGTGACGTCGATCACGGCGGGGGCATCCATGGGCCCCAGCGTAGCGGAAGGGTTGCTTGACCGGGATGGGAGCGCTGGGTAGGGTTGCCTCAATCAATCGATCGATTGAATCAATCGAATGACCCAGATCTTCGCAGCGCCCGAGGAGAGTCCGACGTGAGTCAGGTCGAAGAGATCGACGAGCACGGGTACGCGAACAGCCAGGCGCTGTTCGGCGGCTCCATCATGAGCCCGGTCCGGGACCCGTACGGCGTCTACGCGCGGTTGCGCACGGAGCGACCCGTCGTCGCGATGAAGGGCTGGATGGATCCGAGCCACATGATCACCCGCTACGACGACGTCGTCGCGGGGCTGAAGGACGCGGAGACGTTCTCGGCGCGCGGCAACGCCCGCGGCATCGGCCTCGTGATCGGCCGGACGATCCTCGAGATGGAAGGAGCCGAGCACGTGCGACATCGGCGGATCGTCACGCCGGCGTTCTCTCCGCGGACGCTCCGGAGCTCCGTGGAGACGCAGATCCACGAGATCACACACGAGCTCATCGATCGGTTCGTCCACGAGGGGCGTGCCGACCTCGTTCCGCAGTTCACTTTCACGTTTCCCCTGCGCGTCCTCGCGCGGATCATGGGCCTGCCGATCTCGGACTTCGAGGAGTTCCACCACTGGGCGCTCGATCTCATCTCGGTCGCGCAGGACCCCGGGAAGGGCTTCGAGGCCGCGCAGAAGATCGTCGACTACCTGCGACCGATTCTCGAGGAACGCCGCAACGACTCGCGCGACGACCTCCTCTCGGTCCTCGTGCACGCCGAGGTCGACGGAGACCGACTCACCGAGGAAGAGGTGCTCGGGTTTCTGCGTCTACTCCTGCCGGCGGGCGCGGAGACGACGTACCGGTTGACCGGAAGCATCCTCTACGCGTTGCTCACGCATCCCGAGCAACGGGCCGAGCTCGAAGCAGACCCGGCGTTGATCGACGACGTCATCGAGGAGACCCTTCGCTGGGAATCGCCCGTTCAGATCGTCTCACGCGAAGCGACGCGCGACGTCGAGCTCCACGGGACGGTCATTCCGGCGGGCGAGCTCGCGGTCTTCGCGATCGGTTCCGCGAATCGCGACGAGCGTCGTTTTCCGAACCCCGACCGGTTCGATTTCCGCCGTGAGAACAAGAGCGACCACGTCGCGTTCGGCTTCGGTGAGCACTTCTGTCTCGGCTCGCATCTCGCGCGGATGGAGGCCAAGATCGCGGTCGCCACCCTGCTCGACCGTCTGCCGAATCTCCGACTCGATCCCGCGAGCACGTGCGGGGTGGTGGGCGTGGCGTTTCGCTCGCCGGACGAGCTCCCCGTGCTCTTCGGCTGACACGGACCGGGACCGTGCACGCGATGCCTCCCGCGCCGTCGGGGACGATGACCGGCGCTCGACCCGCCGGCGCTTCCCCCCGGTGAAGCCGCGCTCGCGCTCCGGGAGCTGAGCCACTTGCAAGGGGAAGTGGCTGGGGCCGTCGTCTCTCGCTACGGAACCCGGGGTGAGCCGAGCGCGGCAGACGAGGTCCGGATCGTGCCACTGAGGCTCGTGTTCACGCTCGCGGTCGCTGCGTGGTTCGGGACGCTCATCTGCCTCAGCTTCGTCGTGACGCCCGTGGCGCATCGGTCGTTTCCCCCGAGGCAGGCGCGACGGTTTCTGCGGCCCATGTTCCGGCGGATCTACCGCCTCGGGACCGGGTTGGGCTTCATCGCCTTGATCGCCGTCTTCTTGGGGCGCGACGGCTTGCCGGCGGACGACATCGCGCGGCTCGCGAGCCCGGTGGCGGTGGCCGTCGTGGCCTCGCTCATCGGGGGGGAGGTCCTGCTTCCGAAGTTCCAGTCGCTCGACGGAGACGACCCTCGGTTCGCGCGGCTCCACCAGGTGTCGGCGATGCTGAACACGACCTCGATCGCCGCCCTCTTGCTCGCACTCGCGGGCGCGATCGCGCGCTGAGGTTCGACCCGGACCGGGTGGCCCGACGCGAGCACGCGGGGTAGTCTCGATGGGCTCCCATCGCCGGGAGCGAACTCCCGAAAATGCTCGCGACTCAGACCTGCCTCGACGACTTTCTCGAGCGGCGGATGCCCGATGCCGGCGCAGGCTGGCTGGAGAAGACCGTGGCCGAGATCGGCACGGGTGCGTCCGGGCAGCGCCTGGCCGCCCTGCTCTCGATGGCGAGTCGGCACGCCCCACGTGGTCCGCTCGGTCCCTCGGCCGCCGAGCGCGACGAGGCGGGACGCGCTCTCGCGGGCTGGGATCCGGAGCGCTGGACGACGTTGGACGCGGTTCGCGTGCGCATGGTGCTGGCGCATCCCGCCATCCACGAGGCGGTCTTTCCCGATCTCCTGGAAGAGTGCTTCCGCTACGCGGACGTCGGCGAGCTCGTGGCGCTCTACCGCTGTCTCGGTCATCTGCCCGACGGGCGACGCTTCGTGTGGCGGGCCGGGGAGGGGTGTCGAACGAACATGCGCAGCGTGTTCGAAGCGACCGCCTGCGATACGCCGTATCCGGTTTCCAATTTTGATGACGACGCATGGCACCAACTCGTGATCAAAGCCGTCTTCATCGAGGCACCCCTCTGGCGGGTCTACGGGCTCGACGGGCGGCTGTCGGCCGAGCTTGCCCGCATGGCTCTGGACCTCGCAGACGAGCGGCGGAGCGCCGGGCGTCGAATCCCGCCCGATCTGCTGCTCTGCATCGGTTCCCACGGAAGTGAGCGCGCGCTGCAGGCTCTGGCGATCGAGGCCGCGTCGAACGACGCGTGCGCTCGTCGGGCGGCCGCCTTGGCGCTCGGGCGGGCCGGGGCCACCGATCGGCTCCGCGCGTGGCCCCAAGAAGAGAGCGACGTCGCGGTGCGAGCCGCCGTGAAGGACGCGCTCGACGGCCGGTGCGATCAGATCGCGTTCGCCGTGTTCGAAGCGGGAAGGGACTGAGATGCGCTTCTTCGACCCCCACATCCACATGTCGAGCCGCACGACCGACGACTACCAGGCGATGGCGGACGCCGGCATTCGGGCCGTCATCGAGCCCGCGTTCTGGCTCGGTCAGCCACGCACGCACGTCGGTAGCTTCGTGGACTACTTCTCGAGCCTGGTGGGCTGGGAGCGCTTCCGGGCCTCGCAGTTCGGCATCGCGCACTACTGCGCCATGGGCCTCAACGCGAAGGAGGCGAACAACGACTCCCTCGCGCGAGAGGTCCTCGAGGTTCTGCCCCGATTCGCGTTCAAGGAGGGAGTGGTCGCCATCGGCGAGATCGGCTTCGACGAGATCACGCCGGCGGAGGAGCGTGCGTATTGCGCGCAGGTTCAGATCGCGCTCGAGAACGACATGGTGATCATGGTGCACTCGCCCCATCGCGACAAGAAGCGCGGCATCCTCCGTTCGCTCGAGATCGCGAAGGAGATGAACGTTCCGATGGCGAAGCTCATCATGGATCACAACAACGAGGAGACGATCGACGACGTCCTCGACAGTGGTGCGTGGGCGGCGTTCAGCATCTATCCGCACACGAAGATGGGAAGCGACCGCATGGTCGATCTCGTTCTGGAGTACGGCGCCGAGCGTCTCATCGTCGACAGCTCCGCCGACTGGGGCGTGAGCGATCCGCTCTCGGTGCCCCGCACCGCGCGTCGCATGCTCGAGCGCGGAGTCCCGGCGGAAGCCGTCGAGCTCTGCACGTGGAAGAACGCGCTCGACGCGTACGCCCAGTCCGGTCAAATCGACGTCGAGGCTCTGGAACGATCGCCCGTGATCGACCAGCGGGCGCTCTTCGAGGACAACTCGGTGCTGCGCGGCCAGGAGCCACGCATCGACGATCCGGTTCCGAACTGAAAGCCGACCCTGTTCGTCCGCCTCCCATGCGCATCGTCTCCGCCATCGCATTCGTACTCTTCGTCTTCGCGGCCATCGTCCAGCTGAATGACCCGGATCCGGGGGTCTGGGGCGCGGCCTATCTCGTCGTCGCGGCTTCCGCGGCGCGTTCGTTCTTCGGAATCGTGTCCGTTCCGCTGTCGGCGGCGTGCGCGGTCGTGTACGGCGTCGCGGCGTGGATGGTCTATCCCGGCGGTGAGTCCGGGGCGTCCTTCGATGTCTCGAAGTTCAGCATGTCCTCGGCCGGCGTCGAAGAGATGCGGGAGGCCGGAGGGCTCGCTCTGTGCACGGCGTGGTGGATCCTGCTTGCGGTGTACGGGCGCGTCGCCCGGGTGCCCTCGGCCGCGATCGCGGCCGTGTGCGTGCTGTCGGTTCTGGGATGCAGCGCCCGGGCGCCATCGCCGGGCCATCGCATGGCCGACGACGTCGTGGTGGTTCCGGAATCGCCCGCGCGCCGGCTCGTTCCGCGCACTCGGGTCGCTTCGGATCTCGAGAACCCCCGCGGGATGCTGCCCCGGGGCGATCGGGAGCTGGTCGTGTCGGTCGCCGGAACGGGCCGACCCGACGACGGGGGGAGCGGTGCGCTGTTGGTGCTCGTCGACCGCGACGGCGACGGCGTATTCGACGAGAGGCGCACGATTCTCGACGGCCAGCTCTCGCGCAACATCATCGACGTCGTCCGGCGCGACGAGGTGTTCGGCATGGCGGGGATCGCCGAGGGCGGGGGGATGACCCTGGTGAGTCTCGCGTACTTCGGGGGACCCTCCACGATCTACCGACTCGACGGCGACGAGGTGGTGGAATGGAGCGAGGTCTTCGGGAACATCAACGATCTCGAGTTCGACGCGATGCGGGAGAGCTGGATCGGCGTGTCGAGCTCGAGTGACGAGGTCGTTCGTCTCCGGCGGGAGCGGGGATCCGAGCGCATTCTGAAGGTCCCACCCCTCGCGGGTGGGCAGGATTCCGTGCCCGGGTACCTGCGACACGACACGCGGACCGACGAGCTCCTCGTTTCGCTGTTCACCGGATCGACGCGAGGGGAGGAGGGAGGTACGGGAGTCGAGCTGGTCTCGCGTGCCGGCGGCATCGTGCGAGTGGATCCCGAGACCGGCGACCTGGCCTGGGTGGTGAGCGGACTGACCGCACCGACCGACCTCGAGATCGGGCCCGACGGGCGGCTCTACGTTCTCGAGTTCTGCAGTCATTTCGAGGACCCCCTGGAGACGCGCGCCGACATGTGGAAGGGGCCGAGCCACGGGGGCTTTCGCCGCTTCTCGGGCCGTCTCCTCGCGATCGATCGCGACTCCGGGGAGGTAGCGGTGGTGGCCGAGGGGCTCGACGGTCCGACCAACCTCGCCCTGCGCGGACGGGAGCTCTACATCGCGCAGGGCATGGGAACACCCGGCCGACCGATTCCCGGTCCCGACGGGGCCGTGCCGCTCACGGGCTTCATCGAGCGGATCGAGCTGCCGGCGGGCGCGGGGGCCGGGGAAGGCGCTTGATGCGTACGATCGAGCAGTCCTTCTCGGTCGCGTATCGCTACCCCGTCGTCTTCACGCGCGGGGCGTTCGATGCATCGAGTCCGATCGTGCACGACGTGGTCGCGCGTGCGGGGCACGGACCACATCGCGTTCTCGTGGTGATCGACTCGGGTGTGCTCGCTGCGAACCCGGATCTCCCGGAACGGCTCCACGCGTATGCGGCGGCGCACGAGGACGTTCTCGATCCGATTCCCGAGCCGTTCGTGTTGCCCGGGGGAGAGGGATGCAAGGAGGACCTCTCCTGGCTGGCCGATTTCCATCGACGGATTGCCGACCGCGGTATCTGCCGGCACTCGTTCGTCTTCGCGATCGGCGGCGGTTCCGTCGTCGATGCGGCCGGGTACGCCGCGGCGCTCGCTCACCGCGGAGTGAGACTGATCCGATTTCCCACGACCGTCTTGGCCCAGAACGACGCGGGGATCGGCGTGAAGAACGCGGTGAACTTCTGCGGCCGCAAGAATTTCGTCGGAACGTTCGTCCCGCCGTTCGCCGTCGTCAACGACTTCGACTACCTGGCGTCCCTCGACCCACGGGATCTTCGCTCCGGGATCGCCGAAGCGGTCAAGGTATCGCTCATCAAGGACGCGGACTTCTTCCAGCGGCTCTACGATCGGCGCGAAGCGCTCGGCCGGTTCGACTCGGCCGAGATGGAGAGCATGATCGTTCGATGTGCGGAGCTGCATCTCGAGCACATTCGTACGAGTGGCGATCCGTTCGAGCTCGGGTCGGCCCGACCTCTCGATTTCGGACACTGGGCCGCGCACAAGTTGGAGGAGCTGTCGAGCTACGAGCTTCGACACGGCGAGGCGGTCGCCATCGGCATTGCTCTGGACACGCTCTATTGCTCGCGGAAGGGCATGATCTCGGAGGCCGAGTGCCAGCGAGTGTTCGAGGTTCTCGACTCGCTCGGCTTCGAGCGCTCGCACGAGGCGCTGGGACGGCTCGAGATCGAGAGCGCTCTCGACGACTTCCGGGTCCATCTCGGCGGGGAACTCTGCGTGTGTCTCCTCGAGGGGATCGGGCGTGCGGTCGACGTCGGCGCGATCGACGTTCTCGAGATGCAGCGGTGCGTGGACCTCCTGCGTGGCCGGAGGTAGGCTCGGCGGCGTGCGCCGTCTGACGTACTGCACGAACATCCACCCGGGGGAGTCCTGGGCGGACGCGCGGCGGAATCTCGAGGCGCACTTGCTCGGCGTCAAGGGCGCGGTGTCGCCGACGGCGCCGTTTCCGATCGGTCTGCGGCTTTCCGGCCGGGCGGTCGCCGAGATCGACGACGCGGAGTCGATGCGATTTCGGGATTGGTGCGACGAGAGCGACGCGTACGTCCTCACCGTCAACGGATTCCCGCACGGCCGCTTTCACGGAGTCTCGGTGAAGGAGCGCGTCTACGATCCGGATTGGCGCGATCCCGAGCGCGCAGCGTACACCAAGGCGATCGCCGACCGGCTCGTCGAGTGGTTGCCGTTCGATGCACCGGGCTCCATCTCGACGGTGCCGATCGCATGGGCGCCATCGTTCTCGGAAGACGATTGGCCCCTCGTGCGAGAGAACGTTCTCACGGTCGTCGAGCACCTCGATCGACTCGCCGGCCGAACGTCGAAGACCCTGGTGCTCGCCTTCGAGCCCGAGCCCGGGTGCGTCGTCGAAACGACCGAGCAGGCGGTCGCGTTGTTCGACCGCCTCGCCCTCCCGGACGGACTGCGCCGGTACGCCGGGCTGTGCTACGACTGCTGTCATCAGGCGGTGGAGTTCGAGGAGCCGCGGAGCAGCTTCTTCCGGCTGCAGCGAGCCGGCATCCCGATCGGCAAGGTCCAGGTGTCGTCCTCTCTGCGGGCTCGCGGCGACGAAATCGCGAACCTCCCGGCGTTCGACGAGCCGACGTATCTCCATCAGGTGATCGCGCGCGACGTCGAGGGGAACCTTCATCGCGCACCGGATCTGCCCGCGTTCTTCGGCCCCGACGGGCGCGGCCGCGCCGAGGGGCCGGTCCTCGAAGAATGCCGCGTTCACTTCCACGTGCCGATCTTCGCCGATCATCTCGGCCCGGTCGGGACGACGCAGTTCTTCCTCGACGACCTCTTGCCCACTCTCGACGAGGGGATCGCGCTGGAGGTCGAAACGTACTCTTTCGACGTACTGCCCTCCGAGCTGCGGCGCGACTCCGTTGCCGAGTCGATCGCCCGTGAGCTCCGCTGGGCGCAACAGAGGTATCATGCATCGAACCGTCGTTCTTGACGTCGTCGGCCTCGCACCCGCTCTGGTGGGAGAGCACACGCCATGCATCTCGTCTTTCGCGAAGGAGACCGCGACGATCGACGCCGTCGTGCCCGCCGTGACGTGCACCGCGCAGAGCACCTACATGACGGGGCTTCTGCCGCGCGACCACGGGATCGTCGCGAACGGATGGTACTTTCGCGATCTCGCCGAGATCTGGCTCTGGCGACAGTCGAACCGGCTCGTGCAGGGTGAGAAGCCCTGGGACGTCGGGCGCCGGCGGGACCCGTCGTTCACCTGCGCCAACACCTTCTGGTGGTACGCCATGAACACGGGGGCGGACGTCACCATGACGCCGCGGCCCCTGTACTGTGCGGACGGGCTGAAGCTGCCGGACTTCTACGCGTATCCGCTCCCGCTGCGCCACGAGCTCAACGAGAAATTCGGGACGTTCCCGTTGTTCAGCTTCTGGGGCCCGAACACCTCCATCGAGTCGAGCGACTGGATCGGCAAGGCGGCGATCGAGATCGAGGAGCGCTACCAGCCGACCCTGCAGCTCGTCTATCTTCCCCACGTGGACTATTGCCTGCAGCGCGAAGGTCCGGACGCGGATCTGTCGAAGGATCTCGGAGAGATCGATGCGCTCGTGGGCCGACTCCTCGACCACTTTCAGGGGAAGGGCTGCCGGGTGATCGTGCTGTCGGAGTACGGGATCGTTCCGGTGCATCGTCCGGTCTACCCGAATCGTCTTCTCCGCGAGGCCGGAATGCTCGAGCTGAAGGTCGACCTCGGGCTCGAGTACCTCGACCCGGGAACGTGTCGGGCATTCGCGGTGAGCGACCATCAGATCGCGCACGTCTACGTGCGGGATCCCTCGGACGAGGCCGCGGTGAAGGAGCTCTTCACCGGTGTGCCCGGGGTCGGCGAGGTTCTGGACGCGGAGGGGAAGCGGGCCTACGGGCTCGACCACGAGCGCGCGGGCGAGATCGTCCTCCTGGCGGAACCGGACAGCTGGTTCGCGTACTACTTCTGGACGGACGACGAGAAGGCGCCGGACTACGCTCGGATGGTCGACATCCACCGGAAGCCCGGGTTCGACCCGTGTGAGCTCTACATCGACCCGGCGCTCACGCTGCCGTACGTGCAGGTGGGGATGTCGCTCGCGCGAAAGGCGCTCGGCTTCCGGTACACGATGGAGGTCACGCCCCTCGACGCGGCTCTCGTCAAGGGCTCCCACGGCCTGGTGACGTCTCCGAAAGACGGGCCGCTCTTCCTCAGCTCGGAGCCGCGGCTCGTGTCCGGCGGCACGATCGCCGCGACCGACGTCCGGGACTGCATCCTCGATCACGTGTTCTCGGACTGATCGTGCCTCCGTTCGTCAAGACGCTCTTTGCAATCTGTCGAGTCAGCAATCTGCCGACGGTATGGATGAACGTCTTGACCGCGGCTCTGCTCGCGCAGCACGACGCTCCGCCGGCGGTGATCGCTCTCCTCATGATCGCGTCCTCGGCGTCGTACGCGGGCGGCATGGCGCTGAACGACTACTTCGATCGAGAGTACGACGCGCGCGCCCAGCCGTTCCGGCCCATCCCCGCGGGGCGGATCGGCGAGGAGCAGGCGCGACGTCTCGCGGCCGGGCTGCTGGGGTGCGGGTTGGGCCTCCTCGCGTTCGCTCCGGAGCCCACGTCGCTCCTCCCCGGTCTCGCCCTTCTGGCCGCGATCTACGCGTACGACCGTTGGCACAAGGAGTTCGCCGGCAGCGTCCTCCTCATGGCGTCGGCGCGGACGCTCGTCTTCGTCGTCACCAGCTGGGCGACCACCGGGGCGGTCCCTCCGCTGGTGCTCGTCGCGGGCGGAGCATCCTTCCTGTGGACGCTCTCGGTCACCGTCGTCGCCCGGTGGGAGGGGCGGCGCGGACGGCCCTACGGGTTCCCCGTGATCCCCTGGATGATCGCGGCCATGGCGCTCCTCGACGGGTTCCTGCTCGCGATCTTCGTCGAGCCGGGTTGGCTCTTCGTGGGCCTGGCCATGATGGCGGCGACGCGTTTCGGGCAGCAGTACGTCCGGGGGGATTGAAAGGAAGGGCTGGTCCAGGCCGAAACCGGCGTGTTAGCGCGTTCTCTCGCAAGGATGGAGTCGCTTCGCTACCGAGACCTCCCGGTCCGCTTGCACGCCAACGGACGCCGCCGCGGTGTGTCGGCTCACCTCGCTGCGGCGATTCCGCGCGCGCTCCCCTTCCTCGCGCGGGCGCGGCCGCGCCCGAATCGCGATGGCGACGTCGAGATGCTCTCAGGCACGCGGACCGTCCATCGGTTCGTCGACGCCGCGGGCGACAGCGGAACTCTCCGATGGCATCTCGTCGAGGCGGGGGAAGGCGAGCCCGTCGTGTTCCTGCACGGGGTCCCGGGCTCGTGGTACGTCTGGCACCATCAGATCGCGGATCTCGCGCGCGATCATCGCGTTCTCGCCGTCGATCTGAAGGGCCTCGGGCAGACGCAGAAGACCCCGGGCGACTACCGACCCGCCGGGATCGCGGAACAGCTGGTCGCGTTGTTCGACGTTCTGCAGCTCGAGCGCGTGAACCTGGTCGCGCATGGTCGCGGGGCGGTCGTTGCGGATCATCTCGGAGCGGCGCATCCGTTCCGGGTTCGTCGCTACGTCCGCGGGCAGCAGCACCTGTACCACTTCAGCGAGGCGCTCGCGTCGAGCGAGAGCTGGCTTGCGACGCCGCTCGGAAGCTGGCTCTTGCGCACGCCCGCCCTTCTCGTGTCGGGCGTGTACGGGGAGCGTTGCCGGTACCCGGTGTCGCCGATCGACCTGCAACGGATCGTCCGTGAATGGAGCCATCCGGGGGTCGGTGCGGCGGCGTCCCGACACTTCAACTCGTCCTCGCTTCGCCAGGAGTGGACGGATCGACGATCGGGGTTGATGGCGCATTGGCGATTCCCGGTCCTGGTCGTTCAAGGGGAGCACGACCCGGGGCAGCCGCGAGAGTTCTACGAGGGCATCGAGGGCACGATGCCCGACGCCCACGTCGAGCTCCTCGACGCCGGCTTCGCGTTCTCCCTGGAGAACCCGGCGCAGACGACGCGAGTCCTCCGCGACTTCCTCGCGACGTAGCGCCGTCGCTCGAGAGTCCGGAGCGAGGGTTGCCTCCGGATGCGGTTCCCGGTGTATTGCCGGACGTGGCTCTTCGTCGTCCATTCGAGATCGTCGACTACGACGCCCTGATGCGGGCGCATCCTCCTCCTCCCGAATACTTCGAGAGCGCGTACCTCGCCCCGCCCGACGAGATCGAGCGGCGGCAGCTCGAGGCGCTCCGGAAGCGCGCGGCGCGGGCGTACACGGTCCCGTTCTTTCGCCGCAGGTGGGACGCGGCCGGGTTCCATCCCGATCAGCTGCGGTCGCTCGACGATCTCTGGAGGGTTCCGGCGTATACCGTCGACGATCTGCGGCGGAGCATCGAGGATCATCCGCCCCTCGGGGACTATCAGGGAGCGTCGATCGGCGAGGCCGCGAGCGAGCCCGTGCGGATCTTCATGTCGGGCGCGACGACCGGTGCGCCCCGGCCGACGCTCTACACCCAGTGGGATCGTGAGGCCGGCGCCATTCTGATGGCCCGTGCACTCTATCTCCAGGGGGTGCGCCCGGGCGACGTCGTGGTGAACGCGTGGGCCTACTCGACCCACAACGGTGCCTTCGCGTTCGACGAAGCGCTGTATCGCTGGCTCAGCTGCGTCGTCTTGACGACGGGCACCGGGAACGTGACGAGCACTCGCCGCCAGGTCGAGCTCGCTCATCAGTATGGGGCGACCGCGATCCTGACGACGGGCGATTACATGCTCCGACTGGCCGACATGGCTCGAGAGATGGGCCTCGATCCGCGAACCGACTTCAACATCCGCGCGTTGCCCAACATCGGAGATCGCGAGAAGCTCGAATCGACCTGGGGCGCGCAGTGCTTCGAGTCGTACGGCTTTCACGAAGTGCAGTGGGTTGCGGTGGAGTGCCCCGAGCACGAGGGCCTGCACATCTTCGAAGACGCGTTCGTCGTTCAGGTGGTCGATCCGGAGACGGGGGAACGCTTGCCGGACGGAGAGCAGGGCGCGCTCTGCGTCACCGAGGTCTACAAGACCGGCAGCCCGCAGTTCCGCTACAACATCATGGATCTCTCGTTCCTCTACCCGCGGGAGAAGTGCCGGTGCGGTAGCTGGCTGCGTCGGATGGGACCGTTCGCGGGCCGTGCCGACAACATGGTGAAGCTCCGCGGTGTGAACGTTTGGCCGGAGGCGGTGGGCGAGATCGCGCTCGAGGACGCCCGCTTGGAGCCGGACTACTTCGTGCGGGCAGTGCGCGAGGGGAACCGCGACGACATGGTCGTCCACCTGGTGGCGCGGCGGGACCGAACGGACCGGGAGACCATCGCGCCCCGAGCGGAGGACCGACTCAAGGAACGGCTCGGCGTGCGCATCCGGGTCGTGCTCGGCGAGCCCGGCGATCTGGATGCCATGACCGAGATTCACACGTCGCCCAAGCCGAAGCGGTTCCGGGACGAGAGGACGAGCTGATGGCGGGCTTCGTCGACTACTGGTGCAACGCGTTCACGCCGGAGTACGAGCCGCGGTGGGCGCGCGCGATCGAACGCCAGGGGATTCCACTCAAGGTTCGCACGGACGACCGGGATTCGTTCGCTGCCCCCGAAGACTTCGTCGCGCGGATGGACGAGGTCGGGATGGAGGTGGCTCTCCTGCCGACAGTCGACGAGCCCGACCGTGCGGGGGAGCTGGACTACGAGGGGTTCGCGGCGTCGACGGAGAGGCTTCGCGCGCTTCACGGAGCGCACCCGAGCCGGTTTCGTGGACTGTATACGATCGATCCGACGCGGGGGTGGGACGGCGTGCGCGACGCCGGGGAACGTCTGGCCGAATCGGCGTTCGTGGGCCTCCATCTCCACACCCACAGCTGGGATCGCGCGTTCGATCATCGCGACCTCTATCCCTTCTACGGAGTGGCGGCGGAGCACGGGGTGCCGGTGGTGGTCCAGGCCGGGACTTCCGGGGGACTCGCGCCGAGCGAGTGCGGTCGACCCGTCGGCATCGATCGACCGGCGCTCTACTTCCGCGACCTTCGCTTCGTGCTCTCTCACACCGGATGGCCGTGGGGGGACGAAGCGATCGCGATGGCGCTCAAGCACCCCAACGTGTTCCTCGGAACGGCGGCCTACCCGCCCCGGCATTGGTCGAGCGAGCTCGTCCGATTCTTGAAGGGCCCGGGGCGAGGCAAGACCTTGTTCGGAACCAGCTTTCCGGTCGTCGGCCATCGCCACGCGCTGGGGCAGCTCGACGAGCTCGGTCTGCCGGAGGACGCGAGGGCAGCGCTCCTGGGCGACGCCGCGCGCCGGGTGTTCCGGCGGCTCGCGGAGGGAAACGCGACGTGAGCGCGTGTCGCCTTCAGAAGAGATCGTGTCCGGACGAGTCCTGCGCCTTGCCGCGGGCGACCTCGATGGTCACGCCGAACGACGGATCGTGGAAGCGGAGGTCGCGTCCCTCGATCGAGTACGTCGCCGTCTCCTTCGCCTTCAACGACGGAATCGAGAACTCGATCTGATCACCGTGCACGACGTAGTGCCCCTTCTTCGTCTCGGTCTGCCCGTCGGTGAACCGGATCCGGGCGGTGAAGCTTCCGTTCTCGTCGAAGTCGATCTCGACCCCGTGCACGATGAAGAAGAGAGCGTCGCCGTCGATGCTGACCGTGTGCCACGCGCCGACGAGGTGGGGATCCACGGTGGGCGTGGGCGGCGCGGCGTTGGCGCCGGAGACGGCCGCGACGGCGAGAACGGCCGAGAGAACCATGGCTGCGTTGCGTCCCATCGGTCCACGCTAGCAGTCGGGGCCTCTCGAGCGGAGCGCCGGTCAGAAGATTCCCAGCGCCAGGCCCGCCGCGAGCGTCTGGCCGAGCTCCGTGCATCGGTAGAGGACCTCGTCGTCGAGATCGCCCTGGTGGACGATTGGATCGGCGACCTTCCGGAGGGGATATCCCTTGGCGATGCGCTCGATGTTGAACAGCGCGCCGCTGCCGTCGTTGCCGCACTTGATGAACACCGCATACGGCAGCTGGTCGACCTTGCCCTGTGCCGGGTAGAACGTGCGGTCGAAGAAGTCCTTCAAGGCACCGGACATGTAGCCGAAGTTCTCGGGCGTGCCGAGAATCAGGGCGTCGGCCCACAGCAGATCGTCCAGCCCCGCTTCGAGCGCCCGGACCATGCGGGTTTCGACGTCGCTCTCCTCCCGAGCGCCGGCGAGCACCGCGTCGGCCATGCGCTGCGTGCCGCCTCCCTGAGAGTGGAAGACGATCAACAGGTGCTTCTCGCGGGCGGGGTCCATACGTTCCGACTCTAGACTCTAGGCGAAATTGGTCCACGTGGCGGCGGAAGCGACGCGATTTTGCCGCTCCGGAGCCCGAGCCTTACGGCTTCTCAGGCGAAAACTCCCAAAGCGCTCGGCATGTCGCTTGCAAGGCTCCCGGAGCTCCGTGCCTCGTCCCTTGTCGGAATCGTGTACGCAGGAGCTCGCGAGCGCGCTGGAGCGCGAAGCCCTGCCCGTGCTCCTCAGCCGGATTCGCTTCCTCCTCGTCCTGGCGTTCGTCGCGATCTCGTCGTCGGCGGCCGTGGAGTACTACCATCTCGCGGAGATCGATGGCGGAGGGGTCGCGTGGACCAGGGCGCTCCTGGCACTGCTCATCGCTGCCGCGCTTCCGCTGCTGCTGGTCGTGCGGCGGCTTGCGGGTGCCCGCCTTCTGACCAGTCTCGTTCTTCTGACGGCGATCGTGCCCGTCGTCGCGACGGCCAGTGCACTCGTGTCGGGTCGCGCCGAGATGATGGCGAACGTGCTCGGTGTGCTCGCGATCGGCACGGCGGTCCTCATGCCCTGGGGTGTGCGGGCGCAGCTCGGGTTTCTCGCCATCGTGCTCGTCTGCTTCGGGGCGTTGCTGCTCTCGGGCGATCCCGCGTTGGCGCCCGCGGTCGTGGTCCGCGCGCTCGCGGGACTCGGGGCCGCGATCTACGTCGCGACCATCTTGGATCGACAGCGACGCGACCGCGCCGCCGCCGAGCTCCGCGCCGCCGGGCAGGCGAAGGTCCTTCGACTGTTGTCGGTCGACGCACCGACGGACGAGGTGGTGCGCGAGCTCATGGCGTTCATCGAGCGCCAGCTCCCCGAGACCATCGGGTCGATCCTGTCACTCGATGCCGACGGCAGGCTGCACCCACTCCCGTCGCCGACTCTCCCCGACGCCTACTCGAAAGCGCTCGACGGCGTGGAGATCGGTCCAGACGTCGGTTCCTGCGGCACGGCCGCCTTCACCGGAGATCGGGTGATCGTGACCGACATCGAGACCGACCCGAAGTGGGAGCGGTTCCGTGATCTCGCGCGCCCACACGGCCTGCGCGCGTGCTGGTCGGAGCCCGTCACCTCGTCGGTCGGTGAGATCCTCGGTACGCTCGCGATGTACTATCGCGAACCCCGCGAGCCGACCGACCTCGACCTCGAGATCGTCGACATCGCGGGAGATCTCGCCGGTCTGGCGCTGGAGCGCGAACGCGCTCGGGAGGAGCGCCTTCGGTACGTTGCCGAGCTCGAGGACGCCCGCCGCCAGGCGGAATGGGACGCACACGAGCTCGCCAAGGCCCGCGACGAGGCGTTGGAGTCGACGAGGGCGAAGTCCGAGTTCCTCGCGAACATGAGCCACGAGATCCGTACGCCGATGAACGCGGTGATCGGCATGACGAGCCTCGTTCTCGACACGAAGCTCGACGAAGAGCAGACGGGCTTCATCGAGACGATCCGCAGCAGCGGGGATGCGCTGCTGACGATCATCAACGACATCCTGGACTTCTCGAAGATCGAGTCGGGTAAGATGGAACTCGAGCGCGCGGCGTTCGAGCTCCGCGGGTGCATCGAAGAGTCCGTCGATCTCCTCGCGCACCGCGCGTCCGAACGGGGCCTCGAGCTGCTCTACACGGTCGGCGCCGACGTCCCCGAGGCGATCGTCGGAGACTTCACGCGGCTTCGGCAGATCCTCGTGAATCTGCTGAGCAACGCGGTGAAGTTCACGGAGGGGGGAGAGGTCGTCTTGTCGGCCGGCATGGGAGAGCCCAGCGGCGACGTTCCGACCGTGCACTTCTCGGTGCGGGATACGGGCATTGGCATCCCCGCCGATCGTATGGATCGTCTTTTCCAGTCGTTCAGCCAGGTGGATACGTCCACGACCCGGAAGTATGGCGGAACGGGTCTGGGACTGACGATCTCGAAGCGGTTCGTCGAGATGATGGGCGGAACGATGTGGGTCGAGAGCACCGAGGGGCAGGGCTCGACGTTTCACTTCACCATCGCCGCGCAGGTGTCCTCGGGATGGTCCGAGACGCGTTGGACGCCCAGCTGCCTGAGCGGCCGGCGGGCGCTCTTCGTCGACGACAACGAGACGAACCGGCACATCCTGCGCGATCAGCTCCTCGCATGGGGAGTCGACACCACGCTCGCCAGCTCGGGTGCGGCGGCACTCGAGATTCTCGCAGCCGATCAGCGCTTCGACGTCGCGATCCTGGACATGCTGATGCCGGAGATGGACGGACTCGAGCTCGCTGATGAGATCCGGAGGCTTCCGGGCTGCACACGATTGCCCCTGTTGCTCTTCACCTCCGTCGGTCCGAACGTGGGGCGCGCGACGGCGACCGAAGAGCGCGAGCGAAGCCTTCGCGAGTTCGACGCCGTCTTGACGAAGCCGGCGAAGCCCGTGCTCTTGGGGCAGGCCTTGTCCGGACTCTTCTCGCAGGACGCGGAGCCGGTTTCGGCGGAGCGCCATGCCTCGGAGTTCGATGGAGAGGCGGCCGGCCGACACCCGCTGCGGATCCTCCTCGCGGAAGACAACCAGATCAACCAGAAGGTCGCGCTCAAGATGCTCGATCGGCTCGGGTATCGCGCGGACGTTGCGGCCAACGGAATCGAGGTGCTCGAGGCACTCGAGCGGCAGCACTACGACGTCGTCTTGATGGACGTTCAGATGCCGGAGATGGATGGGCTCGAGGCCACGCGTGCAATCTGCGTCCGGTGGCCGGTCGGGACGCGTCCACGCATCATCGCGATGACGGCCAACGCCATGCAGAAGGACAGAGAGGCCTGCCGGGCGGCTGGCATGGACGACTACGTCAGCAAGCCGTTCGCGGTGAAGGTTCTCTCGGCGGCGCTCGAGCGCTGCGATCGGATCGCTGGCTCGAGGCGAGACCCGGAAGCGGCTGCGCCGGCGCCCTGATCCCCGATGAGCGGGCCGGGACGCCCTCCGCGCGAGCTCTCCGTCACGCGCTGCCTCTCTCCGCACGGAAAAGAGTAAAGCCCCGGCCCGAGCCCGTCGATTCCCCTGGAAGAGTGTCCTCCGTCTTCTCACTTCAGGGGAGCGAGCCCCAATGATGGCGCGTACTACCGGAACCGGAGCCCGGTCGAGCGGGTATCAGACGCGCTGGCCGGTCTTCTTCATCGGCCTGGCGCTCGTCGAGCTCTTCGTCGTCGGCTTCTCGATCTATCTCTATCGCGGGGCGACGCGGGAGTACGCGGCTTCCGTCGAGCAGGGGACGGTCTGGGCGTCCCGTGTCGCACGATACGGACGGCTGCAGACGCTCGGCAACGAGATTCTCTCCTCGACCCGAGAGAGGCTCCGGCCTTCGGCCGGTCTCGAAGGCGGTCGCCTCGAGGCGGGTGTCGGGCAATTCGGAAAGCAGCTCGATCGCGCTCGCGAGGAGCTGGATGCGGCTCCGGCCACGTCGCAGACCGAGGAGCTGCAGGCCGAGCTCGATTCCGCCGCTTCGCTCATGACCCGGTTCGGCGCGGACGCCTGGGTCGTCGCCTCGTACGTGAAGGACGGCCTGTCCGCGCAGGCTGATCGGGCATCGCACGGGTTGAATCGCACCGCGGCCTCGGCGCGGGCAGTCCTGCAGCGCTTGGTATCGTCGGCGCGCAGCGAGCAGAAGGAGATCCTCCTCGAGCAATCCCGCATGGCCACGGCCGCGCAGGCGGCGGCGTGGCCGCTCATCGCCGCGGCCGTCGCGCTCTGTGGTCTGATCTTCTTCCATGGCGTCCATTTGGTTCGCCAGGCGAGAATGGCCGCCGCCGCGGCCGAGGCGGGCGCGAGGTCCAAGAGCGCGTTCCTCTCGCGCATGGGCTACGCGATTCGCACACCGATGAACAGCATCATCGGGTTGACGGAGGTCGTCCTCGACTCGTCGCTCACCACGGAGCAGCGCTCGTCTCTCACGACGGTGCGATCGGCTGCGGAAGATCTTCTGTGGACCCTCACGAACGTGCTCGACTACGCGAAGGCGCAGGCGGGGCGACTGACTCTCGACAACGGTTCCGTCGACATTCGTGCCTGCATCCACGACGTGGTGCGCACGATGGCCCGGCGCGCCCGCGCCAAAGGTCTCGAGCTCGTGTGGAGCGTCGATCCCGAGGTTCCACACGCCGTCAAGGGCGACGCGAAGCGTCTCCAGCAAGTCATCGGGAACCTGGTCGAGAACGCGATCACGTTCACCGACTACGGTGAAGTCGTCGTTCGCGCGCGTGCCGAGTCCCACTCGGATGAGGACTGGCACGTCACGTTCGACGTCTCCGATACGGGCGCGGGCATTCCCGAAGACAAGCGTCGTGAGCTCTTCGCGGCGTTTCACGAAGACGCGCGCGAAGCCGGCTCGAGCGAGGGGCTCGGCGTCGGGCTTGCGACGGCGGTCGAGCTCGTCTCCTTGATGGAGGGCAAGATGGGTGTCGAGTCCGAGGTGGGGCGCGGAACGACCTTCCGCTTCTCGGCCCGCTTCGAGATCGATCCCGAGACCGACCCGCGCGAGCTCACCGACGGGATCGCCGAGCTTCGGGAGCGCCGGGTTCTCGTCGTGGACGACAACGCGACGAGTCGCCAGATCCTCTGCGGCATGCTGCGGAGCGCTCGCGCGGTGCCCACGGCTGCGGAGAATGCGGACGAAGCGATCGCGATGATGCGGACGGCGAACGAGGCGGGGCATCCGTACGCACTCGCCCTCGTCGACATCGAGATGCCGGGGGTGACGGGCTTGGAGCTGGCGCAGCGCATCAAGGCGGAGGCGGCCTTCGGCGCGACGAATCTCGTGGCGCTGGGCGCCACGGGCGAGGCGGAGGAAGCGGAGCAGTGCCGTCAGGTCGGCATGGCCGGCTATCTGGCCAAGCCGATCCGCGGATCCGAGCTCCTCGAGCTCTTGCGCAACGTGCTCGCGACCAGCGCAGGCCAGCGCAAGGACTCGAAGGAGACCCCGGGCCACCGCAAGCTTCGGGTCCTCCTCGTGGACGACAACCGGGTCGATCGTCGTCTCGGCGTTCGCTTGTTGCAGAAGCGTGGCCACGACGTGGTCGCGGCCGAGGATGGCAAGGAGGCGGTCGAGATCAGTGCTCGCGAGCCCTTCGACCTCATCCTGATGGACGTCGAGATGCCACAGATGGACGGACTCCAAGCGACCGCGCGAATTCGAGAGCGCGAGAGGGAGACCGGCAGCACGCGTGTTCCGATCATCGCCCTGACGGCACACGACATGAAGGGGCGGTGCGCCGAAGTGGGCATGGATGACTACGTCACCAAGCCCGTGGATGCCTACGAAGTCAACGAAGTGATGACGCGTCACGTTTCGATGCGGGAGGTGGAGATGGACGATTCCCAGACGACCACGGTGGGGCCGCGGCCCATGGATCAAGAGGCGGCTCTGGAGAGGGCCGGTGGGGAGCACTCGTTGCTCGTAGAGCTCGCGAACATGTGCCTCGCGGACACGCCGGACGCGCTCGAGTCGATTCGGACGGCGGTGGAAGGTGGTGATGCGAAGGGTGTGCAGCGGGCTGCACACAAGCTGAAGGGCTCGCTGCTCGTCCTCGCGGCGGATCCGGCGTCCGAGGCGGCCTACCGTCTCGAGACGATCGGCGCGGAGGGAACGCTCGACAACGCCGCCGCCGCCTTGTCGACGCTCGAAGTAGAGCTCGACCGCCTGCGCCCCGCACTCACACGGCTCGCGGAGTCGGAGTCGCTCGAGGGCGATTGACCGCACCGGGGCGGATCTCGTCCCGAATCGCTTCCCCGCAACCCACCGCACTCCGAGAGACCGACGCCGATGCGGACGCGCACTCACCGTTCTCGCACCCGGGCGCTTCTGTGCGCCTCGACCGGGGCGCTCGCGATCGCCCTCGGCTCGGCTTGCCCGGCGCATGCCGGCACGGTGGTGACGGTCCTGTCGCCGTCGGGTGATGCCACCGTTCGAGACAGCTCGGTTCGGTCGCTCGGAAAGCGGCGCGAGCTCGCTCTCAGCGATCGCGACTTCTGCCTGATCAAGTTCGATCTGGCGCAGGTGCCGGCGGGCTCGAGCGTCCATCGGGCGACGCTCCGGCTGTTCCTCCTTTCCCGGCGGGGTGGGGAGTCGTCGGAGGTGCTGGTGAACGATGTCCTCGGACCGTGGTCCGAGAGCACGGTCACCGCGGAGGAGGAGGTGCCGCTCGGAGAGATCCTCGGCAGCGGGATCTTCGTCCGCGGCCGTAGCGACGAGTTCGTCGAGATCGACGTCACGGCGGCAGCTCGCGCCTGGGTCGACGATGCCGGTGCGAACCATGGGATCGCGCTCATGGCGCTCGAGGGGCGTCTCGAGTTCTCGAGCCGCGAGGGGACCTTCTCGCCTCCGCAGCTTCAGCTGACGTACCGGCCCCGTTCCTACGACGAGCCGTCGAGCTGGGAGCTGGAAGGACTCGAAGGCGCGATGGCCGAGGGGAGTGGCGAAGCCGATCCGACCGCGGGCTGCGCCGTGACCCCCGCGTCGGAATGCCAGATCGGTCCGCAAGGCGAGCGAGGACCGGCGGGGTCGAAGGGGGACAGAGGTGACCGCGGTCCGCAGGGCGACCAGGGCGCGAAGGGCGACAAGGGTCCGAAGGGAGACAAGGGTTCGAAGGGAGACCGAGGTCTGCAGGGCGACCGCGGCCCGAAGGGGGATCGCGGTCTGAAGGGCGATCGTGGTCCGAAGGGGGACACCGGGGCAAGGGGAGCCAAGGGCGACCGTGGGCCGCGGGGCGAGAAGGGAGTCCAGGGGGCGAGGGGCCCGAAGGGGGACACCGGGGCAAGGGGAG
>JAUIFY010000372.1 GCA_030430245.1 bacterium | reverse complement strand
CGACCACGGCGGGCGAGATCATCGAGGTCGACAGCCCCGCCAAGCTGCCCCCGACGACCAACATCGAGAAGGTCGAGGAGCCGGTCATCGCGGCGACGATCCACCTTCCGGCAGAATTCATGGGGGCCGTGTTGAGCCTCTGCCAGGAGAAGAGGGGCGAGCAGAAGGGCATCCGTTACGCCGGCGAGAACCGCGTCGTCCTCACGTACGAGATCCCCCTGAACGAGGTCGTCGTGGACTTCTACGACCGCCTGAAGTCCGTGTCCCGGGGGTACGCCTCCCTCGACTACGAGTTGCAGGGATTCGTCCCCAGTGATCTTGTCAAGCTCGACATCCGGATCAACGGAGACGTGGTGGACGCGTTGTCGCTCATCGTCCATCGGGATCGGGCGTATGCGCGTGGCCGGGAGCTCGCGCTCAAGATGAAGGAGCTGATCCCGAGGCAGATGTTCGAGGTGGCGATCCAGGCGTCCATCGGGACGAAGATCATCGCGCGCGAGACCGTCAAGGCCATGCGCAAGAACGTGACCGCCAAGTGCTACGGCGGCGACATCAGCCGGAAGCGGAAGCTCCTCGAGGCCCAGAAGGAAGGCAAGAAGCGGATGAAGCAGGTTGGACGGGTGGAGATCCCCCAGGAGGCCTTCCTCGCGGCCCTGAAGGTGGAGAGTTGAGCGCTTCCGGAGCGGAGAAGCGGAAGCCCGCGGCCGACCCGGGAAAGGCGGGCCCGAAGGCCAAGTCGACCTTCCGGGAGTACGCCGAGGCGCTGATCGTCGCCCTGGCACTCGCGATGTTCATCCGGACGTTCTTCGTCCAGGCCTTCAAGATTCCCTCGGGCTCCATGCTGCCGACGCTCCAGATCGGCGACCATCTGCTCGTGAACAAGCTGCTCTACGGCGTCCGGGTGCCGATCGTGGGGACTCGATTTCTCAGCTTCTTTGAGCCGGAGCGCGGGGATATCATCGTGTTCGTCTACCCGGAGGACCGCGACAAGGACTTCATCAAGCGAATCGTCGGGGTTCCGGGCGACGTCATCGAGATCCGAAAAAAGCAGCTATATCGGAACGGAAAACCGGTCGATAGAACCGACGAGCCGTACGCCCAGTACAGGAAAGGGGTCGAGCCGGGGGTTCGAGACAATTTCGGGCCGGTCACCGTTCCGGAAGGTCACGTCTTCGTGATGGGCGACAATCGCGACCACAGCTTCGATTCACGGTTCTGGGGCTTCGTTCCGTACGAGGACATCAAGGGCAAGGCGTTCATCATCTACTGGTCATGGGACGGCGAGGATACCTGGGTGCGATGGGAGCGCCTCGGGAATCTCGTGCAGTGAGCACGAGTCGGCGGCCGACGACTACGGATTCCGCGAAGGGATTTGCGGGAGGATCAAATGCAGCTGAGTGAAAAGCTAACGTCGCGCAACGCGAAGGTCGGTGTCATCGGGCTCGGATACGTCGGACTCCCGCTCACGATCGAGATGGCGGAAGCGGGCTTCACCGTCGTCGGCATCGACGCGGACGAGCGCAAGGTCAAGGAGATCAACGAGGGCCGTTCGTACATCGGCGACGTTCCGACCGAGGTGCTCGCGAAGCACGTGAAGGAGGGGCGCTTGTCCGCGACGACGGACAACGCGGCTCTGGCCGAGGTCGACGCGATCAGCATCTGCGTGCCGACGCCGCTCTCCAAGACGAAGGATCCCGACGTCTCCTACATCCTCGACGCGGTGGGCTCGATCAAGAAGCACCTCCGGCCCGGTCAGCTGATCGTGCTCGAGAGCACGACGTACCCAGGCACCACGGACGAGCTGATCCGCGCCGAGCTCGAGTCGGATCAGTTGAGGGCGGGACGGGAGTTCTATCTGGCGTTCTCGCCCGAACGAATCGACCCCGGCAACAAGACGCATGGTACGCGCAACACGCCGAAGGTGGTCGGTGGAATCACCCCGCGGTGCACGGAGCTGGCGGTCGCCCTCTACTCCCAGTTCATCGAGCACGTCGTCCCGGTGTCGTCGTCGCGCACGGCGGAGATGGTCAAGCTGCTGGAGAACACGTTCCGCAGCGTGAACATCGCCCTCGTGAACGAGCTCGCCTCGATGTGCGATCTGCTCGGCGTCGACGCCTACGAGGTCATCGACGCCGCGGCGACGAAGCCCTTCGGGTTCCTGCCGTTCTACCCGGGGCCGGGCCTGGGTGGGCACTGCATTCCAATCGATCCCCATTACCTCGCGTGGAAGCTCAAGGCGCACGATTTCACCGCCCGCTTCATCGCGCTCGCGGCCGAGGTCAATCAGCAGATGCCGCAGCTCGTCGTGGAGAAGGTCACGGCGGGACTCAACCACCACGGCCGCTCGGTGAAGGGCTCTCGCGTACTCGCGCTCGGCGTCGCCTACAAGAAGGACGTGAGCGACATGCGCGAATCGCCCGCGCTCTCGGTGATCAAGCTGCTCGAAGACCGCGGCGCGCGCGTCACGTATCACGACCCGTACGTTCCCGAGCTGATTCTCGAGTCCGGCTCCATGGCGGGTGTGCCGCTCACCGAAGAGAACCTGCGCCTGGCGGACTGCGCGGTGATCCTGACGGACCATTCGGATTTCGACATCCCTTGGATCACGTCCTGCTCGCGTCTCGTCGTCGACACGCGCAACGCGACCCGCGGCCTCGAGGACCGATTCGGCGAGCGCATCCTGAAGCTCGGCGCGCCGGATCCGTTCGCGAACACGGTTCCCCTGGCCGAGTCGGCCTGACGGGGCACGTTCGCCGGGGAGTGACCGTGGCATCGGAGGTCCGGTAGGGAGATCGGCATGGCTGCGGACGAGGGGCGCGAGGCCACGTCGCCGCAGATCGTGCGGGGGCGCATCGCCGGCATGGTGAAGGGCGGCTTCGAGGTCGAGACGCCCCTGGGCCCCGGTTTCTGTTCGCTGGGGCAGGTCGACGCCCGTCGCGTCACCGACGCTTCGTCCTTCCTGAACCGCGAGCTCGACTTTGCGGTGCAGGGGCGCGACGACGCGTCGGGCCGCATGCGCCTCTCGCGACGCAAGCTTCTCGAACGGGAGGCGCGCGCGCAAGCGGCGGAGCTGCGCCGCCGGATCGTGCCCGATGCGGTGCTCTCGGGTCGCGTCGCGCGCCTGACCGACTTCGGAGCCTTCATCGACCTCGGCGGGGTAGAGGGCATGGTCCACGTGAGCGAGGTCGCGCACGGCCGCGTGGAGCGTCCGGCCGACGTGCTCGACGTGGGGCAGGACGTCGACGTCCGGGTGCTCAAGGTCGGCAAGAGCAGGGGCGGTCGGGGGAAGCCCGGGAGCGGCCGAATCGCGCTCAGCATCAAGGCGGCGCAGGAGAACCCGTGGAACCGCGTGGGGGAGACGTTCGCACCGTGGCACGTCGCCGATGGGCGGATCGTGCGGGTGACGGACTTCGGCGCGTTTCTCGAGCTCGCGCCCGGGGTGGAAGGACTCCTCCATGCGGCGGAGCTACCGCGGGGCGCGCTGGACAAGCTCGAGGAAGCCTCGAAGGGTGGGGCCGTCATGGCGGTCCTGGTGCTCGAGGTGGATGCGAAGCGGCGCCGGATCGCGCTCGCGCCGGCGCCCGGAGGGATGGCGGTCGGGGAGAAGGTGGAACCCCTGCCCCTGCGGGTGGGCGCCGCGGTGACGGGACGAGTCGAGGAAGTGCAGCCGGGGGCCGTCGTCCTCCGCCTCGGCCCGGGGCAGCAGGGCGTCATCCCGAACGCGGAGATGGACACGCCGCGCGGTTCCGATCACAAGGCCGAATTCCCGCGCGGGACCGAGATCGAGGCGGAGGTCCTGCGGGTCGAGGCGGGGGGCCGTCGCGCCCGGCTGTCGCGAAAACGCCTGCAACGGCGGCAGGAGCGCGAGGAGATCGCGCGGCACGCGAAGAGCCAGTCGATCGAGAGCCTCTCGACGCTGGGGGATCTCCTCCAGCGCGCCCGGGACGCGAAGCGGAGCTGAGCCGCGCCGATTCGGCCGGGCGTGCGTTGACACGCTCGATCCCGGGGAGTACCGAACACCCTGACGACACCTTTTAATCGGATCCAGAGAGGTCCGGAAAGGTCAGGGGGATGAGCGAAGAGAACGAGCACGCCGAACGGCGTGTGGTGATGGACCCGGCGGGCGTACACCGAGCGCTCGTCCGTATCGCGCACGAGATCGTCGAGCGGAACAAGGGGGTCGACGGCCTCGGCATCGTCGGCATTCGCTCTCGCGGCGACTTCCTCGGCCGGCGTCTGCAGGCGGAGCTCAACCGTCTCGAGGGAGCCGACGTGCCCTTCGGGGCGATGGACATCACGCTCTATCGCGACGACCTCCACCGGGGTGCCGACCACGCTCCGGTCCAGATCACCGACATCCCCTGGGAGGTCGACGGGCGCACGATCCTCCTCGTCGACGACGTGCTCTTCACCGGGCGAACCGTTCGCGCGGCGCTCGACGCATTGATGGACTTCGGACGGCCCCAGGCGATTCAGCTCGGGGTGCTCGTCGACCGCGGACACCGCGAGCTGCCGATTCGAGCCGACTACGTGGGCAAGAACCTGCCCACGCAGCGATCGGAGAACGTCCAGGTGCGGCTCGCGGAGTCGGAAGGCGTCGACGAGGTGGCGATTCTCCCCGGGCCGGCGTGGGTGCGCCCGGGGCGATCGATCGCGACCGGGCAGGCCGGCAACGGCTCGGCGGGCCCGGCCGGGAGGGCTTGAGCCATGTTGTTCGAGAGACCGCACCTCCTCGGGCTGGAGGGATTGAGCGCCGACGAGCTGACGTTCCTGCTCGACACCGCCGAGTCGTTCAAGGAGGTCTCGGAGCGGGAGATCAAGAAGGTTCCCGCGCTCCGGGGGCGAACCG